>JBDLQA010000001.1:0-40837 GCA_039800845.1 Actinomycetota bacterium
CGGCGCGGGTCACAACGCCAACTACTGCTGGAGTGAACTGTGCGGTGTCGGCAGGGCTGAAGTCCTCGCCAACCAGAATCAACTGACCGGTAGCAGGTAGGTCGAGTCCAACGTTGATGCCCGCCAGGTTGGCCTGAACACGGCGCGAAAGATCCTGGAGGTCTGCGATGCGCTCTTCAAAAGCAGCGTCACCTTCAAACATCACCGCGAAAGCATTGAATGCCTCACCGATTGCGCCTGCAGCGTCCGAACCCTCGTCCAGGTGCTCCTGCGCGATCTCCAGCAGCCCTTCATCTTCCAGCCACATCTTCATTGCCTCGAAGATTTCGGCGGTGGTTTCATCGGCTCCCTGTGCCAGGCGGTCCAAGTCGGCGATTACCGCTGCGATGGAAACCTGTAGGCGCGCCATTTCGGCATCGGCGCCGATGGTGGACTTGCCCCAAGCTGGAAGTGGCTGGGTAGGTGCAACGATGTGCACGGTGCCGACTGCGGCGGTCAGGCCAACGCCAAGACCCTTGATCTCTGCTGCCATGAAAGCTGTTAGCCCTTCAGGAATTCCTGAATCTGAGCGATGATGCCGTTTGCTGCGGCCTCGTCATCGCTGTCAACTGCAACGGTGATCTTCTCGCCGGTCTTCACCTTCATGGCCATGAGGCGAAGTGCCGAGTTTGCCTTGGTCTCTGCGCCGTCGTAGTGGAATACAACCTCCACGCCCGACTCCTTAACCAGCTTCACAATTTGACCAGCTGGGCGTGCGTGCATGCCAATAGGGTCTAGTACTTCTACGATTCCGGTAACGGTGGCCATGGGTTGCCTTTCGGTGGTGCGTCTAAAGCGCAGATTTACAGAAAACTTGGTGCGCTTTGTAAGCGCATACATAAGGGTTTCCCCTAGTACAAGGTTACCGAACCCGTAAAACCCAAAAATTACGATTTGGAACACAATTTGCGAAAAGCGTGTCTTTTTACCGTTTAAACAACAAAGTCTGTGTAATTTGTGACTAACTCAATGCGCACGAGGCTGTGCGGAAGGGTAGTGGAAATGCGAGAGATCGCGGCACTAACTGGAAGCGGTTGTGGACTTACAAGTCCACTAGCCGCAGCGGATTGGGTACTCTGCACCCCAAAAGGGCGCGTAGATAGCAACAACATGCGCCCGGGCATTCGGCGCGCAAATAATCAAGGAAGTAACTTTTGAGCGCACCAATCACCATTCCTGAGATCGTGGTCGTGGATTCCACCGCCAAGACTAAGGAACAGGCAACCAAGGAACTAGCAAAGCTCCTGAAGAAGTCTGGACGTCTAAAGAGCGTCAGCAAGTACCTAAAGGCCGTAGCTGCTCGTGAAGAGCACTTCCCAACCGGCATCGAGGGTGGTATTGCCATTCCTCACGCACAGAGCGACTACGTTCTGACCCCATCCGTTGCAGTTGCAACCAGCAAGGCGGGCATTGACTTTGGCGCCGACGACGGCCCATCGACTCTGATTTTCCTCATCGCTGCCCCTAAGAGCGGCGAAGGTGCACACCTAGAAATCCTGGGTTCCCTAGCACGCAAGGTTATGGACGAAGAGTTCTGCGACCACCTGCGCGCACAGACCGACCCAGCGAAAATCGCTGAGATCCTATCCCGAGAGGTACAGAACTAATGAAGATTGTTGCCGTAACCAGTTGCATCACTGGAATCGCACACACCTACATGGCAGCGGAATCGCTTGAGCGTGCAGGTAAGAAGCTTGGACACGAAGTAATCGTCGAGACTCAGGGTTCGGCGGGTAGCAACCCGCTGAAGCAGGAAGTCATCGACTCGGCAGACGCCGTAATCTTCGCTGTCGATCTAGAGGTAAAGGGCCGCGACCGTTTCAATGGCAAGCCATACATCCAGGTGGGTGTAGCTAAAGCCATTAACGGTGCTGCGGGTCTTATCAACACGGTGCTTGAGGCAGCTGCCGATGGTACCGCAGCCAAAGTTGGAGATGGTCAGCCCGCCAAAAGCGCTGCTGCGGCTCCAGCTGCCGCAAAGGCACCAAGTGAGAAGAAGTCGGGCGGTTTCCTATCGTCCCTCTTCGGAAAAAAGTAAATAAACCAAGCAGTATCGTCCCAATCAAACTATGTGGTCAGTGATGACCCCAAAAAGGAGACAAAAGTGTCTAACGTAAGCGTTGGATCCCGCATCCGCCAGTGGCTGATGACCGGTGTATCCCACATGATTCCACTGGTTGCAGCCGGTGGTATCCTCATCGCCCTGGGCTTCCTCTTCGGTAGCTTCGCAATGGGTAACAGCGCCGACAAGGGTGGTATTCGTGTTTACGACGCCTGCCTAAGTGGCGCATACGCCTGTGACGCCAACGGTGCAACCACCGGTGGCCTGCAGCTGGGTCACTTCGGTACCTGGGCCTTCATCATCTTCTGGATTGGTAAGGCTGCATTCTCGTTCTTCGTTCCAGTAATGGCTGGTTACATTGCTTACGCAATCGCTGACCGTCCAGGTCTGGCCCCAGGTCTGGTTGCAGGTGCGCTTGCTACCGGTCTTGACGGCAACCCACTGGGCACCAAGACCGGCTTCCTCGGTGCAATCCTCGGCGGTTTCCTCGCTGGTGGTATCGCACTGTGGATCAGCCGCTGGGGTGTTCCAGGCTGGATCCGTCCACTTATGCCAGTAGTTGTTATTCCACTGCTGTCGTCGCTCATCACCGGCATCGTTATGGTTGTTGTCCTCCAGGGCCCAATCTCGAGCCTGATGACTGCACTTCAGAACGGCCTGTCGAGCCTGGGTACCGGTTCGCTGGCTGTCCTCGGTATCGTACTTGGCCTCATGATGGCATTCGACATGGGTGGTCCAGTTAACAAGGTTGCTTACACCTTCGCTGTTACCGGCCTGACCGCTGCTGGCGCTGCTGCACACAGCAACAACTTCATCATCATGGCAATCGTTATGGCTGCTGGTATGACTCCTCCTCTGGGTCTCGCACTCGCAACCGTTATCCGCAAGAAGCTCTTCACTGAGGCTGAGCGCGAGAACGGTAAGGCTGCATGGCTTCTGGGTGCATCGTTCATCTCTGAGGGTGCAATTCCATTCGCTGCTGCTGACCCAATCCGCGTGATCCCTTCGATCATGCTTGGTTCGGCTGTTACCGGTGCACTTGTTGGTGTATTCGGCAACGAGCTGCGCGCACCTCACGGTGGTATCTTCGTATTCCCACTGGTTAGCAGCCCACTGACTTACATCATCGCGCTGTTGGTCGGTACCGTTGTTACCGCAATTGCTGTAATCATTGCCAAGGGCATTGGTACTCCAGCATCTGTTGAGGAGTAAGAACTCCGATTAGCTTAAAAGCAAATCAGCGAAAGGGCTCGGGAGAAATCCCGGGCCCTTTTGTTTTATGCTGGGCGGGTGACCACCATAGACCCCAGCGCGCGTATCGACCTGCACACGCATTCCCTCCGCAGCGATGGCAGGGGTTCGCCCAGCCAGGTCATGCGGGAGGCCGCCGCTGCTGGTCTGGACATCGTTGCACTGACCGATCACGATACGGTTGCCGGCTGGGATGAAGCGCGAGAAACCGCCCGTGAAGTGGGGCTTGGATTCATTCCGGGCATAGAGCTGACCACACGGGTGCAGCGAAACGCGGAGCACAAGTTCACAGTGCACATGCTGGCCTACCTTCCAGACCCCAACGATGCCGCTCTGGCTCGAATCCTGCAGGACTCTGTGGATAGCCGCGTGATTCGACTCCAGCAGATCACCGAACGCCTTGCCGAAGACTTTGACATCAACTGGCAACATGTGGAAGAAATCCTGGCGGACGGCAAGGTTGCAGGGCGTCCCGCGATTGCCGATGCCATGATTGAGCGCGGAATCATTGAATCCCGCGAGCCGTTCTTTGACTGGGTTCGTCCGGGCACAAAGTATTACGTACCGAATCGCGGGGTTCCAGAAACCATCGACGCGATTGGTCTAATCCGCAACGCTGGTGGAGTGCCTGTTTTAGCCCATCCGATGGCGCGTGGCCACGGTCCTTTGCCCGGTGAGCCGATGCCTCGAAAGCATTACATCGAGCTGATTGAAGCGGGCATGGCTGGCGTTGAGGTTTACCACCGCGATGTGCCACAGCACGTGCGTGAGTGGCTGCTGGCGCTGGCGGATGAGTTCGGGTTCTTTGTGACCGGTTCAAGCGACTACCACGGAACTGGCAAGCCGAATCAATTGGGTGAGAACCTCACGACGGCTGGCGCGCTTCAAGCCATCCTTGAGCAGGCTAGGCAACCATCGCTGGCATCATTGAACTATGGCAAATAACTCCCGCTTTGTAGACCCACGCTTTCGTTTCTCGGGTTGGACGCGAAGTTTGCGAAATGCGTCTGCCATTGGCTCGGTAGCTGCGATTATTTCCTCACTCTTCACCTTTGGGCTGGCACGTCAGGCAGCGGGGTTGGATTCCTACGCGCAGTTAGACACCGTGACGCTTGTGGGCACGTTCTTCACGGGTTTTTACGCGTTCACGAACATCTGGTTCCTGGTAGCTCTGATGGGATTCGGTCTGCGGTCTGCGCAGTATGTGCGAGACGCCGGCGTTGCCCTGCGGATCAAGCCGGGTTGGGCGATTGGCGGATGGTTCATCCCCATCGCGCAGATGTTCCTGCCATTCCTGGTTTTGAACCAGGTTACTGGCGTTGGGGCGGGCGAGGCAGCACTGAAGCGCAAACGCTCACTGCTCTGGTTCTGGATTGCCTTTGTTGTGCTGAATCAGCTCGCTAGCTATGCGCTGGGTGACATACTGGCTGCGGATGCCGGCGTTCAGTTCAGCGGCTATCAGCTTTACGCTGGCGTTTTGGCGTTTACCATCGTGCCGTTGATGATGGCGCGAAAATTATTCACCGAAATTGACAAAGACCTGCGGGGTCTGGAACCATCCGACCACGCGAAGGCCATGGCCAATACCGGTTGGTAAAAGGGAACGACCGAAGGGGCCGTTAGTTCTTTCGGAACCTGGAGGCGTCGCGCGCAACCACGCCTAGATCGCCTGTGAACTGCGGGCGGATTACGTCTAGACCGGCTTCCTCGGCGATTACCATCGCGCCGGCCCAGTCCCATTCCTTGATGCCGGCTTCGTAATAAACATCCACCGATCCTTCGGCAACCATGCACATGTCCAGCGCTGCTGCCCCAAGGCGTCTCACATCAACGAAGTCTGGCATCAGCTCCGCTAGGCGAGCGAACTGGCGAACTCGATCGGCTGCGTCATAGCTGAAGCCGGTTGCCACAATCTGGGTTGTGCGCTCTACTGGCCCGCGCAGCTGCTTAATTACGCCCTCGCGCTCCACGAAAGCGCCCCCGCCCTTGTGTGCGTAATAGGTCACGCCCAGCTTTGGCGACAGCACAACGCCGGCAACCCACTCGCCGGTGGATAGGTCCTTCGCGCCTACTGAAACGGCCCAGTTTGGCAGGCCGCGAGCAAAGTTCACGGTACCGTCCAGCGGATCAATGCTCCAGTAAACCTCAGAGCTGTCGGTTCCTGTCGCGTCGTATTCCTCGCCAGTGACGGTGTCGTTTGGGCGCAAATCCTTAAGCACCTTGCGCACTGCGGTCTCCGATGCCAGATCGGCGTCGGTCACGTAGTCGGCATCGCTGCTTTTGGTGTTGATGTTTAGAGTTCCGCGATACTTCTTTACGAGTTCAGCGGCACCTGCTTCGGCGGCTTGACGGGCAACGGACAGCAGTGCTTCAGGATTCATGCTTTAACTTTAGGCGTTGCAGTGATTTCGGCCGGGCTCAGGCGGTGCGCCTGGAATGCGTTTACCAGGTGGTCGCTCGGGTAGCCCACCGAGATTCCGCAAAGCAGTTCGTACTGGTCCGAGAGTTCGAACTCTGCTCGAACTGCGTCCTCCCAAATGGCGATCGAGCCCTGTGCGCACGTGCCCAAACCGCGGGCGTGCGCCCCCAGTATGAGGTTCTCCATGAAGAGACCGGCATCGCTAGCCGAGAACTTGCCCAGGGTTTTGTGAGTGAACACGAAGAGCTCTACCGGGGCGCCAAAGAATTCGTAGTTTCGTGCCCAGGAAGCATCGCGCGCCACTTTGTCGCCGCGTGGAATGCCGGTTAGCGTGGCAAGTTCTTTGCCCACTCGCTGGGAGCGGGGAAGCAGATCCGGGTGGTACGGCTTGCTGATGAGCCAGTTGCTGGTTGGCAGTCCGTAACGCTTCAGGGCAAGCTTCAGTTTGGCACCGATGCCGCCGCCACGTGCCTCCTTCACGGCGTCCCAACGCCTCAGGAACTCGGCGCTCAGGCGGTCTCTGACCTCACCGGTAGCCACTGCGACCATGATCGGCCTTGTGTTGGACCATGAGGGGGAAGTTAGGCCGTCGGCGATGATCGCTTCGATAACTTCGGGGGCCACCGGGGTTGGCAGGAAGTCTCGTGTGGAGCGCCTTGAGGCGGCGAATTCGCTAAAAGAGTTGGCTTCGAAAGGCTTGGACATGTCTAAAGCCTAACTCCGTCAACAGCCCTGAAGCGTGTTCGAAATAGATGTGCGACGCTGGGCCTAATCTGGCTGTATGAAACGACTCCCTCTGCTTCTCGGTCTCGCGCTCGTAGCGGGGTCACTCAGCGGCTGCGCCGTGAGCTCGCCGGTTCAAGTTTTTGATTGCGTGAAGTACGTTGAGAAGCCCCGCGAGTTCACGCCATACTGCGCGGATAGCGGGCAGGTCTTCACCAAGATCAAGTGGTCGCAGTGGGGCCAGGATTCCGCCGTGGGCACGGCCGTGGCCCGCACGAACACCTGTGAGCCAACCTGCGCTGCCGGCAAGGTGTTATCCACTCCCGTTGAAATCCGTTTGGGCAAGCCAGCGAAGGTGGCGAATAAGTCTGCCTTCAGTTCGGTAACAGTGGTGTACCTGAAGCACCTCGTTGGTCATCCAAAGCGTGAGACCCTTGACCTAATAATCCAGCCAATGGGGGAGTAGTTCGTGAGAGTTGGCAAAGACGGCAAATGGGCAGTGGCGAGCCGTGATTTTTTCCGTGCGATGGGTTGCGAACACTGCCTGAGGCTTTCGATGGCAGTGCAGGCAGGACTACCGAGCGTATTGGCAAAGGTTGAGCCATACCTGGAAGATCTCAGCACAAAACTCCCTATCGTCCAGGGTAACCAGCGCGAGGCAATCGTGTTCGATCAACTTCGGGCCAGCTTGCCGGAAGGCGACTTCGTCCTAATGGAAAGTCGCCTGCCAGAGGACACAATCGCAGTTCTGAAATCCGGCGTTCCTGTTGTGGCGCAAGGGTTTTTGAAGTCTGAAATTCATGGCTACGAGTGGACCGGATTCGCTGACCTTCTGGTTTTGGAAGGTTATGTGATTCGCCAGGATGAAGACGGCTGCATTGCCGCCGTTCAGGTCGGCGACTTACCCGAGGTGCCGCGCTATGTGCCTTGGGACGTAAAAAATGCTTCCTCGGGCGATTCAAAGTACCAGTTGCAGCTTGCGGGTTACCACCACGCACTTGCTCAGTTGGGGCTGGATTCTCAGCATGATATGGGAATCGTGTTGGCCGTCCAAAAGGGAATAGTCGATTATTCCGTGGCGGAATCACTGTTGCTTTACGAAGAGGCCATCCGCGCCTTGGTGGCAGTCCTTGACCAGGTCACGCCCCAAGCCATCACCGAGGACTTCGTGGCGTCGTGGAGCTGCGATCGCACTTCGGTTTGTCGTTCCGTCTACTGCGAATATCCGCAACTTTGCAAGGCTGAATTCGTGGCCAAGCAAACTCTTGACTTGTTGAATGACATTCGCACCCCGCAAAAAGAAAAGTTCAATGAAGCCGGAATATTCACCGTTCCCCAGCTCGCTGCCCTGGATGCAGCCCCGGATATCGAAGGGCTGAAGCCGCAATACTCGGAGCGCTACTGGAACCTGGCAAGAGTGTTCGCGCTTCAGGCAGCTGGAACTAAGGCGCTAGTGTCCAAGGTGGCTGGGCATCCGGATGTTCCTGCCCCATCGGCGGGCGATCTGTATTTCGACATCGAATGGTTTAGCCCGGTGGATATGCTCGGCGACCTAGTTTTCATGTTCGGTTTCGTAGATTCGAAGGAAGAGTTCACTGTTCTTTTGGCTGACGACAAAGCGCAAGAGCGGGCTGCCTTTGACTCATTCCTCGATTTAGCGTTGGCCAACCTGCATGCGCACCCGCAGATGCACATCTATCACTACTCTCCACCGGAAGTTACATACCTTCGGAAGTTGTCCGCTCAATACGGCGGCCATCGTCAAGCGGATGTGGAGCAAGTGGTGGAGCACATGCTAGACCTCTGCGCCATAGCTAAGGCCTCGTTCCTGCCAGGGTCGAATAGTTACAGCATCAAGAAACTCGAGCAGTACTACGATGCCGATTCGAAGCTCAACCGAACCGAGCTCGTGGCAGGTGGCGATGACGCCATGTATCAGTACGAGCTATACCGTCAGGCTGTGGCTCAGGGCGACGCTGAGGAAGCTCAGACGATCATGGCCATGATTAGTGCCTACAACCGCGATGACTGCTTGTCCACCAAACTTCTGGCGGACTGGCTGCGGTCCCTAAACTTTGGCAGCGCGGGCCAGCTAATCACCGTCTAGCGCACGCCTGGTAACCGAACTCAGGTTAAAGAAATCTGGGGAGGCGGTTGCCCGCCTCCCCAGATTAGGTTTAGTTACGCTCCAGCCGAGCCAGGGCCGCGAGTACGGCGGCGCTGGCGGTTGCGGTTTCCCGCGCTAGGAGTCTTGTGGTCGTGACCACCGTGGGTCTCGCCAGCTGCTGCGCCGTCGCCGGAGCCAGCCGCGTGAGGCTTGTGTCCGCCATCGGTGCGCTGACGGTCACTGCGCTGGTGGCGGTCTGAACGGCCATCGTTGTTGCGGCCACCGTTGCGGTTGCCATCGCGGCCGCCACGGCCACCATCGCGGCCCTGGCCCGAAGTCGCAGGCTTAGGCGATGCGGCCTTCAGGCGGCCCTTGGTGCCCTCTGGGATGTTCAAGTCGATGAACAAGTGCTTGGAGGACGAGTAAGTTTCCAGAGGCTCAGGCTGACCAAACTCCAAAGCGGTGTTGATGTGGGTCCAACGAGTCAGGTCTTCCCAGTCCACGAAAGTCACGGCAACGCCGGTACGGCCAGCGCGGCCGGTGCGGCCAACGCGGTGCAGGTATGCCTTTTCATCCTCAGGGACCGAGTAGTTGATTACGTGGGTTACGTCGTCAACGTCGATACCGCGAGCAGCCACCTCGGTTGCCACCAGAATGTCCTTCTTGCCGGCACGGAATGCGGCCATACTGCGCTCGCGCGCCTCCTGGCTCATGTCGCCGTGCAGTGCGGTCGCATTGAAGCCGCGGTCAACCAGTTCCTCGGAGAGCTTGCCCGCTGCGCGCTTGGTCTTCACGAAGATCACGGTCTTGCCGCGTCCCTCAGCCTGAAGAATGCGACCAACGACTTCGTCTTTATCCAGGTTGTGGGCGCGGTAGACGAACTGCTTGATGTCAGCCTTGGTCTGGCCTTCATCGGGGTCGTTCACGCGAATGTGAACGCTCTTGTTCTGGTACTTACGCGCCATGTTGACGATGACACCAGGCATGGTTGCACTGAAGAGCATGGTCTGGCGGGTGGAAGGGGTGTAGTCGAAGAGCTTCTCGATGTCCGGCAGGAAGCCGAGGTCCAGCATCTCATCGGCCTCGTCCAGGACCATGATCTCGATCTTGGAAAGGTCCAGCTTCTTCTGGCGGCTAAGGTCGATGAGACGGCCAGGAGTTCCAACCAGAATTTGTGCGCCAGCATCGATTTCCTTGACCTGACCTTCGTACGACTTTCCGCCGTAGATGGCCGCAACCATGGTGTCGCGGTTTGAGGTTGCCAGAACTAGGTCCTCGGCAACCTGCACGCAAAGCTCACGGGTAGGCACAACGATGAGCGCCTTGGCGCCTTTTTCTGGTGACTTACCAAGGCGCTGGATTAGTGGAAGGCCAAAGCCCAGGGTCTTACCGGTTCCGGTCTTTGCCTGGCCGATTACGTCCTGGCCCATCAGGGCTACTGGGATGCAGGACTCTTGGATTGGGAAGGGATTCAGGATTCCCTTGGTGCCCAGTGCCTCGACGATGTCGGCATCAATGCCGAGAGATTCGAAGGTCACATCAGGGTTAATAGGTGTATTCATTTGCTTAAAGTCTATCGGTGGCCATTTTCCGACCATCCGAGGCTTTAGATTCCGCCGTTTTTCAACCTTTTGGGTAGTCTTGTAAACGTGTTCGAGTGGTTAAAAGGCATCAGGCGCAACGTCCCCAAGTTGCAGCTTCCGGTTCGTGAGGACCGCGCCGCTCGCAACCAGGGTGAAGTGGACCTGGGTAAGTTCTCGCCCATCCCTAAGGAATTCCTCGGGCAACTGGCCTACTTGGAGCTGAGCGCTTTCGAGATCATGACCGCCGAGATCAAGTTCGCGCCAACCACTGCGGCTAAGGCTCAGCTGAGTGAAGCCGCCGCAAAGAGCTTCGATAAGTACCGCGTTCTGAGCCGCAAGCTGGGCTCGCTTGGTTTTGACCCTACCGATGCAATGGATCCATACACCGAACGCATTGATCTGTTCCACAGTCGCACCAACGGGCTGGACTGGTACGAGACCGTTCTGAAGCTATACCTGAGCCTGGGTCTTCTCGAAGAGTTTTACAAAAAGCTCGCGTCGGGTCTGCCGGCAGACATCCGCACCGATGTGGAGAAGGCGCTCAACGACAAGACCATCGAGAAGTTCTCCAAGAAGGTCCTGACCGAGGCCATGGCGAAGGACAGCACGCTGGCGTCGCGTCTGGCGCTTTGGGGTCGCCGAATCATGGGCGACGTACTTTTGGAGCTCCGCGCAGTTGTGCCAGGGGCTTCGTTGGAAGAGATCGAACCGCTGATCGCGGAACTAAACGGTCCACACTCATTGCGCATGGACGCGATTGGCCTAGCGGCCTAAGAGCTCGATGACGGCAGGCCGCTATACGGCCTGAAAAACGTATTTGCGACTGGTTAGTTGCCTGCGAGCGAGTCGATGAAAGCGAACTTTCCATCGTGGCGGCCGCGGCCGAAGAAAGTCAGACCAAAGGCCATGCCAACAGGCATAAGGACCATGGTTAGACCCCAAATCCAGCCATCGGTGTCCGCCATTCCTAGCCAGGTGAAAACCGACCAAAGAACAGCACCGGTGGTGATGGCCAAAGCGCCTGGTACGAGCGAGCCGTAGTTGTCGCGGTCAGAGCGAACATACGGGGCTACAGCGGTAAGCAGGGCTGCGTAAATAAGCAGGAAGGCAACTTCAATAAGTGGCTGGAACATGTTTATAGATTAGCGGCTTGGCAGCGCGTTATTCGGAATAAATGTCATACCCTCCCGATAGTTTTGAGGCATGCCTGAACCAAGATTCATCCCAAGTGCGCCTAGCCCAGATTCCGGGGCTTCGCCAGACTTTGGCATGCACGTTTTTTCCGCTGGGGACATCGTCCAGGTTTATGGCGCACCTGGAACCGGCAAGACCTCTGCTTTGGTTCAGTTTTTCAGCCACCTGGTACTGAACGCCCAGGTAAAACCAGAGAAAGTTCTGGTTCTGGCCGCCACACGTGAAAGTGCGGCACTCCTCAGGAACCGCTTGGCGCTTCAGCTGGCTTCTAGTTCTGGGGCGGCTGATTCTGGGGCGGCGGAGTCTGGTCAGGCTGCACCTGCCGATGAACCCTATGCGGTTGAAGGCTCTCTCGCCCGCACGGTTTCTTCGCTCGCATTCGCGATCGTTAGGCACAATGCCTTAGCTCTAGGTCTGAAACAGCCGGAGCTCATTTCCGGTGCCGAGCAGGACAGCATCTTGGAAAAGCTCCTTGTGGAGCTTGAAGACGGCCCGGTTGCGGATCTATGGCCCAGTCACGTATCTGCGGTTACTCGCGCTTTGGCAGGTTTCCGAGCGGAACTCCGCGACTTAATTTCCGCCTGCCAAGAACTCGGTTTGAGTCCTGATCACCTGCGAGAGCTGGGTTCCGGGCAAAGCGCGCGCCAGGAGTGGATTGCGACCTCGGCTGTATATGAGGCTTACCTGGGCGTGCTGCAGGGGGAGGCCTACGACCAACGTTTTGACGCCACGAGCCTAATCAACAAGTCCATCGAGTTGCTGGATCAGCAGACCGACCTACCAGACTTCACGACAATTTTGGTAGATGACGCCCAAGAGTTGACTCCTTCGGCTTCAAGGCTTCTAACTGCTGTTACATCGCGCGGAGATAAGCCAGCGGGTCTGGTGCTCTTCGGCGACCCCGACTCATCGACCCTGGGCTTCCGCCACGCGGATCCCCGAATCATGACCGATCTCGCATCCCAGCTAGCCTCCCGCGCTGGCGCGACACCTAAGAGTCTCTACCTGGAGACAGATCCGTGGGGTAAACCCAGCGGTCTTGCCCCAGTCATGCGAAAAGTTTCGTCCCTGATCGGTGCGGAAGGCGCTGGTGCGCAACGCAAGGTTCACGCCTCACAGGCACAGCCGGATTCCTCCGGTGTTTTCACGGTCAAGGTCTTTAGTGAGAAACAGGACGAACTGGAATGGTTGGCCTTCACGCTTCGTAAGTTGCACCTAGACCAGCAAGTTCCCTGGGGCGACATCGCAATCGTTTCGCGTAGTAGACAGCAGCTCGATTGGCTCGAGCGTTCCCTGGCGGCCGAGAGCGTGCCGGTAAGAATTGCAGGAGCCCAGCATGCGCTTCGGGATGAGTTTGCCTCGCGGGAGCTACTGGAACTGGCTGCGGTTGCCTGCAGTAACGCCGATGTCACGCCAGAGCTGGTTGAACGCCTCTTGCGCTCTCCGTTCTGCGGTTTGGATTCCGTGGCGCTTCGTCGCCTCCGTCGCCAAATGCGCCGCGAGGAGCTATCCGGCCTGGACGAAGGTCAGCTGGGTCGCACGTCCGACCAACTGCTGGTTGAAGTCTTCAGAAATCCGGATGCCGCGGCAACTCTGCGCGGCCCGGATGCCGCTACCCTGAGACGCTTCCTCAAATCTCTCGCATCTGCGGCCACCATCGCAGCCGACACGGATTCAACCATTGAGGACCTCCTTTGGCAGCTCTGGAACTCTAGCGGGCTAGAGGCCAAGTGGTCAGAGCAGAGCAGAGGAATCGGGGAAGTGGCTGTCCAAGCTAACCGCAACCTGGACGCTATCGTGGCGCTATTTGCTGCTGCGAATCGTTTCGTGGAGCGCAACCCGGGCCGCGACAAATCCGACTTCCTGATAGCGCAACTGGAACAGCGACTACCTGAAGACTCGCTTTCTTTCGGCCGTCGTGCTGAACAATACGTCAGCCTGCTCACTCCCGCTGGCGTGGTCGGCAAGAGGTTCCACACGGTGATCACCCCGCAGTTGATCGAAGGCATCTGGCCCAATCTAAAGCCTCGCAACTCTTTGTTGAACGCCGGTTTGCTTGTGGCCACGGTCACCAAGCGTCTGGATCAAGAGGGCGCCCAAGTCCGGTCCGAGATGGCCGACGAATTGCGTATGTTCTACAAGGCCCTTGGTGCCGCTAACTATCAGGCAATCGTCTCCTCCTATTTATCCGAAGAGGAGCAGGTTTCCCAGTTCGTTGGGCACTCGGCTCTAGGCGGAATCCCCGCAGCCGAGGCGTTTGAAGGATCATCCCTCACTCTGCGCGGCTTGGCTGGCTCGCTGCGCCGAAAGCTAGCGGTGGAAACAGACCCTGCACGCCGTGCCAAGTACGCGGTTGACCTCGGCAGATTGGCGGCCGCTGGAGTGCCAGGTGCGCATCCCGACGATTGGTACGGTCTTCAAGAACTCTCCACAAACGAACCGCTGTTCGAGTTCCTATCCAGCTCGCTGGAAGGCGAATCCGTTGAAAGTGATGAGTTGGCAGAGGATCGTGGTGCGCGCATCACGCTGAACCCATCTCAACTTGATGCGTACCTCAAGTGTCCATTGCACTGGTTCCTCAACTACCACGGCGCTTCCGAAGGCGACTTCTCTGCCTCGGTAGGGACGCTCATACACCGCGCCATGGAGGTGGCCACGTCGGTTGATGAAGCAAGCCTTTGGGCCGAGGTGGAGTCGGGTTGGCACACGCTCAAGTTCGAAAGCGATTGGCTAGAGCAAGCCGAACGCCGCAGGGCGCAGCGGTCAGTCGCAAACCTTTCAAAGTACCTCGCAGAATTTGGCCAGTCGGGCGGGCGAGTGCTTGGGGCCGAGGCTGAGTTTGAGCTTGACCTGGGCAGAGCCCACATCCGAGGGAAAGTCGACCGTATCGAGCTAACCGGCGATGGAACTGCAGTGATTGTGGATCTGAAAACCGGTAGCAAAATCCCGTCGGTAACGGAGGGGCAAGAAAACCCTCAGCTTGGCCTGTATCAACTTGCCTATGAAAATGGGGCGTTCCGCGAGGTTACTGGGGATGAAAACCCAACACTCGCTGGTGCGAAGCTGCTCTTGGTGGGCGACAAAAACCCAACAATCCGGAATCAGGAATCGATTGCGAATGATCCAGAACTTCGCAAAAAGTTTGAGGAACTAGTGAACAAAGCTGCAGAGGGAATGGCAATGCCGGACCGTGTATTTGTCGCGCGCGTATCGAGCCACTGCGGAAACGAAAATGAGTTCGGTAGCTGTGACCTCCACCTCAAGAAGGCGGTGTCCTATGTCGGTTAGGGCAATCTCAGCACAGCAGGTCTACTCGATTCTCAAAGACTTCCAGCTGACACCCGAACAAACCGCTGCGGTAGAAAATGCGCCGGTCGACTCGCCAGCACTTGTAGTTGCAGGCGCGGGTTCGGGAAAGACAGAGCTAATGGCGGTGCGAGTTCTCTGGCTGGTGGCCAATGGGCACGCCTTGCCTGAGCAGATCCTCGGCTTGACATTCACGCGCAAGGCGGCGAGCGAGCTTTCCAACCGCATCTACCAGAGTCTCTTGAAAATGCGCGAAAGCGAGTATTGGCCCAGCAATGTGCCGTACGACTTCAGCCAGCCAACCGTCATGACTTACAACGCGTATGCAAACACTCTGTTTCGTGAAAACGCTCTCGGCCTGGGAATGGAAGCGGAAAGTAGCCTTCTGACTGAGGCCGCTGCCTACCAGTTGGCCCGAGAGGTTGTAATCAAGTACGGACAGGGCGTAGATCCTCGCCTAGCCGACGTGAACTTGAAGCTCGACTCGCTGATCGAAGCGGTACTGCGAATGGCTGGCGACATGAGCGACAACCTTACTGACGCGGAGTCTGTCGCCCAGGTTACCTCCCAGATTCTTGATCGCTTTAGTCAGCTTCCTAAGAAGCCCGGTGGTTCCGATTTCGGACACAACAAGTACTACACGGAGATACTGGAACCTTTCGGGGTTACCGATGTCGTGGCCAAGCTTGCCGAGCGCTACGGCCAGGAAAAGAAGCGCCTGGGTTACGTGGAGTATTCAGATCAGGTTGCTCTGGCCGCGAGGGCGGTGGCTGAAATCCCAGACGTTGCAGAGATTCAGCGTCAGCGATTCGTAAACGTTTTGTTGGACGAATACCAAGACACCTCGTACCTGCAGACCCGTCTGCTCTCCGGTCTTTTTGCCGGCACCGGTGTGCTGGCGGTTGGTGACCCCAACCAGAGCATTTACGGTTGGCGAGGGGCCAGTTCGTCTAATCTCGCGTCTTTCGCATCCGACTTCAAAGCACCAAACACTGGCTCTGAAGCCAAGTTTGAACTCAGCCGTTCATGGCGAAACCCAGTCAATGTCCTGACTCTCGCCAACCATCTGTCCACCGATTTGGCGCAGCCACCCGCCTACGCCGCAAATGCTAAAGATCATCTAGTGCCGCTAACGCTCCAGCCACGAGACGGCGCCAAGACGGGGCAGGTGCAGGTGAAGGTGGATCAAACAGTCCAGGATGAAGCGGAGTCAGTTGCCGCCTGGCTGGAATGGCAGTTCAAGCAGGCCGCCGACCAGCAGGCGGAAGAGGGCAAGGCCTTGGAGCCACCGCGCGCGGCGGTGCTCACCCGCACCCGAAAGTTCATGCAGTTGTTCCGAGACGCAATCGAAGCGAAGGGCATCCAGGTTCAGGTTGTTGGCCTCGGTGGTTTGCTGGAACTCTCTGAAATCGTTGACCTAATAAGTGCTCTAAAGGTAGTTCACGACCCCAACAGTGGCACTCACCTTATTCGCCTACTTGCTGGTGCTCGTTGGCGCATAGGTCCTAAAGACCTAGACAAGCTCTTCCGTTTCGCAAAGCGCCAAAATCGTTTCCACCTTCGCGAGCAAAGCTTCTCGCCCGAAGACTCGGTCAGCATCGTGGATGCGCTCGATCTGCTACTGGATGAAAAGCATGCTGAGGATTCCAAAATCAGCGAAGTCGGACTAGCGCGAATGCAGAACGCGGCAAGGCTATTCGCAAACCTGCGCACCCAGACAGGTCTGCCTTTGGTGGAATTTGTGCGCCTGGTGGAGCGCGAACTCTGGCTAGATGTAGAGGTAATGGCCAACCCGGCCAAAAAGAACCCAATGGCCCACCTCAACGCGTTCGCAAACATTGTGGCTAACTACGCGGCCAGCACTCATCGCCCTCACCTTGGCGCATTCTTGAAGTGGCTCGATTACGCCGAAGAACGAGAAAAGCACGATGTAGCAACCGCAGCGCCGGAGGCAGGCGTGGTTCAGCTCCTAACCATTCACGCGGCCAAGGGGCTCGAATGGGATTTAGTAGCTATCTCGAATCTCACAGAAGGTGATTTCCCTTCCACTGGTCGCGGCACAAGTGGCTGGCTTTCTAACGGTCAACTGCCTTACCCGCTGCGCGGAGACGTCGATTCTCTTCCGGTTTGGAAAACAGACTTCGTTACCTCGCAGCAGGAACTGAACAAGTCCAAAGAAGACTTCAAGGATGAAATGCGTCAGCACCTGCTGCGCGAAGAAATCCGTCTTATTTATGTAGCTGTGACGAGGCCAAAAGCCGCGCTGTTGCTTACCGGTGCCTATTGGCAGCCGGGCATCAAGAAAGCTAAACAACTCAGCCAGTTCCTATTCAAGGCGGCGGAGCTTGACCATGAAATCGTGCGGGTACACGACCGTCGAGAAGTTGACTTGGATGCTATAGCTTCAGGAACCGCGCGCGCTGACGACGTTTTCCCGCCATGCCTATCCGACGTAAACCCGCTCGAAGTCAATGAAGTTGAAGAAGCCTGGCCGCTTGATCCGCTTGGCAAGTCACACTCTGCCAGACTTCGAGTTACGGAAGAACTCGTCCGAGACGCTCTGCAGAAGCACTTGGAAAGCAAGGAAGTGGACCAACTCGAACTACTGCTGCGGGAGCGCGAAGAGCGAATCAGGGCAACCTACGACGTACCGTTGCCTGTGCGCATCAATGCCTCGGCATTCAAGGATTACCTGACCGACACCCAATCCCTGGCCGGAAGAATGTTGCGTCCGGTGCCTCTGCCGCCTTTCAAGGCCACCAGAGCAGGTACCCTCTTCCATTCTGTGATGGAGCAGCGATTCAGCAACTTGAGTCACCAGCTCAACGAAAGCCCAGAACTGGACATCGAAGATGCCTCAGAGAGACTCTGGGCCGTGCAGCTGGAAAACGCGGACCTAGCGGATCACGCCCAGACAATCGAAGAGCTGAAGAACAACTTTGCACTCTCCAAATGGGCGACGCAAACCGCGGCATTCGCGGAGATTGAAATTCAGCTAGCAATGGGTGAAAACATCTTCATCTGCAAGCTAGACGCAGTCTTCCAAAATTCAGATGGCATCTACGAAATCGTCGACTGGAAAACAGGCGCGTCTCCAAAAGATGAGGAAGAAATAGAGAACCGAGGCCTTCAACTCGCGCTTTACAGAATCGCTTTCGCAACACTGATGCAGATTCCGCTGGAGTCGGTGCGCGCTTGCTTCTACTATGTCGGCGAAAATCGCGTGGTCACGCCAAAGCGCCTTCTGACAGTTGAAGAACTACGAACTCGATGGGCGAGCGTAACCGCCTCGGCGTAGGCTGCTAGAAAAGCTCAGGCGCGCCTTCGCTATCGGTCTTCGCGCCACCCTTCGGCTCCGCGTCCTCGCCCTCGGCATCTTCTGCCTCTGACTCGAACGTCGGAAGAGTGATTGGAGCGGTGGCGTCATCGCTGTAGACCGGAATCTCGGTGGTTGCGTCATAAACATCAGCAACTACCGGAATGGGAGCTGTCTCGCCGAAGAGGTCCTTGTGGTTGTAGGAGTCATCAATGATTGGCTTAAAAATCTCAGCTGACTCGCTGTCTTCGTCCTGGCCCCAGGCTTCGGAGACAACAGGGACCAAAAGCTGGTCATCGGCAACTACGGCCTGAGCCTCATCCACGAAGCCGGCCGCGAAGTCCATTGGTGATCCAAGGAATTCGGTCTCAGGCACGTTGGACAGCACGGCATCGGTGCCAAGCGGCTTTGCGCCGATTGGTCCGGTCACGCCGGTTTCAACATCGGAAAGCAGTTCATGCAGCCAGTTCTCGGCGTCGGTGATTACCTCATCTGACTGGTTAGCCAGGCCCCACAGCAGATAGCGGGCAACTTCGAGTTCCGCGTAGAGCATGGCGCGAGCGCGGAAGTTCTGGTCGGCACCGCGCAGCTGCTCGTACTCCAACAGAGTGCTGTAGGCAAAGTCTTCGCTGGCGTTTGCCTGCACGAACGAGAAGTCCTCGGCTGGGTCGCCGATCTGCAGGTTGTGCCATCCGAGAACGCCCGAGACGCCACCATCAAGCATTAGGTAGTTGTTCAGGCGTGCATCGCCGTGCACAACGGTTGGCTGGAAGCGCCAAATGTTGACATCCTCCAACGCGCGCTCCCAGCGGTTCAGCAGAACGCCAGAGATGCGTCCGGTTTGGGCTGCGCGGTCTAGCTCAGCAACTCGCTCGCGGATGATGTTCTCCGGCGTGAAAGTAGGAAGGCCGTTGTTTTCCACCACGCTCAGCGGCAGCGAGTGGATGGCTGCAAAGGTGTTAGCCAGAGACGAGGCCAGAGGGCTGGTTGCCGGCTGGTTCAGCAGTGCCAGCGGCTCACCGTACACGTAGCTAAAGACCTGCACTCGCTTGCCGCGATCGTCCTTGGTTTCGCCAATCAACTTTGTGATCTCGAAAGGGAAGTGGCTGCGGAAAGGCGTCAAAGCGCGCAGGACTACCAGCTCGGTGTCGAGTTCAAGAGCCGCTGCTTCGCTGTTAGCCTGGCGCACAACGTAGTGCGTTCCATCGGTGGATGTCAGAACTGCGGCATCATACTGACCCGCATGTCCGAGGGAAAGCGGCATCGCTTGCACGAAATTAAGTTGGGGAACGGCGTCTTTGGCCAGCGCCGCTAAAATCAAGGGTGACTTAGCCATGGTTTTAGGTTAGGTAGTCTTAGCCCCAAACCTAAGTAATGCCACGCCAAAACAGGCGAAACCACAGCTTTCAATCTTCCAGAGGGGGTCCACCGATGACAGGCCTCCCGCACCTGCCAATGGCACACAGCGCAGTCGATCGCGATTACCTCCAGCGTGAGAATCCCGACCTTTTTGACGAGCTCTGGGAGAACCCGCAGACTCGAGTAATTGCGGTGCACAACGGCCGCCTGCTTCTGCACGCAGATTCCAAGCATCCGACTGCTCGCCTGTTGCTGCTCCCCGTGGCTCAAGTGCCAAGCGCTCAGTATCGCGTCTACCTGGGAAAGACCACGGATGCCCAGGCTGATGAACCCGCCGGAACCCCTGTGGTTCTGGCCGTTTTGTCCACCAACAGTGCCAACCAGCTTCAGCCGGATCCTGCCGCCTGGACTGACCTTCGCAGGTCGGGCATGGGGCTTTCCAGCCGCGACGGCAACCTTTACGCCATCGTGCACACGCTGGCAAACTTCCATAGTTCGCATCTGCACTGCTCTCACTGCGGCAAGCCCACGGTGATTGAAAAGGGTGGTTGGAGTCGCCGATGCTTTGCAGACGACAAACAGGTTTTCCCTCGCACCGACCCCGCAATCATCGTCTCAGTCACCGATTCCCAGGACCGAATCCTGCTTGGATCGCAGGGCGTCTGGGAGGAAAATCGCTGGAGCATCCTTGCTGGCTTTGTTGAAGCGGGCGAGAGTCTCACTGCTGCGGTTGCCCGGGAAGTGCTGGAAGAAGCCGGCGTCAAGGTTCACCAAATCGAATACTTGGGAAGCCAGGCGTGGCCATTCCCGCACTCGCTTATGGTTGGCTTTTCGGCCACGCTGGACGAATCCGGCGATGAGCAGACCGCCGTTCCCGACGGCATTGAGATTGCCAAAGTTCAGTGGTTCACCCGTGAAGAAATCCTGTCCGGTTATAAAAGCGGCGCACTGATTTTGGCGGGTCCTCTCACTATCGCGCGTGCCATGATCGAACACTGGTTGGGTGGTCCTCTAGATGCCTGATGCCTTGGATTCCGACATCGAAGTGGGAGAGTTGGATCCACTGCTGGCAATGCTGGATCCGGAGCAGCGCGAAGCCGCGCAGAGTCTGATTGGCCCAACCTGCATCATCGCGGGAGCGGGCACAGGTAAGACTCGGACCATTACCCATCGCATCGCCTACGGAATATCGAAGGGGCATTTCAGCGCTGGCCGAGTGCTGGCACTCACCTATACCAACAAGGCCGCCGCCGAGCTCCGAAGCCGTCTGCGCGCCCTGGGCGTGGGCGAGGTGAATGCCAAGACTTTCCACTCTGCCGCTCTGGCTCAGCTTGAGTATTTCTGGCCTCAGTTCACCGGAGTGCGTGCCCCGCAAATCTTGGAGGGCAAGGGCAGGCTCCTGGCTCGCCTCGCAGATGAGCGCAAGTACAAGGTGGACGCCGCAACCTTGCGAGACCTCGCGGCGGAAATCGAGTGGCGCAAATATTCGATGCTTTCGCTCGATCAATACGCTGCTTTGAAGCGCAAGGCTCCCGGTGGCCTGAACCAAGAAAAGCTGCTTGAGCTTTTGGTTGCCTACGAGGACGCGAAGATTGCATCGAACCAGATTGACTGGGAAGACGTCCTGATTCTCTGCCTTGGGCTCCTGAAATCGGAACCGCGCGCCTTGGCGCACGTGCACCAGCAGTACCGATTCTTCACGGTGGATGAGTACCAAGACATTTCCCCGCTCCAGCACGCCTTGCTGGATGTCTGGTTGGGTGAGCGCAGCGACCTCTGCGTGGTTGGTGACCCCAACCAGACCATCTATTCGTTCACGGGCGCTTCGTCCAGCTTCCTTCAAACCTTCGCAACGCGGTATGACAACGCAACTGTCGTTGAGCTCACGCGAAACTACCGCAGCACGAAGCAGATCGTTGACGTTGCTAACCGCCTTCGTGCCGCCAAGTCTCCGATGGGCGACTCCGGCCTTAGCCCACTTGAAGCCCAATCGGGCTCGGGCAACGCGCCTCGATTCCAGGCATTCAACTCCGCCTCCGATGAAGCCAACTATGTGGCACATCAGATTCGGGTACTCCTCGCTGAGGGCGTTAAACCCCGTCAGATCGCGATCCTTTACCGCGTGAATGGTCAGAGTGAGACCATCGAAGCCGCTCTTGCCAATGCCCAGGTCCCTTACCAGCTCAAGGGCGGAGTTAGATTCTTCCTGCGTCCCGAAATCCAAGCGGCGATGCGGGCAATCAATGCCGAGATTGCATCCCGGAATGACAAGCCGACCCACAAAGCTGTTGAAGAAATCTGCCGAGGTCTGGGTTGGACCCTGCGGGAGCCCGAGGAGCAGAACAGTGGTGCTCGCGAGAAGTGGGAAAGCCTTAACTCCCTGCTCGCCATCCTTGATGAAATGCCGGAGGGCACAACTCTGGACATCTTTTACCGCGAGCTGACTGAACGCGCACGTAGTCAACACGAGCCGGAATCCTCTGCCATGACTTTGGCAACTATTCACGCGGCTAAGGGATTGGAATGGGATTACGTTTTCATCGTTGGCGTGAACGAGGGTTATTTGCCGATCTCCTATGCAAAGACCGAGGCGCAAATCGCTGAGGAAAACCGACTTTTCTACGTTGCTGTAACTCGCGCCAAGAAGTCGTTGATGGTCAGTTGGAACGGAGCGGAATCCCGCTTCCTCAAACTGCTTCGTTCAGAATCTGCATAGGGTCCACCCGGCAACCACAGCTCGGGTGTGCCTGCCATACGGTGCCTTCCACTCTTCCGCTTCCCTCACGCCAGTATCGGAACCCCAGGTTTCGCTCCGCGCCATCGGGGTTATCGAAATAATCCAGAGCTTGATGCACTGCTAGTCCAGTTGCCACAAGCCTCGTTCCGCCGTCGTCAAACTTCAGATCACTGGTGACAAGCTGAGAGCTCATCGCGATGTGGGCATCGTCCGCGTCTTGTTTGAAGTGGTCGCGGCAAACCAGGCAACCGTGGCGTCCGTCTAAGACGGGCGTAACTTCAGCGCCATCCGGTTGATAGCGGATTTCCAACACCGGCACTTCCATTGTTCGCCAGAGTCCAGCCTCCACCGGAGCGGTCACCTGGTGATTTACCAGGATGGCCAAATCCACGCGAGCCGTCTTCCTGTCGTTGGACCGCTTGGTGTGAAGAAGGCGGCAGCCTGGCCAGCTTGATTCAAGGATTAGCCGGGCTGCTGCGTGACGGGAGTGACCCACCAGGGCACGTGGATAAACATTGGAAGCAGCATCCTCGTTGGTCACTTTGCTGAAATCTTTGGTGGTGATGGTGCCGATGCCTGCGGCGGCCAGCGTGAGCATAAGTGTGAGGCCGCTGGGGTCCAGGCTGTCCAGATGAACAGCAATTTTTCGTCTCGCGTTAATGACCGACGCGGCCATTTTTCGATTGTCCAGGCTTGCGCGAATTGACTCTGCAAGCGCGACACCATTGCTGTCACCTGAGGCATCTTCGCCGGGTGCTGCCGCTGAAATCAAAAGCGGACCTAGGCGCTGGATCAGAGCATTTGCTTCAATCTCGGTGAGCCCCACCTGCTTGGCAATTGCTGGAAGCGATGCGGGGGAGACCCCGTAATAAAGAGCGTCAACCAGACGTTCCTGCCCCTCATTTAGGCGCTCAAGAATCTGACGATTCCCACCAGCCCCAATCTGAAGGGTGTCTGGGGTGCGCCAAAGAAGTTGCTGAAAAGGATTTATTTTGTAGACCATCCGCCGATTTTGCCAATCGGAAGAGACACTTACTCAGTTTTATTCACAGCCGAAATATTTTGGCAGTCCAGCCTTTGCCGCAAAAGCCCGCTATTCACCCAAAAGGTCGCGCAGAGCCGCATCAAAGTCATCGCCATGGCCTTGAAGGCGCGCCAGCAGGGCAGTCGGGTCCTCAATGTCGGTGGCATTCGGAAGCATGTCTGGGTGATCCCAAAGCGCATCTCGTTTGCTGGCACCGAGGCTGGACCCAACCACCAGCCACATCGCCGTGGCCTCCCTGACCTTTCGAGGACGCAGTTCAAGACCAACCAAGGTGGCAAATGTGAGCTCCGCGGGTCCGCCTGCAGCGCGACGGCGGCGCACAGCCTCGGCGATTCGGGCAGATTCCGGAAGCAGTCGGGTTGCCTCCTGGGTCACGGCTTCAACCCAACCCTCGATGAGGGCCAGCAAAGTCTCAACGTTGTGCAAGGCGCGCTGCTGCTCTTCAGTGCGATCCGCCAGCATCGCCCCAGATTCAAGCAGTCCGCGCATGGAATCCGGGTTAGTCAGATCGGTGTCGGCCACCGCGGTCATGATGCGTTCGTCATCGATGGAGATTTCAGACGCGTAGTTCACAATCTGGGAAACCACGGATTCGCGCAGCCATCGAGAGTGCTTGAAGAGGCGCGCGTGGGCAAGCTCTCGAACTGCCAGATAGATGCGAACTTCAGCCGCGGGAACGCCAATCTCCGAAACGTATTCGTCCAGGTTTTGGGGCACAAAAGCAGCGCGCTGTTCCGTGAAGATGGGCAGGCCGATGTCGCCACCGGTCAACACCTTTTCGCTCAGCTTTCCGATGGCCTGGCCAATCTGCATCGCGAACATAGCACCACCGGCGTTGCGAAGTAGTCGGCCAGCTTCTTTCATTAGACCGGCCAGTTCTTCGGGGCCATTCTTGGATAGGTGCTCGCTGAGCGCAATCGACATGCGGTCCGCTACCGGCTGGCTCATCGCCTTGAATAGCGGCATGGCGTCATCCACCCACAGGTCACGAGTTAGGAACTTAGGCTCGGTTGCCAGAGCCGAGACATCGGTGGCTTGGTCTAGCCAAAGGTTGGCGATGTGCAGTGCATCAGTCCAGGCGGATCGCTGCACTTCTGTAACGGCGTGGTTGCTCTTCCGGGCGACGGTTTTAGCCTGACTTAGGGTCTGATTCCAGTCCACTCCGTCGGGCTGTCCCTGCCGATCCATGGCCTCCGAAAGCATTCCCAAAAGTTGCTGGAGCTGCTCCGGGCTAGTTGGAATACCGGCGGCCTTAGCCAGTTCGTCAATCTCGAAAGATTCTGGGTTTTCCAGGTATTTCTTCATGAATTCCTGGAAATCGGCTGGGTTGAATTTGCGCGGGTCGAATGCGCCGCTGTCGCCTTCGGTGTGGTCGTCGAAATCTGCCATGGCCCTAGCCTTCCTTTCACCTAAGGTAGCGGTTTCGGAGCTGGAATCGCCTGATAAATCGCTGTGAAACCCGCCTGTTCGCCCAAAGCGTTCGGTCTGGCGCAAGTTTCGAAAAAGATGTTGCCGCCCTCGAATAGTGTTAAATCATGGATTCTGGCAACTACCTCGATGACCCGCAGCTCAAAGCCCCAAAGCGGGGCAGGTTTGGCTGGGTGCTGCTTGCCCTAACGGCAGTGGCGCTTTTCATCGGCAGTCAGCTCTCTAGTCCGTACCTCATTGAGCAACCCGGCCCTGTCTTCAATGTTTTGGGCACCGAGGGTAAGAACGCTGTTATCACCATTGTGGATGCCAAAAGCTATGCCACCGATGGCGCACTAGACCTCCTTACCGTAAATCTCCTTGGTTCGCCTGGGCAAACGCCTACTTGGGGTGAGGTCTTAGGAGCGTGGTTGGATCCATCGAAAGCCATCACTCCGGTTGAGGAAATTTTCCCCAAGAATGTCTCCTCAAATGAGGTGAACAGGCAAAACGATCTAGCGATGCAGGATTCGCAGTCGCAGGCTACGGCCGCTGCGCTTAGGGCCTTGGGCTATCGCTACAGCTACAGAGTCTTTGTGGATTCCCTCTCCAAAACCGGTGCGGCCAAGGGTTTCATCAAGCCTGGTGACTACATCGATAAAGCCAATGGCAAAGCCGTTACGGGAATCATGGGCCTCCGCTCTATCGTCCAGGACGGCAAGGGTGCTCCGGTAAAGATCTCTGGAGTGCGTGCGGGTAAACCTTTTGAGGTCACCGTTACTCCGAAACTTTCGCAGGGGGTTTGGAGGCTCGGAGTCTACGTTGGAACCGATTTCAAGTTCCCCGTCAAAGTTCAGCTCACGCTGAATGATGTTGGTGGCCCGTCGGGCGGCATGATGTTTGCGCTCGGCATTTACGACAAAATGACACCTGGCTCGCTGACTGGCGGTCAGATAATCGCGGGTACCGGAACTATTGATGAAACTGGCACTGTTGGCCCTATCGGCGGCATTCAACAGAAGATGTACGGAGCCCAACGCGCTGGCGCAAAGTGGTTCCTTGCGCCGGCTGAAAACTGCGGTGAAGTGGTTGGCCACATCCCGGCAGGGCTCCAAGTTGTCAAAGTTTCGAACTACACCCAGGCGCTAAGTGCGGTCAAGCAGATAGCTTCTAAGCACAGCATCGCCGGTCTCCCAACCTGCACCAAATAACAAAAACGGATGGTTTCAGCTTGAAACGTAAGAAAGTCTCACCGCTCGCAGTAGTAGTTGCCATAGTTGTTGTCTTGGCCGTTGCGGCCATTGCCAGTGCTGGTGTCTACACCGACTTCCTGTGGTACCAGCAGCTTGGTTTCACCAAGGTCTTCACCACAAACATCTTGGCTCAGCTTGGTCTATTTGGCGCAGCGGGTGCCGCTATGGCTGCGGCTGTCTGGGTGACCATTTGGGCAACTTTCAAGTTCCGCCCAATCTACGCCAGCTATGCCACACCAGATCTCCGAAACCTGGGCTCCTACCGCGAGGTTTTGGCTCGAATCCGCAAACCGCTTCTCATCGCTGCGCCAACTATCCTTGGTTTCCTGGCTGGAGTTTCGGCTTCCCCAAACTACCGCGAAGTCTTGATGTTCTTGAACTCAACCAAGGCGGGCGTGACCGAGGCCCAGTTCCACATGGACGTCTCGTTCTACCTGTTCGACTTGCCATTCTTGACAGCGCTGGACAACTACCTGAGTACCGTCGCATTTGTTTGCCTTGCGGGTGCGGTTCTGCTGCAACTGGTATTCGGCGGCATCACGTTCGCGGGTTTGAACCGGATCACATTCACGAAGCCGGCTCGAATTCAGTTGGCGATCACCGCGGCGATATTTGTGGGTCTAGAGACCTACTCGCTTTGGCTTTCGCAGTACCAAATAATGACGAGCGCGAGTGGCTTGTATACAGGCGCAACTTACGCCGACGTAAACGCCAGAATCCCGGCCATCCAAATCATGGCTCTGGTTGCTCTGCTGGTTGCGGCAACCTTCATCGTCACCGCGATTATCGGCAAGTGGCGCCTTCCAATCCTTGCCACCGGATTGATGGTGGTTACCTCGCTATTGCTTGGTGGCATTTACCCATGGGCCGTTCAGGCTTTCCAAGTTGTTCCAAACGAACGCACCTTGGAGAGCGAATTCATCAAGAGGAACATCGAGGCCACTCGCTTTGCATACGGCCTGGACGGCGTAAAGTCAGTCTCCTACGATGCCAAGACAACTGCCGCACCGGGTGCTCTGAAGCAGGATGCAGAAACTGCTGCGCAGATTCGCATCATCGACCCGACTTTGGTTGCGGCATCGTTCCGTCAGCTCGAGCAATACCGCCAGTACTACAACTTCACGGATCACCTAGATGTGGACCGCTACGCACTCAAAGGCGGCAACCAGGACACCGTCATCGCTGTTCGTGAGCTGAATCAAAAAGGCTTGGGCGGCGGACAGTCGTGGTACAACAACGTGATTGTTTACACCCACGGCTACGGTGTGGTTGCGGCCTATGGCAACCAGCGCACAGTCGATGGCCAGCCGGTCTTTTTGCAGTCCGGCATTCCTTCCACGGGCCTGCTCGGAAACTACCGTCCGCAGATTTACTTCGGCGAGAACTCACCCGCCTACTCCATCGTCGGTGGCGGCGGCAAAGCTCAGCTTGAGATGGACTACCCGGGTGGCAAAGACGGTACCCAGACCACTTACACAACCTTCAAGGGCAAGGGCGGCCCATCGCTGGGTTCTTTCGTGAATCGCCTGGCATACGCCATCAAATACCAGAGCACCGATATTCTGCTCTCCAACGCCATCGATTCCAAAAGCCAGATTCTCTACCACCGCAATCCGATTGATCGCGTCAAGGCGGTCGCGCCCTACCTGACATTAGACAGCGACCCATACCCGGCAGTGGTGAATGGCAAGGTGGTCTGGATTCTCGACGGCTACACAACCAGCAGCCAGTACCCGTACTCGCGCTCTGAAAACCCAGCGGGAGCCATCTCTGATTCCGAACAGGTACAGGGAAACTTCAAGGGCAGCATCAACTACATTCGCAACTCGGTGAAGGCCACCGTCGATGCCTACGACGGTTCGGTCCACCTCTATGCGTGGGATGCTAAGGATCCGATTCTCAAAACCTGGGAGAAGGTTTACCCTTCCACCGTCGAGCCAATCTCGCACATGTCTGGAGCTCTTATGAGCCACGTGCGCTATCCAGCGGATCTCTTCAAGATTCAGCGCAACATGCTCGGTACCTATCACGTGACCTCGCCCGGTTCCTTCTACTCGCAGCAGGACGCTTGGATGGTGCCAAACGACCCAAGTTCATCCGCAGGTTTGGCTCAGCCGCCTTACTACCTGAGCATGCAGACGCCGCTGGTGAAACAAGCCGATTTCAGCCTGTACACAACCTTCATTCCTAAGTCAACCGGCGAATCGGCGCGTAACGTCCTCACTGGGTATCTGGTAGCGGACTCGAATGCCGGCTCCAAGTCTGGTGTGAAGTCTTCCGATTACGGACGCTTGCAGCTGCTGGTTCTGCCACGCGACACGGTAGTTCCGGGTCCGGGCCAGGTGCAGAACAACTTCAACTCGGACAGTGACGTCAGCAAGCTTCTGAACCTCTTGCGTCAAGGTAGTACCGAAGTTCTGAACGGCAACCTGCTCACCCTGCCAATCGGTGGCGGACTCCTGTACGTTCAGCCCGTCTATATCCGAAGCACCGGTGAAACTTCGTTCCCACTGCTGAAGAAGGTCCTTGTGGCCTTCGGCGACAAGATTGCCTTCGAGGACACCCTTGATGCTGCGCTCAATAGTTTGTTCGCTGGCTCCAGTGGCGCCATTGCAGGCGACGGTTCGTCCGGTGCAAACACGGGCGGAAATACGAGTGGCGATTCGACGGTCGCCACCGGAAATGCCTCGCTCAACGCCGCACTTCAGGCCGCGAAAAAGGCGCTCGCCGATAAGACGGCGGCGCTGCAGGCGGGAGATTGGACTGCTTACGGAAAGGCTGACAAGGCTCTTTCTGCGGCAATCACAGACGCTATTTCAGCGGCTAATAAAAAGTAGGTTGATGGCGGACCGACTAGCGCTATCTCGCGGAATCTGATAGAGTTGAGACTTCGCCGCGGGGTGGAGCAGTTCGGTAGCTCGCCGGGCTCATAACCCGGAGGTCGTAGGTTCAAATCCTGCCCCCGCAACCAATAGAAAACCCCCACTGCTCGGGGGTTTTCGCTTTTAAGTGGCCGCCCGCCACAAGTTGTGGAAAACCGAAACCGAGAATAGAACGCCGGCAATAGCGTTGCCGAATGCGTATCCCCTCGAAAACCCTTTCTCCAAAACTGGCTGCCCTCATCCTCCTGTTTGTCATCTCTACTTCCGCGTTTGGTCACCCGGAGACGGCGATGGCCAAATGCCGAAACTCCAACAAGCTTGCGGGTGGTGCAACTCTTGGGTCTCAGGTCGAGGGAGACCTGGTTGTGATTTGCCTAGATAAATCAATGCTCCAGAAGGTGAAAAGCACGGCCAAACCATCGCCGGTCCCAAAGCCAAAGCCAAGCGCATCGAAGATCAAAGTGAAGCCGATCCCAGCGGCCAAGCCAAAGCCAACCAGCAAGGTGGTTCCAGTCCTCAAGCCCAAGCCGCGAAAGCCGATTCCCGTCAATCCAGCACCAAAGCCAAAAGTTCGGACAAAAGTCACCAAAAAGAACAATGGAACAAACGGTGTATTCACCCCCACGATTTCGGCACCCGAGGTGAAACCCCGAAGCGTGAAACCTGCCCAATCGGTGAAAATCAAAACGGCCCAGTCCGTTCGTTTGGGCAACGCAACACTTTTAGGTTCACAAGTGGTGGTTCGGTTTACTCCAAAATCACTCAGCTGGGACTTCGGGGATGGCGAGTCTCAGGTTGCTTCAGGTGCAGTTTCTGCCACGGCGCACGCCTACGCCACCGATGGCAGATATCCGGTCACTTTGAGGGTCACCTATGCCGTTGACTATCGGCTAAGCGGTGGCCGCTGGTATCGAGACCCCGATTCAGTCGTCCTAGCGGCTGCTCCCATGACGGTCGTGGTGGGTGATGTGCCGCTCGACAATTCGGGTGGACAAGTTGTGCTGGTGAAACCTTGATCCATCGGGAGTAACGGCCCAAAAACTTTTCAGGATGGTCCTAGGCTGTTATCAGGATTTACTCAGACTCGCTTGCGAAACTGCTATCGCATCTAGTTTGGAAAGGCGATAGCGTGACCACTTCTAACCAGGATTTCAACCACCAGTTTGTCAGCGATAAGCCAAGTTCGATTGGAGCCAATTCGGCGGGTGCGAGCTCAGGTGACTCAGTATTCGTCCGACTCCTTGGAAGCTCTACATCCCAGTCAGTCCGGGTAAAGTCGCGCAGGGGAGCGGCCCTTACCTCGGTGGTAATTGCAGCTTTGGTTGGTGGCGCAGCAGGCGCAGCCATTTCCTCAACCACCAACGGTTTCGGTGCTGGAAACAGCACCGTCATCGTGAATAACGTAGCCCACGTCAACTGGGTTACCGCTGTAGCCCAGAAGGCCGCACCGTCGGTTGTCACAATCTCGGTGAGCGACACACTGGGCAACGCGGGATCGGGTTCCGGTGTGGTGGTTACATCGGATGGCTACATCCTAACCAACACTCACGTTGTCACGCTGGAAGGTGCCACTGCATCGCCAACCATCGAGGTGAAGACCAGCGATGACAAGGTCTACTCGGCATCGGTCATCGGCACCGACCCAACCAACGACCTCGCCGTAATCAAGGTGAACCCGATCGGCAAGCTCACGCCAGCAACTTTCGGATCTAGCGCCAAACTGAACGTGGGCGACAATGTTGTGGCCATCGGTGCACCGCTTGGACTTGAAGCAACCGTGACCAGCGGAATCGTCAGCGCTCTCAACCGAACCATTCAGGTGGCCAACAGCGCGGCACCAGAGAACGGCACTTCGGGCACCAGCGGCCTGCAGTTCTCTAACTCTGCCAGCTCTATCAGCCTCACTGTGATCCAAACCGATGCCGCCATCAACCCGGGTAACTCGGGCGGCGCGCTAGTCAACGATGCCGGCCAGGTGGTTGGCATCAACGTGGCCATCGCTTCGGCGGGAGACACCGGCGCCAGCCAATCCGGCTCCATCGGTGTGGGCTTCTCCATCCCGGCAGACAACGCCCAGCGCATCGCTAAGGAAATCATTAGCAGCGGCAAGGCAAGCCACGCGATGCTTGGCGCATACATTCAAGATGCAGCATCTGGAACCGGCCAGTTCAGCACCGGTGCCAAGATCGCCAAATTGATGCCCGGAACCGCTGCCACAAAGGCTGGCTTAAAGGTTGGCGATGTCGTGACCGAATTCAACGGCAAGGTTGTGGAATCCGCGCAGGACCTGACCGCCGATGTGCGACTATGTGCACCGGGCACCAAGGTGACCCTCACGATTTTGCGTAACGGCCAGACCCTTCAGATTGATGTTGTCCTCGGGGATGCCGTTAACCTTAAGCAGTAGATAAAGGCAATCACGGAGTTCAAATGACTGGTTTTGAAAGCGACGACCTAGGGCTGGGCGGCCAGACCGCGGGTTCTGCACTGCTCGACCGCGAACTCCAGGAGCTGCTGGAGCCGGGCGACCACGAGCGCTACTCGCACTACGTGCGCAAGGAAAAGATCGTTGAGTCCGCGGTTTTGGGCAACCCCGTGACTGCCCTATGTGGCAAAATCTGGGTTCCTGGCCGCGACCCTCAGAAGTTCCCGGTCTGCCCAACCTGCAAGGAGATCTATCAGGGTCTTCGCCCCGAGCCTCCAGCCGAGGGCGGTTCCGGCTCCGATACGCCAACTGGCAACTAAACTTCTAAGCGTGAACGACGCACCCATTGGCATCTTCGACTCGGGGGTTGGCGGCCTAACTGTGGCCCGCGCAATCATCGATCAGCTGCCTAACGAATCGATCATCTACGTTGGCGATACCGCTAACGGCCCGTACGGTCCACGCCCGCTTCAGCAGGTGCGCGAATTAGCGCTATCGGTGATGGATCGTCTGGTTGATGAAGGCGTCAAAATCCTGGTTATCGCCTGCAATTCCGCATCGGCGGCTGTCCTCCGCGACGCCCGCGAGCGCTACACGGTTGGTCGAGGAATCCCAGTTGTAGAGGTCATTCAGCCTGCAGTTCGTCGCGCGGTGGCGGCAACCCGCAACCGCCACATCGGTGTGATTGGTACTACAGCGACGGTAACTTCCAAGGCCTACGACGATGCCTTTGCAGCGGCAGTTGACCTGCAGATAACCAGCGCGGCCTGCCCGGCATTTGTGGAATTCGTTGAGAATGGAATCACCAGCGGGCCGGAACTGATGGCCGCTGCCGAGCAGTACCTTGCGCCAATCAAGGCCGCTGGCGTAGACACCCTGGTGCTGGGTTGCACGCACTACCCGCTGCTTTCAGGCGCAATCAGCTACGTGATGGGCGATGAAGTGACGCTGGTGTCATCGGCCGAAGAAACTGCCAAGGATGTATACCGCACGCTCGTGGCCAATAATCTTTTGCGCACCGCCGATGGCACCCCAACTCTGCGCTTCCAGGCAACCGGCGATGCCAAGCCCTTCGGCAAACTTGCACGCAGATTCCTCGGCCCAGAGGTAACTGTGGTGGAGCACCTGCCAGAGTCGGCCGGAGACGCCAGCACCGCCTATCCAATCACTGAAACCATCAACATCAAGACCATCCCAGAGGAACTGCTTTGACCCGCATCGATGGCCGCCAGGCCGACCAGCACCGCACCGTCACCATCGAGCGCGGTTGGTCTGACCACGCTGAAGGATCCGCACTGATTAGCTTTGGTGGCACCCGTGTTCTTTGCACCGCCAGCTTCACCGCGGGTGTTCCACGTTGGAAGGTCGGCAAGGGTGAAGGCTGGGTCACCGCTGAATACGCGATGCTTCCGCGTGCCACCCATGACCGCAGCGACCGCGAGGCTGTGAAGGGCAAGATCGGTGGCCGCACCCATGAAATCAGCCGACTGATCGGCCGCAGCCTAAGGGCTGTTGTGGATGTAAATGCGCTCGGCGAGAACACCATCGTTATCGACTGCGACGTTCTGCAGGCCGACGGCGGCACTCGCACAGCAGCAATCACCGGTGCCTACGTTGCGCTGGCCGACGCCATCGCTTGGGGCAAGGCTAAGGGCCACATCCCGGCCCGCTCAAACGTTCTGAGTGATTCCGTTTCCGCCATCTCGGTGGGCATTATTGACGGCACCCCGATGCTGGACCTGGCCTACACCGAGGATGTGCGCGCCGAGACCGACATGAACGTTGTGGTGACCGGTGCCGGCAAGTTCATCGAGGTGCAGGGAACTGCAGAGGGAGCGCCTTTCGACCGTGACGAACTGAATCTGCTACTTGACCTTGCTTTGAAGGGCAACGCGAGCCTGACCAAGATCCAGGCCGAGGCGTTGGCGCGAGACCTGAAGGCCTAGCGTGGAGCTCGTTCTAGCCACTCACAATGCCCACAAGGTGCAGGAAGTCCAGGCGATTCTGGGCAGCACTGTTGAAGGACTCACCGTTCTTGGCTATGACGGCCCGGAGCCGGTTGAGGACGGCACTACGTTCCTAGAGAACGCTCTTATCAAGGCGCGCGCCGCATTCGCCCACACTGGCAAGCCGTCGTTCGCCGACGATTCCGGTATCGCCGTTGAAATCCTCGGTGGTTCGCCTGGAATCTTCAGTGCTCGTTGGGCCGGTGGTCGAGACTCCGCGCAGAACCGACAGTTGCTTTTGGCGCAGCTCGCCGATGTTCCAGCCCAAAACCGAGCCGCCAGCTTTGTTTGCACCATTGCACTGGTGACCGCGGATTCCGAGCTTACTTTCACCGGAATCTGGCCCGGTGCCGTGGCGCTTGAAGAGCAGGGCGCGAATGGTTTTGGCTACGACCCAATCTTCATTCCCGAAGGTTTTGAAGTGACTGCGGCCGAGTTGGAGCCCGAGGTCAAGAACTCGCTCAGCCACCGCGCTTTAGCGCTGGAGCAGTTGGCCAGCTACATCGCCGAATACGGCATCTAGACCCGCGACCTAAACCCGCCAACCGTTAGTCGTTGGCGCGTTCTTCCTGCGCCTTGCGCAGTGCCTCATTGCGAGCCTTGATGGCCTCAATCGCAACCGGAATGGCGCTCACGACGAGGAAGCCGATGGCGAAGAGGTCAACGTGATCCGCAACCAACGGGAAGCCACCTAGGAATGCTCCCAACAGGGTAAGTCCAGCGCCCCAGCCGATGGAGCCGATCGCGCTGTTGCGGACATACTTGCGGAAGTCCATGTCGCCGATGCCGGCAGCCACCGGCACGAAGGTTCGCATCACGACAACGAAGTGGCCGAGGATTACCGCGCCCGAGCCGTGTTTTTCAAAGAACTCGTGAGTCTTTCCAACATTCTTCTGGCTGAAGATGCGGCTGTTTGGGCGGTTGAAGAGAACCTTGCCCCAGCGCTTGCCCACCCAATAACCGGTGAGGTCGCCCAAGAATGAAGCGATTGGAATCAGAACGCAGAGCAGCCAGATAGGAACCGAACCGCCGCCCACTTTGATGTCGCCGTGAGCAACTGCCAGACCGGTAACAAACAACAGTGAGTCGCCAGGCAGGAAGAAGAAGGGAAGAACGCCCATCTCCAGGAACACGATCGCGAGGATGGCAAACAGCGCGAGGCCGTTGAGTTGCGCGATCAGGGTGTGGGGATCGAGCCAGGTTATTCCGAACATGCGCCCCCAGCAGGAATCGAACCTGCGCTTCCGCCTCCGGAGAGCGGCGCTCTATCCCCTGAGCTATGGGGGCTAAAGGGCTACTAAAGTCTAACCTTTGGCCAGAGGTGACCGCACCTGGAGTAGCATTTGAAAACCCGCGATGCGAAACGAAGTCTATTACTGATTGGATCGCCGCGTTCGCAGTTGGTTTTCACCACATCCGACGATTCAGTAGGAGGCCCCAAAGATGGCACTTGAGTTACCAGATAAGTGGATTTGGGATTCCTGGTATGTCTTCGATGGCGAACGTCACCATGCCTTCTACCTCCATGCCAGCCGCGCCCTGGGCGATCCGGTTCGTCGCCACCGCCATCCAATCATCGGCCATGCAATCAGCGATGACCTGACCAACTGGAACGTTGTGCGGGACGCCTTGATTGTCTCTGATGAGCCAGAGGCCTTCGACTCCTGGACTACTTGGACGGGGTCGGTGGTTCGCGCCGAAGACGGCAAGTGGTGGATGTACTACACGGGTACCAGCCGTGCTGACGGCGGGGACGTCCAGACCGTTGGCGCCGCTACATCCGACGACCTCTTGGTCTGGGAGAAGGTTTCCGCGCGGCCTCTGGTTAGTGCCGACGCAACCTGGTACGAGAAACTCAATCAGCCGGAATGGCACGACGAGGCTTGGCGCGATCCGTGGGTATTCCGTTTCCCTGCTGGGGTGAATACCGGTGCCGCGGCTGTAGGAGTTCCGGAAGGCGCAGATCCCTCCGCTGTTTGGCACATGCTTGTCACTGCTCGTGCCAATGCGGGTGGGCCGGTGCGAACCAGGGGAGTGCTTGGCCATGCGACTTCCACTGACATGCTGAACTGGACTGTTCAACCGCCGCTTTCAAAGCCAGACCAGGGTTTCGGTCAGCTTGAAGTGTTCCAGTTCGAGATTGTGGACGGAGTGCCGATTCTCTTCTTCTGCTGCGGCTGGCGCGAGCTAAGCCCGGAGCGCCTAGCCCAGTTCGGCGAGCGTGATGCAACCTACAGTGTTGCAGTAAACGCGGATCTGACCGGGATCGATTTCAACAAGGCCAAGGCATTCGAACACAACCTGGTTTACGCAGCCCGACTTGTCCAGGGCAGGGATGGCGGCTGGAACGTCATCGGCTTTGATAACTACGACGCCGATGGCGGTTTCATCGGCCGACTTTGCGACCCCATTCCGGTTACTGCAAGCGCTAGTCAAGGGATTATCGCCAAGGCCGACATCTAGGGTTTTAGCAAGTTCCAAATCGCGGTTTGGTAACGGAAAAATAACGCCATCTGGAAGCGCTTGCGGCGTTATAGGTCTGTTATTTTCGCGAAAAACTAACAAATATTGGCGAATTACTGATTTTTTTCACGATTTCAATGTAAAAACTGGAAGCGTTTACAAAGTTTTGATAACGACTCGCGAAATTGCCTGTTTTTCCGAAAAACTCGGATTTATTCTTTTCGGGTACATCAAACGGGTTTGGTTTGGTGTTCCTAGGAAAGGAAAACACTATGAAGAAGGGCATTCGCCTCGGCGCTGCTGCAGCAATCGCTGCAATGGCTTCGGCAACCCTCGGTCTGGGTGCTGCACACGCAGACACTCGCACCGTATCGATCTACGTCGGTTACTCTGCTGCAGACACCGCTGCATTCCAGGACGAACTTGACGCCGCATTCCCAGCTAGCTCGGGCATCCAGGTTAAGGTAACCACCCTCGCTAGCTTCGACACCGACATCACCACCAAGATCAAGGCTGGTCAGGCACCAGACATCGCCATGTGGCCACAGCCAGGTGGTCTGCTAGCACAGAAGGCCAACCTGGTTGACCTTTCGACCCTGCTCGGTGCAGACACCTTCAACGCAATCGTCAAGACTGAGGTTCCAGGCTTCGAGCTTCTGGGCAAGGATGACGCAAGCGGCAAGACCTACGGTCTGCCAGTTTCGGCAAACCTGAAGTCGATCGTCTTCTACAACCCAGCAGTCTTCAAGGCTAACGGCTGGAAGGTTCCTACCACTGGCGCTCAGTTCGCAGCTCTGCAGACTCAGATCGCTAAGTCGGGCAAGGCATACCCATGGTGTGCAGGTACCGAGTCGGGTGGCGCTACCGGTTGGTCGCTGACCGACTGGATGGAAGAGCTCGTACTGAAGGTAGACGGCGTTTCGGTCTACAACGACTGGTGGAAGGGCAAGATCCACTGGAACGACCCTCGCATCGTTGCAGCAGGTAAGACCCTCGCTTCGACCCTCCTGGCTAACGGCCAGACCCAGGGTGGCGGCCAGGGCGTTGTAAGCCGCAACTTCGGTCTTGCAACCACCCAGGGTCTGTTCCAGACCTCGAAGGCTAAGGGTGCCTGTGCACTTCTGAAGCAGGGTTCGTTCATCACCGGCTTCTTCCCAACCACCATCCAGAACGAGCTGAAGGCAAACAACTTCAGCCACGTAGGTGTATTCGCTTACCCAACCCCTGCTAAGGGCTACGGTGCAGTACTCGGTGGCGGTGACACCGCTGGTGTATTCCACAACAACCCAGCAGTTGCTAAGGTTGCCGCTTACATCATGAGCGACAAGATGGGTACCAACGGCTACGCAGCTAACGCTTCGGGCTTCCTGTCCCCTCACAAGACCTTCTCGTCGAAGTACATCTCTGGTGCGCTGAACAAGCAGTTCCAGACCATCTTCTCGAAGGCTTCGGGCTTCGGCTTCGATGGTTCGGACCAGGCTCCACCAGCAGTAAACGCTGCTGAGTGGTCTGAGCTGACCAACTGGTTCGCCGGTAAGGAAAGCATGTCGCAGGCATTCGGCATCATCGATGCTGCCTACAACCACTAATCCTTTCTAGGACTAGCTAGCTAAACAAAGGCGTTGGCGGGGAGAGCAATCTCCCCGCCAACGTCATTACCTCGGGCAACTGCTTATAGTTGTTCCGGACAATAGATCTCACAGCGAGATCGTGTGCATCAAACCTTCTGATTTGTCAGGGGAGGGAACCAAGAATGGGCGACATTCTTACCGCGGTACTCGCGGTTATTCTCGGTCCGATTGTGACCTTCGCGCTTTATGCGCTTCTAAACTTCCTAGTTGGCCTGCTGCCGACTAAAGCGGGCAATATTCTGCGTCCTTACGTGTTCATCGGCCCCGTCCTGCTGCTTGTTGGCAGCATGTTGGTTTGGCCAACCATCCAGACCATGGGTTTCGCGTTCATGAGCGCGGATTCCACTACCTGGGTAGGAACTCAAAACTTCCAGAAACTCTTCGCAGATCCAAACTTTGTATCAACGGTGCTTAACAACCTTGAATGGATTGCGGTTGTGCCAATTGTCACTGTTGTGATTGGCATTGCAATCGCCACACTCACGGACCGCCTTGGCCCAGTTCGTGAGCGCATCTTCAAGTCGATCATCTTCATGCCGATGGCAATCTCGTTCGTTGCGGCATCGTCTATCTGGCGCCTTACCTACTCCTGGAATGTGGGCGGCGGCACTCAGGTGGGTATGTTGAACGCGATCGTCCAGGCTTTCGGTGGCACCCCGGTGGCTTGGCTTCAGCAGGAGACCTTTACCGTAAACAACCTCTTGATCATGGTTGTCGTGATTTGGGCAAACGCTGGATTCGCTATGACCCTGCTTTCGGCGGCAATCAAGGCGGTTCCGGACGAGACCATCGAGGCAGCTTCCATCGATGGCGCCAACGCATTCCAGTCGTTCTTCCGCATCATCCTGCCGCAGATCCGTGTCACTGCAGTCTCGGTATTCATTACGGTTTTGATTTCCACGATGAAGATCTTCGATGTGATCTGGGGTATGACCGGTGGAGACTTCCACACCAACGTTTTGGGTGTGGACTTCTTCCGTGAGTACTTCGTTTACAACGACACCGGCCGCGCAAGTGCTGTGGTTGTCATCCTGATGCTGGCCATCATCCCAGTGATGATCTACCAGATTCGCACCTACCGTAAGCAGGAGGAACTCCGATGAGCCGCGAGATTTCAGCTCTTCAAAAAGTGAAGAATTGGAAGGTTGGCACCACTCTTGTGATGCTGGCAGTGGTCATGATTTGGCTTCTTCCAACTCTTGGTCTGTTCGTAACAGCTTTCCGAAGCCAGGACGATTCCATTGCCTCTGGTTGGTGGACCGCTATCTTCAATCCATTCCACCAGGACTGGACCTTGGACGCCTTCAAGGGTGTTTTCAGTAGCACTTGGAACTTGGGTCCAGCCTTCATGTCTACCCTGGCCATTTCGGTGCCGGCAACCATCCTGCCAATCACCTTCGCGGCGTTCGCTGCCTACGGCTTCACCTTCCTTGAGTTCAAGGGTCGTGAAGTTTGGTTCTCGATGATTATCGGTCTGATGGTTGTTCCAATGCAGGCGGCAATCGTGGCTGTTCTGCAGATGTTCGTAGCCTTCGACAAGTGGCTCATGACCATTCCTGGTAATGAATACGGTGACATCCACCTTGCCGGTGAATACCCAGCCGGCTGGATCGTGCACAGTGCCTTCGCTATGCCGCTAGCGGTTTACATCCTGCGTAACTACATGATGACTCTGCCAAACGCACTGATTGAAGCAGCTCGCATCGATGGTGCAAGCCACTTCCAGATCTTCTGGCGACTAATCATCCCGATGTCCGTTCCTGCGCTGGCGTCCTTCGCGATCTTCCAGTTCCTCTGGGTTTGGAACGACTACTTCGTGGCCTTCTTGTTCGTTGGCAAGCACACAGTCATGACCTACCAAATCCTTTCGATGCTGGGTCAGCACGGAGAAGGCTGGCAGATCGTTATGGCGGGATGTCTAATCTCTATGCTGGTTCCACTCACCGTGTTCTTCAGTCTCCAGCGCTACTTCGTGCGCGGTCTGACTGCAGGATCGGTCAAATAACAGACCTAGGTAAACCTTTCCTGGGAGGAATGGCGGTCACTTCGGTGGCCGCCATTTCGTTTACCCGGCCGGCTGCAGGCCCCACCGAGGCTTTGCAGAGCCAATTCGGTATGCTTTAAATAGCCCTTTTGCGGGTGAGGCACCTGTGTATTCGGCACATTTTCCCCGCCAACAGCGCAATCATTTGAATCACATTCGTTAGGACCATCGTGACCCCAGCAGACCTTTCTGCCGCCATCGTGCGTATTCTCGCGGGCCTCCAGGCCAGCGGGGAAATCGGTGCGGGCCAGCTGCCTGCAGATGTGGTCATTGAGCGCCCGAAGAACCGCGAGCATGGTGATTGGGCAACCAACGCCGCATTGCAGTTGGCCAAGGCGTTTGGAACTAACCCACGCGCTTTCGCGGAGCTGGTTGCTGCAAAGCTGCGCCTTGAGGCCGGCATTGCATCCGTAGATATCGCGGGTCCTGGATTCTTGAACATCACACTAGATGCCGCTGCTGCCGGCGAGCTAGCAAAGGCAATCCTGGAGGCAGGCGCTGCGTACGGAACCGGCACCGACCTAGCCGGTCAGAAGATCAATCTTGAATTTGTATCGGCAAACCCGACCGGCCCAATTCACATGGGTGGAACCCGTTGGGCTGCTCTGGGCGATTCCCTGGCTCGCGTGATGATGGCACAGGGTGCCGAGGTGACCCGCGAGTACTACTTCAACGACCACGGTGCCCAGATCGACCGTTTCGCCCGCAGCCTGCTGGCTCGTGCACGCGGACTAGAGGCACCTGAAGACGGCTACGGTGGCGCGTACATTCAGGAGATCGCCGACCGCGTCCTGGCGGGCACCGCCGACGACATTCTCTCCCTTCCTGACGCCGAAGCGCAGGAGAAATTCCGCGAATACGGCGTTGAGCTCATGTTTGGCGAGATCCGTCAGAGCCTGCATGATTTCGGTGTCGATTTCGACGTGTTCTTCCACGAGAACTCGCTCTACGAATCCGGCGCGGTAGAGAAGTCCATCGAGCGTCTGCGTGAACTTGGTCACATCTTTGAGCAGGACGGCGCAATCTGGCTGCGTTCCACTGACTTCGGTGACGACCGCGACCGCGTTGTCATCAAGAGCGATGGCGACGCCGCTTACATCGCTGGTGACATTGCCTACTACTTGGACAAGCGCAGCCGCGGTTTCGACCGTTGCATCTACATGTTGGGAGCCGACCACCACGGTTATGTTCCACGCATGATGGCGCTCTGTGCTGCGTTCGGCGACCAGCCGGGCGTAAACATGGAGATCCTCATCGGCCAGCTGGTGAACCTGGTCCGTGACGGCCAGCCTGTTCGTATGTCAAAGCGTGCCGGAACCGTTGTGACCATGGAAGACCTGGTCGAGGCCGTCGGTGTTGACGCTGCTCGCTACGCGCTGGCTCGTTCCAGTGCGAACTCGCAGCTGGACATCGACCTGGAGCAGCTGACCAAGAAGACCAACGACAACCCTGTCTTCTACGTTCAGTACGCACACGCCCGCACCAAGCAGGTTGCAAACAATGCTGCCAGCCTGGGTGTGGAACGCACCGATTTCCAGCCTGAGCTGCTGAACCACGCCTCCGAAAGCGAACTTCTGGCGAAGCT
>JBDLQA010000002.1:0-8304 GCA_039800845.1 Actinomycetota bacterium
CCATGCTGGGTTCCTTCGCGTTTGAGGCTTTGTCCAAGAGGGTCAGCTTCGCGGTGATTATGCGCGGGGCTATCATCGCGGTTGCCGTGGCAATGGTTCCTATGTGCTTCTTCCCTGCAACCTGGGTGATGTTCACCGCGGGTGCTGTGCTTGGTTTGGCTTGGGGTCCGCTGCCCCCGCTGGTGAACACCGTGGTTCAACGCAAGGTTCCCGCCAGTGAACGCGGACGCGTATTCAGCCTTGAGAACACTATTTGGAGCGGTGGCCCAATGATCAGCATGGGCCTGGTTGGCTGGGGTGTTGATGCGCTTGGTGTGCACATTATGTATCCGATCATTGCGGGCCTTGTTTTGTTGGCTGCGATCATTCTGTCCACACGGAAATCCGTGAAGGATCTAAACACCGCGGAATACTCCGACGGCATGCAGCCCGTGGTGGGCCCGGACTACTCACCACCCAACGCTGGTTAGGAAAAGCATGAGTGAACAAATAGCCGTTGACGTCTGGAGCGACGTAGCCTGCCCATGGTGCTTCGTTGGAAAGCGCAAGCTGGAAAACGGCATTGCTGCGTTCAATGCGGCTCATCCGGATGTGGCTGTGAATGTGACCTATCACTCGTACCAGCTGGACCCATCGATGCCTGAGAACTTCGAAGGCGGCCAGGCTAAGTACCTGTCCGAGGTCAAGGGCCTTGCGCCAGACCGGTTGGCGGCCATGAACCAGCGACTCACCGAAATTGCTGCCGGAGTTGGCCTGAACTATGACATGCCGGCGGTGCAGATGACCAACACTGCACTGGCTCACCAGCTGCTGCAGTACGCCAAGACCGTTGGCCTTCAGGCACCGATGAAAGAGCGCCTCATGCAGGCGCACTTCGAAGAGGGCAAGCACGTTGGTCGGGTTGATGATTTGGTGGCTCTGGCCGTGGAAGTTGGCCTGGACGCTGCGGCTGCACGAGCCGCTTTGGAAAGTGGCGAATTCAAGGCTGCATTCCAGGCCGATGTTGCCCGGGCTCAGGAATATGGCATCAACGGCGTTCCGTTTTTTGTGATTCAAAAAAAGTACGGCATCGAAGGCGCTCAGAACGCCGAGGTCTTCGAGCACGCCTTCAACACCGTGCTGGGCGAGATGACCGGCACTAGCGATTCTGACGAGTCCGTCAGCTCGCCGGACGCAGCGAACTAGGACCGAGGTCGCCCATGCTAGTCACGCCTCAGCAGCAGATGGTGTTCTTCACCTTCTTGTCATTCATGGCATTGGGTGCGGGTTCAATAGTCATAAGCCTGTTATCCGTTTACGGCCGGGGTAACCGTAGCTTCGCGTTCATCATGGCCATCTCATCAATAGCGCTAGGCCTGTTCATGTACTTCCAGCTGGATCAGCTCGGTTGGATCCCAACTGCACTAGGCGTGATTGCGCTTATAGTGGCATTCCTACCGTCGCGGCGTGAACCCTACGATGAAGACGCCGAGCTAGACCGCCAAGGATTTTGAAAGGCGAGCAGCGAAGCGGCGAATGGCCACTAATCTATGTCGCGACTGAGCGTGATCAGGGAAATCAACGCGAAGGCAATGCCGTAACCGAACATTAGAGCGGCTGCCGGCAAGGGATCCAAGTAGTCAGCCGTATTGATGCGCAGGCCGGTGGACTTAATGTTCACGTCAATGTGCAGCTGCATCATTGAAGTTATTAGACCACTGGGCAGATATTTTCCGCCCTCGGTCCAGACCAGGCCAAGAATCCTATCCACAACAAGGAAGAACACAAGACCAACCGAAACGGCCGCATTCTGGTTGCGGATCAGAGTGCCGATTGCCAAGCCGACTAACGCTAGAACCGCGCCCGTCAGGGCGGCAGACGCAATGTAATCCACAAAGATGTAGCTATCCGGTTTGGCGGCATCCTTGTACATGCTCAGCGCAATCGCACCAGAAACCATTCCTAGTCCGGTGGCAACTACATTCAAGACTGCACCCCAGATAGCGGCGGTGATTAACTTGGCGCCAAGAACGCTTAGGCGCTTTGGCGCGGCAAGGAATGTGGCAATGGCCGTGTGATGCTGGAACTCGCTGGACATAATGACTATGCCCAAAACGAGAGCCAGAATGTAGGCACCTAATGACTTGGAATAGACGCCGTCGACACTACTGGTGAGAGTGAGCGGCATCACCACGGCATTCTTCATTCGGCTCAAAGCCCATGGAGTTAGTGCGGTGGCTAGTACCGAAAGGAAAATCGCTGCAGCGAACAACCCCCAGGTGCGACGTTGGTAGGCAAGCTTCAAAAACTCTGATTTGAGTAAGTTCACTTTGATACTCCGATCAAGCGCATGAATGCATCTTCAAGTGACTGCGCGGCACCGCTCGGGTCCGCGGGGTTCCGGGTGACATCGCCGATTGGCCCCGCGGCAATCAGCTTGCCGTGATTGATGATGATGACGTCATCCACGGTGTGCTGCATCTCAGCAAGCTGATGCGAGGAAACCAAAACTGTCTTACCGGCATCGGCCTGCGTGCGCAGAAACTGGCGAAGCCAAGCTATGCCAACAGGGTCGAGTCCGTTGGCGGGCTCATCCAAAACCAAGATGTCGGGATCTCCCAACAGGGCCGCAGCCAAACTGAGGCGCTGCTTCATGCCCAAGCTATAGCCTTTGGTGCGCTTGTTGGCTGCTTGACCAAGCTCCACAAGCTCCAACAGCTCGGGAATACGGTTTGGATTCAAGCCCGAAGCCGCGCAAATTACCTTCAAGTTCTGCGCTCCCGTCAGAGCGCCATTGAAGCCCGACGAGTCCAAGACCGCACCTACCTTCGCCAATGGCGTTGTCAAGTGACTGTAAGGCTTGCCCTCAATCAGGGCCTCACCATCGGTGGCCGCAGCCAGACCCAGAAGGCATCGCAGGGCAGTGCTTTTGCCGGCACCGTTCGGGCCAAGGAATCCCGTGATTCGTCCGGATTCGATTGAAGCATTTAGCCCATCTACCGCTGTCAAATCTTTGTAGCGCTTGACTAGGCCTTTGAATTCGATGCTTATCAAGTTGCACCTCCAAGGCTCAGCCTAGACCTAAGAAGTTCTGAGCAACCTATTCACATAAAGTTCACGGGAAAGATTTAAGATTGGAACTTCCCCCAAGATTTCGAGGTCACAGCCATGAGCACAAAAGCAACCGTTCTGTTTGTATGCGTTCACAACGCGGGCCGTTCCCAGATGGCAGCGGGTTTCCTGCAGGCGCTCGCCGGAGACCGCGTTCAGGTGCTTTCGGCTGGAACCGAGCCAAAGGATCAGGTGAACCCATCGGCGGTTCAGGCTATGGCGGAGGTTGGAATCGACATTGCGGCCAACACCCCAAAAGTTCTGACCACCGAAGCCGTGAAGGAATCCGACTACGTGATCACCATGGGTTGCGGGGACACCTGCCCGTTCTTCCCTGGCAAGGAGTATCTGGACTGGCCGCTCACCGATCCGGCCGGCAAGGGCGTCGAGGATGTTCGCCCAATCCGCGATGAGATTCGCTCCAAGGTTGAAGCGCTGATCGCGGAGATCGACGCGCGCTTCTAGGCAGCAGCTTCGGGCAGTTTGCGCATCGTTCGCAGCGGACTGAAGAATACGAACCCTGCGGACGCGAGCACACCAGCGCAGCCAATCCAAATAGTTGGCAGAACTCCAATGCCGGTGCTGATAAAACCGCCGAGCAGCGCCCCAATCGGCATCACGCCCCAGATAAAGAATCGGATGCTTGCGTTCATGCGGCCAAGAAGTTCCGGCGGGCAGATTCGCTGGCGGGCGCTCACCTGTGTGATGTTGTAGAGCAGAACCAGAACCGAGTTGAAGAACTCCGTAACCATGAGGAACGGCAACTGGGCATCGTGGGGCAGAAGCGATGCAGTTGGAATAGCCAAGCTAGTGAACCCGTAAGCGATGGCGGCAATAACAACTAAGCGTCCTTCGCCAACCCACTTCATAACCTTGCCAGCACTAGCGGCTCCCACCAGAGCGCCGATAGCGGCAGCGGACATCATCAAACCGAATTGGCCGGGCGCGATGCCAAGCACTCGCAGGACATAAATGGGCACGATGGAGAATGCGATGTTGCCGAAGAAGTTGCCGGTTCCCGTGGTTAGGGCGATGGTGCGAATGATCTTTTGACGGCCGACAAACCGCAACCCCTCGGCAATCTCGGTGCGAAGTGGTCGACGCTCTTCTACGGGCTTCTTCACTTCGTTGTCACGAATGAAGCTAAGGCTTAGTGCGCTAAATGCAAAGCTGATGGCGTCAAAGAAAATCAGCAGTGGCGCCTGAAGGAATGCCAGCAAAGCGCCACCGAGGGATGGTCCCGCAACGCCCGCCACGGATCCGGAGGTTTCCATCGCGGAATTTCCCGAACCAATCTGCTCCTTAGGTAAAAGCACCGGGATGAAACTTTGCGAGGCAACATCGAAGAAAACGGCGGAAAGGCCCACCACACCGGTGATTGCGAACAGGTGCCACATCTGAAGCTGGTGATTTAGCCACAGCAGCGGGATAGCGAGCAGCGCTAAAAATCGGATGAGGTCGGCGATGAGCATGACCTGACGTTTCACTAGGCGATCCACCCAGGCGCCAGCGATGAGCCCGACCAGCAAGAATGAGGCACTTCCGGCGGCAGCCAGGTAGCCCATCTGTTGGGTGGTTGCACCGAGCACGGTGACTGCAAGAACTGGAGTGGCTAGGTTGCTGAATTGATCGCCGAAAACACTGATGGTGTGCCCGGCCCAAAGCCATCGGAAGTGGCGGTTGCGAATGAGAGACGTCGGCGTGCTCATGCCGCAAGTCTATGACGGGTTAGCCGCGGAAAGGCTGGATTGCGTCCGGCGGAATCTGGCCGAATCGGCCGTGGTTGAAGTCCTCCATCGCCTGGAGGACGCCTTCCTTGCTGCTCATAACGAACGGGCCGTACTGGAACACCTGTTCGCGTATCGGCTGCCCACCGATTAGGAAGATCTCGAGCGATTCAGTGCGGGAATCCTGGTGGGCATCGGCAGTGAGTACCACGCGGTCGCCCGGGCCGTAAACTGCGGTCTGGCTGGTCTTGATTGGCGCGGCCTCTGCGCCTTCACCCACGGTTCCAGTGCCGGCAAGGATGAATGCCAGCGCGCCAAACTCGGGGTCCCAAGGAATCGAGACGCTCGCGCCAGGGGCAACGGTGATGTGCGCGATGGCCATCGGGGTCTGTGACTTTCCGGGACCAACGTGACCGTCAATCTCGCCCGCCAGAACACGGATTAGCGCGCCGCCATCCTGGCTGGAAACCAGCTTCACGTCCTCGCCCTTAAGATTTTGGTATGCCGGCTGGATCATCTTTTTGGCACCGGGCAGGTTTATCCACAGCTGGATTCCGTGGAACACTCCACCGGACATCACTAGTTCGGCCGGTGGGGTCTCGATGTGAAGTATGCCGGCACCAGCGGTCATGTACTGGGTTGCGCCATTCTCGATGATTCCACCGCCACCATGGTTGTCCTGGTGCTGGAAAGTGCCATCGATCATGTAAGTGAAGGTCTCGAAGCCTCGGTGCGGGTGCCAGGAAGTGCCGCGGGGCTCCATCGGTGCGTATTCAACTTCGCCCATCTGGTCCATGTGGACGAATGGGTCAAGGTCCGCGAATGGGACGCCCGCGAAGGCGCGAGTAACTGGGAAGCCATCGCCCTCATAGGCCTTCGGGCCCTGGGTGATGCTCTTGACCGAGCGCGCGCGGCCAACCGCCGGGTTCAGGCGTGGCAGGGTGAGGGTGTCGGCGGTGATTGCTGGCATTCAGGGCTCCTAGTTAGCTGCGACGGTGCTATAGATGACGAATCCCCAGCCTGGAATGGTCAATGTGGAGCTCTTGCCCTTGGTGAGAGTCACTGACTTACCCGTGTTGTAGTCCACATACTTACCAGCGATGGACTTATCCACAGGCACCTTGACTTTGGTCGCCTTCGCGCTCAGATTCGCCAACAGCACTACACGGTTGGTTCCCTTGACTCGGCTAACGCTCAGAACGTTGTCGTTTCCTGTGGTTATGTAACCAAGTGGCCCACCCGCGGTGCCACTGTAAAGGGCCGAATTGTTTTTGCGCAGGTTGATCAACTTTGAATAGAAAGCAGTCCACGTGCTAGATGCTGGGTCGGCGCCCCAATCGATTGGATCTTTTTCGAAGAACGCGAGCTGGTGATTGAGCCCAATCTCCTGACCGTCATAGATCAGAGGGATTCCAGGCGTGATGAAGGTGATAGCCGCAGACTCCGGCACTGCCTTGCCCATTCGCTGGAATTCGGTGCCATTCCAGGAGTTTTCATCATGGTTGGTGATGAAGTTCAGGGGGAAGGTGTTGCTCGGGTAGTTTCCTGTGGAATCCGCCATTGCGAAGAGGATGTCGTCGCGGCCGCCCACTTTATTTAGCGCCCCAAGCAACTCCCAGTTGTAGTTGCTGCTGAATGACTGGCTAAGTAGGTCCCAATCACTTTGGTCCTCTGCTAACCACCAAAGCTGCTTTACCTGGTCCACGGCCGCGGTGGCGGAATCCCAAAAATCTGTTGGGACACCTCCGGCGTAATCGCAGCGGTACCCATCGATGTCGAATTTCGTGACCCAGTACTTCAGGGCATCGGTCATTGCGGCTCGAAGGTCAGGATTGTTGTAGTTCAGGTCCGCAACATCGGTCCAGTCTGTGCCGGCTGGCGAAATTATGTTGCCGCTGGCATCGTGCGTGTACCAATCAGGGTGCTGGGTGACCCAAGGGTTGTCCCAGGCGGTGTGGTTTGGCACCCAGTCCAAGACAACTTTCAAACCTAGCGAGTGGGCGGTGTCTACTAGCGTCTTGAAGTCGGCGTCGGTGCCGTAATCGGGGTTGACGGCCTTGTAATTGGCCACGGCATATGGCGAACCCAGTGTGCCCTTAGCGTTCAGTTTGCCCACCGGGTAAATAGGCATCAGCCAGATCACGTCGGTGCCCAATGCCTTGATGCGTGGCAGGGCGGCGGTAACGCCAGCGAAATTACCAGCGGGACTGAACTGGCGAATGTTCACTTCGTAAACCGTGGCGTTTGTGACCCAGTTAGGCACCACCTGACGCACCGAGGCGTGGGGAAGCGTGGGAGCCGCGTTTGCCGATAAGCCTATGGGGCCGACGGCAAGGGTGGCCGCAAGGGCCAGGGCAACAGACACAACCAGAGGTTTCAAACGCATAAAGCAACTCTAGGCATCAGTAGGCTATTTGCGTGAATAATTTCGATCACCACGTGGCACAGCTTCAGGCTCTGGGTTACCAGCTTGAACGCGGCATGTTGGTGGGCGATGGTGCCTTCCCGATCGCAGCTCAGATTGGGACGCGCTTCGGCACGGAATCGGTGCAGATTGACACCTATACGCTGGAAGCCTTTTTTGAGGCGGACAAAGCCCACCCGATTCTGGGCGAATCACATGAATTCGAAGGGCCAGACGGTAAGTACACCGTCACCGAGATTCTGGCAGAATAGTCTGGCCGGGTTCTGGCCAGTTTGCGCCGAATAGATGTGCTTGGGTCATGCGAGAATATAGGCATGACCGCACACACTTCAGTAGCTACTCTGCACACTAACTACGGCGCCATCAAGGTAAACCTGTTTGGCCTGCACGCCCCAATCACCGTTGAGAACTTCGAGGGTCTCGCAACCGGTGAGAAGGAGTGGAAGGACCCACGCAACGGTGCAACCAAGACCGGCACCCCGCTGTACAACGGCGTGATCTTCCACCGCGTCATTGAGAACTTCATGATCCAGGGTGGAGACCCAACCGGCACCGGAATGGGTGGCCCAGGTTACAACTTCAAGGATGAGATCCACCCGGAGCTCAACTTCAACCAGCCTTACATGCTTGCAATGGCAAACGCCGGCCCAGGCACCAACGGCAGCCAGTTCTTCATCACCACCGCTCCAACCACTTGGCTTCAGGGTCGTCACACCGTATTCGGTGAGGTAGCCGATGAGACCAGCCGCAAGGTTGTGGACAAGCTTGGTGCAGTTGCAACCGACCACCGCGACAAGCCACTCGAGGATGTAATCATCGAGAGCATCACCATCGAAAAGGTACAGGCCTAGTCACAGGCTTCCGGGCGTAAGCCCCGAGTCAGACAAAGACCGACCGCCGCCTCATGCAGTTCTGCTACCGGCATCCCCAGCGCGAAGCGTATGTACGCTGCCAGCGCTGTGAGCGATACATTTGCCCGGATTGCCAGATTGAGGCTGCGGTCGGTTTTCTTTGCCCTGAAGATGCAGGGCAAACCGCGGCGGACCGCGTCAACGTGCGCGT
>JBDLQA010000003.1:0-31386 GCA_039800845.1 Actinomycetota bacterium
GGTTGATCCACACTTCTGGACGATTCGCGCTGGAGATGTTCGCGTAAGCCTTCCTGACTCGCTCAGTCGGACTGGCCAAAGGTCGATTGATTGCATCTAGGTTTGCGGTCATGCAGCAAGGTTATGCGCTTCTAAAACCCCGACGGCGATCGGAAACAGTGATTTAACATTCAGCAACAAATGACGAAATACGCCCGACACAATTGGCTCGCAAAATCATCGTATGAACCCACCGATGTCGCCACCCGAACTCAGTTTCAGCAAACTGCTCATCGCTAACCGTGGCGAGATTGCGTGCCGAATTATTCGTTCCGCGCGCGACCTCGGAATCAAAACCGTCGCGGTCTTCAGCGATGCTGATCGCGGTGCCCCGCACGTAAAGCTCGCGGATGAATCGGTCTACATCGGGGGCACGGCCCCTAAAGAGTCATACCTGGATGGCTCAAAGATTTTGGCCGCCGCCATCAAGACCGGCGCCGGCGCCATTCACCCGGGTTACGGGTTCCTAAGTGAAAACGCAGACTTTGCCAAGGCAGTTGAGCTTGCGGGGCTCATTTTCGTGGGTCCCACTCCGGACCAGCTACTTGCCTTCGGCTCAAAGGACCTAGCTCGTCGCGCTGCCGCCAAGGCTGGTCTGCCAATGGTCAAGGGCACCGAGGTACTGGAAAACGCCGATCAAGCGGTTGTGGAGTGTGAAGCGCTCGGCTATCCGGTGATCCTCAAGGCGACCGGTGGCGGTGGCGGAATCGGTATGCAGGTCTGCCGCGATGCCGACCAGGTGCGCAGCGCTTTCGAATCCATTTCGCGAATCGCAAACCAAAGCTTCGGTTCTGGCTCTATCTTCGCCGAACAGTTCATCGAGAATGCCCGCCACATCGAAGTTCAGGTCTTTGGTGATGGCAGTGGAAACGTGCTTACGCTTGGTGATCGCGACTGCTCGCTGCAGCGCCGCAACCAGAAGGTGGTCGAAGAAGCACCCGCGTACGACCTAACCCCAGAGCTTCGCGCAGAACTGCACAACACATCCCGCGCTCTCTGTGAAGCAATCAACTATCGCTCGGCGGGAACAGTCGAATTCGTTTACGACTCAGTTCGAAAGGCCGCTTCCTTCTTGGAGGTAAACACTCGACTGCAGGTGGAACACCCGGTAACTGAAAGCATCACCGGGGTGGATCTGGTGGCCTGGATGTTGCGAGCTGCTGGCGGTGACACCACCTTCATGGATCAGTACTTAGCCATAGGTGCAGTGCCGACCACCGGTTCTGCCGTGGAAGCACGTGTCTACGCGGAAGACCCAAGCCGCAACTACCAGCCGTCCTCCGGAACAATCACGAACGTAGAACTGCCCACCGATTTTGCCCGCGTGGATGCATGGATTGAAACGGGAACAGAGGTATCTAGCGCCTACGACCCGATGCTCGCCAAGGTAATAGTCGCTGGGGTAAACCGCGCCCAAGCATGGTCACAACTTCGCGAAGCTCTGGTGAACACCCGAATTGACGGCATCGAAACCAACCTGGGGCTGCTGCGCGGAATCACCCTGCGCCAGGACGTCCGTGATCGTTCGCATTCCACCAGCACGCTCGCGAATGTTGGCGATGAAGAGCCGCGCATCGAGGTGCTGCGCCCGGGAATGCTCACCACAGTTCAGGATTGGCCGGGTCGAACCGGATACTGGCAGGTTGGCGTGCCGCCTAGCGGACCGATGGACGACCTATCGTTCCGTTTGGCAAACAAGATTGTGGGCAACAGCCAAGGCGCTCCAGGCCTGGAGTGCACTGTCAACGGGCCACAGTTGCGCTTCACCCACGAGACCCTGGTTGCTGTCACCGGCGCCACCGCAAATGTGCTGGTTAACGGCCAGCCCGCCCCGATGTGGGAACCGGTGCTAGTTCCAGCCGGGGGAACTCTTGATGTGGGTAAAGCCACCGAAGCCGGAATGCGCATTTACATCGCTGTAGCTGGCGGCTTTGATGTTCCTCTATACCTGGAGAGCGCTTCCACATTCACGCTTGGTCAGTTTGGTGGCCACGCTGGCCGCGCATTAACTAGCACCGACATCCTTCGCAGTAAGCCGGTTCAGGGCAAACGCAAGACTCGAATAGTCTCCGCCTCAGAGCGCCCAACCTTTAGTCGCCACTGGGAGATCGCAGTTTCTGAGGGGCCACACCCGGCACCTGATTTCTTCACCCGCGAGGACATGAAGCAAATCTATGAAGCCCAGTATGAGGTTCACTTCAACTCATCGCGCACGGGTGTGCGACTCATCGGCCCTAAGCCTCAGTGGGCACGCACCGATGGCGGCGAAGCGGGTCTGCACCCTTCAAATATTCACGACAACGCTTACTCAATCGGTGCGGTTGACTTCACGGGAGACACCCCGATTCTCCTGGGTCCCGACGGGCCGAGCCTTGGCGGTTTCGTCTGCCCAATCACTGTGGTGCGCGGTGAGCGCTGGAAGCTGGGCCAACTTGCCCCAGGCGACACTCTTCAGTTTGTGCCAATTAAGGTAGAGGCCGCCCCGGCGCTCTCGGTTCTTGACGCCACTCGCTTCAACTTTGCGCTGGTAAACGAGAATCGCGGCGCGGACCCTGGCGATGGAATCTTGGCGCGCATCGACGGTGACCCGGAAGTCATCTATCGTCGAAGCGGTGACGACAACATCCTCGTCGAGTACGGACCGATTGTTCTCGACCTGGGCCTCCGCGCTCGAGTTCACGCTCTTTACCTCAAGCTGGTTGCCGAAAACATCGCTGGCATTTTGGACCTAACTCCGGGTATCCGCTCACTGCAGGTGCATTTCGATCCAGAACGACTCAGCAGAACTCGCCTCTTGGGTCTCCTGCAGGAAATCGAAGAGCAATTGCCGGCAACCAGCCAGCTTGTGGTGCCGAGTCGAAAGGTTCGCCTGCCGCTCTCGTGGGATGACCCGGCTACACGCGAAGCCATCGAACGCTACATGAACGGCGTGCGCGATGACGCACCTTGGACTCCATGGAACATCGAGTTCATTCGCCGCATCAACGGACTTGAAACCCACGCCGATGTTTACGACACCGTCTTCAACGCGGAATACCTAGTACTCGGCTTGGGTGACGTTTACTTAGGCGCACCAGTGGCCACTCCGCTGGATCCCCGCCACCGACTGGTGACCACCAAGTACAACCCGGCTCGCACATGGACTGCCGAAAACTCGGTGGGAATTGGTGGTGCCTACCTCTGCATTTACGGAATGGAAGGTCCGGGTGGCTACCAGTTTGTTGGGCGCACCACCCAGGTCTGGAGTCGCTACGGATCGTTCGACGACGCCGGACAATTTACCTCCGCGGGAGAGCGCAAGCCTTGGCTCCTCAACTTCTTCGACCGCATTAGCTGGTACCCGGTTTCCGCAGAAGAACTACTCGACATGCGAGCCGACATCGCTGCTGGCCGTGGCGGATTCGACATCACCGATGGCACCTTCAGCCTGGCGGAGCATGAAAAGTTCCTCGCCGCTAACGCTGGTCCAATTTCCGACTTCAGGGCCCTGCAGGCGGACGCATTTGCCGCCGAACGCAAGGCCTGGGAACTGAGTGGCGAGTTCGACCGCGCTGCCAAGGCGGACGTTGTTGCCCCTGAGCCAGAAGCGCTCACAAACCTTCCGGAAGACGCCGTCCTGGTTGATGCACCTTTCGTTGCAGCAGTCTGGAAGGTAAGCGTCACAGAGGGTCAGAAGGTCGAGCAGGGGGACCACTTGGTTGCCCTCGAGGCCATGAAGATGGAGACCCACATTTCCAGCCCGGTTGCCGGCACCGTTTCTATCCTGCGCGCCCAGGTGGGCCAGCAGGTTCGAGCCGGCGAGACCATCGTTGTTGTAATCCCTGACTAGCCTCCAATCACACCAAAGCAAAGGAACGTTGATGTCCGAATCAACCACCAGCAGCACCGAGGGAGCCCGCCTGCATGCCCGAGAACAGGTGCACAACCGAGTTGAAACCATGCCGATCATTCCGGCGAGCGCCGCATTTGATTGGCCTTCTGGGGTTTCTGACAATCAAAAGCTCTGGGCCGAGACCGTAGAGGGCGGTAACTACACCACGCTTTTCGTTAAGCGTGGAGCCATCATCGAACTGACCGATGTATATGGCGATGCCTGCGCGCACCTAGCCCTGTACAACGCCACCCAGACCGATGAACGCCTCAACGTTGCCGATACCGTGAAGGTTCAGTGGCAGGCTTACCTTGGCCCGGGTCAGCTGCTTCTGAGCGACCGTGGCCGGGCTCTGGCTTCAATCCTTCTGGACACTTCGGGAAAGCACGATACCTTCGCCGGAATGTCCCACAAGGAACAAAACGAAGCGAAGTATGGCGATGGCGATGCTTTCGGTCCAAGCCCGGCCGGACGCGAACTAATGATTCTGGCCGCTGCCAAGGCCGGCCTAGAGCCCCGCGACATTCCACCCACCGTGAGTCTGTTCAAGGGGTTCTATGTACAGCCGAATGGCGGATTGGTTTCCACCGGTAGTGCTGGCGCATACGCATCGGTTTGGCTACGTGCGGAAATGCCGATCATCCTGCTGATCGCCAATGCGGCACACCCGTTGGACATCCGCAACGAATACGTTTGCACTCCGCTGAAGATCCGCATTTGGGAGCCTTCACCGGAATCGCATCAAAACTTCCCGGCCGTTCCCTTTGACGTTGAGGCAGAGCGAGCCCTGGCAAACACCCGAAGCTACCTGGCATTGAAGGGAATCTAATGGCTAAGACAACACCTAACGTTCCAGTCGCTATCGCTAGTCAGAAAATTGTCAGCGATGAAGTGGCCGCAAGCCGCGGTCCATGGTCGGGCATCGTCCGTGCCGGGCAATTTCTGACAATCGTCGACCTCGAAGGCAATCAGGCCGTCGACTGCATCATCTACGATGCCCACGACACCGCCATCCGCTACAGCGCTCCCACCACAATCGCGCACCAGAGAAATGTGTTCCTTACCCACGGTTCTGTATTGCTAGCCAACACCGGCGTTCCACTAATGAAGATTGTGGAATCCGATGTGGAACGTCACGACACCGTGGGCGGGGCTTGCTCCAAAGAATCGAACTCGCTTCGATACGGACTCCACACTGTGCACCAGCACGCTTGTGTCGAAAACTTCCTGCTGGAGGGTGCGAAGTATGGCCTGGGTAAGCGTGACTTGGTAAGCAACATCAACTTCTACATGAACGTGCCGGTGGAATCAAACGGCATGCTCGGAATCGTCGATGGCATCTCAGCACCGGGTCTTTCGCTAACCCTGCAAGCCGAACGCGATGTGATCGTGTTGGTATCCAACTGCCCACAGATCAATAACCCTTGCAACGGCTTCAACCCGACTGAAGTACGAATGATCATCACCGAAAACTAAAGTTCACAAAAAGCTCTTTTTCGTCGCGAAGGTGTGACAGCTGGGAAACAACCTCGAAATGTTGTGAACCGAGACTGTAACTACCATCCGGAGAAATGCGTTATTCGCAAACGAAAGGGCACAAGATGAGTGTTGTACTCGAAGGAAGTTCCACCCCAGTGGACGACCTTGGAAAACTTGGCTACAAACAGGAACTCCACCGAAAAGTCGGGCCGTTCGGCTCGTTCGCGGCTGGCTTCTCATTCGTTTCCATCCTCACCACGGTATTCCAGCTTTTCTGGCTGGGCTTCGGCTTCGGTGGAGCGGCTTTCTTCTGGACCTGGCCCGCGGTCTTCGCTGGGCAGCTCCTGGTTGCACTTGTCTTCTCAGAGCTCGCAGCGCGTTATCCAATCTCAGGCGCCATCTTCCAATGGTCTGGACGCCTCGCTGGTTCCACCTTCGGATGGTTCACCGGCTGGATCATGATTATCGGCCAAATCCTTACAGTTGCCACAGCGGCAATCGCACTCCAGGCAGTGCTTCCTCCGGTTTGGAACGGCTTCCAGATCATCGGTGGGCCAGGTGCTGACCCCAGCCCATTCTCGGCAACCGGCGCGGCAAACGCGGTCCTATTGGGCATCCTGCTCCTGGTGGTGACTACCAGCATCAACGCAATCGGCGTAAAGATCATGACCGTGATCAACTCGACCGGCGTGGTTCTTGAAATCGTCGGCGTGGTCGCACTCGTGACCGCATTCTTCTTCCACGCCAAGCGTGGAGCGGAAGTTGTAAACACCACCATTGGCGCAGCCCCGGCCAACAACGGCTACCTGTTCGCTTGGCTTGCGTCCTCGCTCATGGCGGCCTACGTAATGGTTGGATTCGACTCCGCTGGTGAGCTTTCGGAAGAAACCGTAAACCCTCGCCGCACCGCTCCTCGCACCATCCTTCGCGCACTCCTGGTGTCTGGAATCGGTGGTGGACTCTTGATCCTGGCCGGAATCATGGCAGCTCCAAGCCTCACCGACGGCAACCTAGCAACCGGAGGACTGCCCTACGTGGTAAGCGCAGTCCTCGGCCCGGTCGGTGGACCAATCATGCTCATCGATGTGGCAATCGCGGTGACCGTTTGCACCCTGGCAGTCCAGACCTCGGGATCCCGAATGGTTTACTCGATGGCCCGCGAAAAGACTCTGCCATTCCACGAGTTCCTCGCAAAGGTATCGCCACGAACTGGAACTCCGATCAACGCAAACATCGTTGTCGGTGTGGCCGCTGCTCTTGCACTGCTTGTAAACGTTGGCCAGAGTGCACTTTTCACCGCGCTCACCAGCCTCTGCATCGGCTTCCTATACCTGGCCTACCTGGGCGTTACCGGCCCAATGCTTTTGAAGCGCATGGGCGAAGAGCTGACTGGCCGTGTCTTCACGGGCAAGGATGAAAAGGGACACCCGCTGTTCAACATGGGAAGCCTGGGTATCGCGGTTAACTTCCTGGCAGTGGTCTACCAGATCATCATGGTGGTGAACCTGATGTGGCCTCGTCCGGAGATTTACGACCTCACGGGCCACACCTGGTGGCTCAAGTGGAGCGCATTGATTGCGTTGGGAATCACTCTCGTCGTGGGAATCGCAATTCACATTCGTAACCGAGCCAAGTTCGGCAAGCTAATCCTGCAAAAGGGCGAACTGAGCGACTTCATCGTGACTCAATAGTTGGCGGCCAGAAGGGGCAGGATCTTGATTGGGTGCCTGCCCCTTTTTGCTGCCATTTTAGGCTCTAGCGTCCAGGCTTCTCGGGCCTTCGCCAGCCTGGAGAAGCTTGTTTGAGTCGCGTGGATGTTGACTATTTTGCCAATGAGCCAATGAGCCAATGAGCCAATGAGCCAATGAGCCAATGAGCCAATGCTAAGTGGACTAACTTAGCCCGATCAGTGGGTGCCCGTCCGACTGTGAAAAACCTAAGCTTCCGTGGCCTCGAACTGGCTCTGGTAGAGCTTGGCGTAAGACCCGCCCTTGGCAAGCAGTTCGGCGTGATTGCCCTGCTCCACAATGTCTCCGTGTTCCATCACCAGGATCAGGTCGGCGTCACGGATTGTGGATAGTCGGTGAGCAATCACAAAGCTGGTGCGATCCTTGCGCAGCGCCGCCATCGCCTTCTGGACCAGAACTTCGGTTCGGGTATCCACCGATGAAGTGGCCTCATCCAAAATCAGCACGGTCGGCTGCGATAGGAATGCTCGGGCGATGGTCAACAGCTGCTTCTCGCCGGCGCTCACATTTGAGGCTTCATCGTCCAAGACGGTGTCGTAGCCCAGCGGCAGAGTTCGAACGAAACGGTCCACATAGGTGGCCTTCGATGCCTCGACGATTTGCTCATCGGTGGCACCTGGGTTGCCATAAGCGATGTTGTCGCGAATCGTGCCCTTGAACAACCAAGTGTCCTGCAGAACCATGCCGATGCGGGAGCGCAAGTCATCGCGGCTCATGCGGGCGATGTCCACGCCATCCAGTGTGATGCGGCCACCATTCAGCTCATAGAAGCGCAGAATCAGGTTCACCAAGGTGGTCTTACCGGCACCGGTTGGACCAACGATTGCGATGGTTTGACCCGGCTTGACCGAGAGGTTTAGGTTCTTGATCAGCTTGGCCTCAGGGGTGTAACCAAACTCCACATTTTCGAACGTCAGGGTTCCGGTTCTGGCCGATGGACTTTCGGCAGGATCAGGGTCGGCCGACTGCTCTTGCGCGTCCATCAGTTCGAAGACGCGCTCCGCGGAAGCCACACCCGACTGCATCAGATTCGCCATGGATCCCAGCTGCGCGAGCGGCTGGTTGAACTGGCGCGAATACTGAATGAACGACTGAATCGCACCAAGGGTTAGCGAACCGTTCGCAACGAACAAACCGCCCACCACGGCCACGCCAACGTAAACCAGGTTGCCGATAAACATCATGCTAGGCATGATGATTCCGGATACAAACTGCGCACCAAAACTGCTCTTGTAGAGCTCTTGGTTCAACTCTCCGAACCTGGCCTCAACAGCCTTGGAGCGGCCAAAGACCTTCACCAACGCGTGGCCGGTAAAGCTCTCCTCGATGTGCGCATTCAGCTGGCCGGTCTTGGCCCACTGGTTCACGAAGAGCTTCTGGCTTCGCTTGGCAATGAGCGTGGTGAGAACCAAGCTGGCCGGAATGCTGACAAGCGCAATGACTGCCAGTATCGGCGAAATGGTGAACATCATCGTCAGCACACCGATGACGGTCAGGAGGCTGACCAACACCTGGCTGAGTGTCTGCTGTAGCGACTGCGAAACGTTGTCGATGTCGTTGGTAACGCGGCTGAGAAGTTCGCCGCGCTGGATGGTGTCGAAGTACGAAAGCGGCAGGCGGTGGAGCTTCGCCTCGGTCTCTCGGCGAAGCTCGAAGATCACGTTCTGAACACTGACGTTTAGCAGGCGAGCCTGGACAACTCCGAAGATGAAAGCCCCCACATAGATAGCTACGACGGCCAGAAGAATCTGCGAAAGCGCGCTGAAATCGATGCCCTGACCAGGGTGAATATCCATGCCCTGAAGCATCGATGCCAGCTGGTTTTGACCGCGCATTTTGAGGCCCGCCAACAACTGTGCCTTTGTCAGGCCAGCCGGCATCTTGGCCGAGACGGCACCGTTGAAGATGACGTTGGTTGCCTTGCCCAGCATCCATGGACCCAGGACGCTAAGGGTGACCGATGCCACTGCCAGAAGGATCACCGAAATCAGACGAGTGCGTTCCGGCTTGAGGCGACCCAGCAGGCGCTTTGCGCTTGGGCCAAAGTTGAGTGACTTCTCGGTTGGAAGGCCGATGCCCGCACCCGGGCGACCTCCACCCATTCCGCCAGGGCGTCCGCCCATAGCTCCCGCAGGGGCTGTCATTCGTGCAGCCGATTTTTGTCCTGGTGCAGAGTTGCTCATTACGCTGCCTCCTCTGCGGTTAGCTGCGACGCAACAATTTCTTGATAAACCGAGTTGCTCTTGAGGAGCTCAGCATGAGTGCCGAGGCCGGAAATCTTGCCATCCTGACAGACCACAATCTGGTCCGCGTGCTTGATGCTCGCGATTCTTTGGCCGACGATGATCTTCGTTATCTTTGGAAGTTCGCGGGCCAGAGCCTGTCGCAGGCGGGCATCGGTGGTTAGGTCAAGTGCGCTGAAAGAGTCATCAAAGATGAGCACTTCCGGGTCCTTCACCAGGGCACGGGCGATGGCCAAACGCTGGCGCTGACCGCCCGAGAAATTGGTGCCGCCCTGAACCACCGGAGCGGCCAGGCCTTCCGGCAGTGCCTTCACGAAGTCCGCCGCTTGAGAAATCTCTAGCGCCTTCCAAAGCTCTTCATCTGTCGCGGACTCACGACCGTAGCGAAGGGTGTCCGCTATTGTTCCGCTGAACAAGAAAGCCTTCTGCGGAACAAGTCCAATCTTCTTCCAGAGGTCATCGGTGTCCATCTGCTTCAGCGGGATGCCGTCAATAATAACTGCGCCGCCTGTTGGGTCAACCAACCGCGCTATCAGATTGATGAGCGTGGTCTTGCCGGAACCGGTCGGGCCGATGATTGCCGTGGTTGTCCCGGCACCGATTTCGAAGTTGAGGTCTGCCAACACTGGCTTCTCCGCACCTGGATAAGCGAAAGTCACGCCATCGAATCGAATCGTTCCGTCCTTTGCGCCACCCGCAATGTTGGTAGGCGCATTTTCAACGCTTGGAACGGTCTGCATAACTTCTGCAACGCGATCCGCACACACGGCAGCGCGCGGAATCATCATGGCCATGAACATGCTCATCATCACAGCCATCAAAATCTGCATCAGGTACTGAAGGAAAGCCATGACGGTTCCGATTTCCATGGCGCCGCTGTCCACACGGTATGAGCCAAGCCACAGCACGGCCACCAGCGAGAGGTTAAGCACAATCATCACCGAAGGGAACATGAACGCCATCAGGCGACCGCTCTTGAGTGCGGTCTCGGTTACCTGCACGTTTGCGTCATCAAAGCGCTTGGTTTCAGTGGATTCGCGAACGAACGCGCGTACGACTCGCACACCTGTTAGTTGCTCGCGGAGCACCTGGTTGATGCGGTCGATTCGCTCCTGCATTAGGCGGAACAGGGGAATCATGCGCGAAAGCAGGAAGCCAATGACAACCAGCAGCACAGGCACGCTCACGGCCATGATCACGGAGAGATTGAAGTCCAAGCCCAACGCGGTGACCACACCACCGATGGCCAGAATCGGCGCGGAAAGCAACATCGTGCTGCCCATCAGGACAAGCATCTGAATCTGAAGTACGTCATTGGTGGAGCGAGTAATAAGCGAAGGCGTACCGAAAGTGGCAACATCTCGCTCGGAGAATTTGCCCACCTTGGCGAACACATCACCTCGGATATCGCGGCCCACTGACATCGCAAGACGTGCACCAAAGTAGGTAGCCAGGATGTTTCCGGCAACCTGCCCTAGAGCAATCAGCAGCATGAAGCCGCCGGTCTTCAAGATGTAGTTTGTATCACCTATCGCAACGCCTTTATTGATGATGTCCGCGTTGAGCGTTGGCAGTGAAAGCGATGCCATCGACTGCGCAAATTGGAAGACCATCACGGCTACCAGCAGAGGCCAGTGGGGCTTGAGGTACTGGAGCAAGATTCGCCATAGATTCACATCTCCAGTATGGTGCGAAATTGCACGGTTCGTAAGTTGAAAACGAGGCGCAACACTCTGTTTGCCTCTGGAAGGCAGATCGCGGGCCTAGCGGGTGCAGCTAAGGGTTGATCTGAACCAGCTTGACGCTCTTAACGTCGTCCTGCTGCTGCGAAGCCATCTGAGCGGAAGAAAAACTTTCATACGATTCGTACAAGGCTGGGGCAAAAATCCCAAGCACTAAGAGAAGTGCTCCGGCCCAGAGCATCCACCTCCTTCTAAGCATCATTTGGATCCCAGCGAACGGTGGCTTTACGGTCAGCCGGTGACGGCCTGGCGACAGACTTAGGGCCATAGCCCAGATACTCAACATCGCAGTCGATTCCCAGACCAGCAAGGAATAGTGCCACGGCTTTGGCACGAGCCGTCGCCAATGAAATCTCGACTTTCAGAGGGCGGTTCTGGTGCATGACGAAGCCGGACACGTAGGCCTTGCCTACGCTTGAGCCAAGCGTCTTAACCAGCTTTTTCAGGCTTGCCTTTGCCGCTGCAGTCAAGACCGCTGAATCAGCCGCAAAAAGAACACTTGGGCCAGGATTCTTGCCAATTGCAGGAATGTCGCTTCGGCCTTGGCCATCAGCCGTCTTGGCCTCATACACCTTAGGCTGAGCCTTAACGTTGAACGAGACTTGTGTTTGCGCCAACGCCGTATCTTTGGTGGCGGGAATTCTGGCTTGAACAACACAAACACCGCCGGCCAGTAGCTTAACCTGCACCCCATCCACTGTGCACACGAGTGGGCTAAGCGAACTTAGCTCTGCTCCCGCAGCTACATCTTGCTGGTTAAGAAGTTGCACATGGCCCTCGGAAAGTGTGTGAGATTCAGGAATGTTGAAAGGGCCAAGCGGGGCAGTAGGCCTTACCGAGATTGTGACAGGACTTGAGTCAGCCTGACCCGAGGTTGCGGTTGCTTCAGCGTGTGCAATAACGACACAATCAGCGGCCGCACTCGCTCTTAAGAGGCCGTTCTCTATTGAACATTCAGGTGCGCCCGAAACTAACTCGTAGGTTATGTCTGCACCAGCGGTCTCGCCGTTGACGCTAAGGACGAACCCAGAGTTCACCGGGATTGAAGGATCGACCGGCTTGTTGATCTCAAAATGCGGAATAACTGGTTTGAGGTCGAAACTCTGTGGTTCGGAAATGATTCCGTTGGCGCTGCCATCAACTAGACATTTGCCAGACTTCAAGGCTTTCAAATATCCATTTTCCACCGAGCAAATTTCCGGAGTGAGGGACCTAAAAGTAATGTCCGAGTTGGTGTTAGTTTCGCCCGATAGTCTGAAAGGCCCTTTGTTCGCATCCAAATTATTTAGGGGTAAAACGTGCACGAATGGAGCGGGCTGCGGGTTTGGCGTCGGCTGGGTTTGACTTGAATTCGTGACTGCAAATGAAACTGTTTGCAGGTTTGAGGTGTACTGCTGTCCATTCATAACTCCCCCAGCGTTACTAGCGCTAAGGGTGCAAGTACCTGGTCCCACCAAACTGACTAAACCGCCAGAAACGGTGCAGACGCTTGGGCTCAGTGACGTAATGGTCGTGACCCAGGATGGGTTTATCTGGGATACGGCGTTGACAGCAAATGCCGCTGTTGGCATCACCTGTGGTCCTGGGTTGGGCACACTTAGAGGATTTGCCATGACATCCAGTGGGGCAGAATCGCTGCTCTGAAGCTGGCCAGCAACTGCGGCTTCTGTCTCCACTTCATAGGTGTATCCAGAACCAGGAATCAAGCCATGAACCGTGCATGGGCTCGAGGTGCACTGTACGGAGAAAGGTTGACTGCCGTCATCGGGAGTCACCAACACAGAGTATTGCGGATTACTGGCACCGTTTGCAGAACCTGGACTGAAGCTAATAACGGCGTCCGCCGAAGACCCATTTTGGCTTGGCGTTACTGCCACTGAATCGATTGTGGCTGGGTCTGGCGTGCTCTGAATTGCAAAGGTCACGCTTACCGGAAGTGCCGCTCGGTGATCTGATCCCGACGTCTCGTTGGCAACCAAGGTGCAAACACCTATGGCCAATAGTGAAACCTGGTTTCCCGTGACAGCACAGATTGATGGCGATGAACTGGATATTGTTACAGGAGTTCCGGAACCTGAGAATGTGCCGGACACCGATGCCTGAACTGATGCCGCGAAGAGGGCTTGGTCCGCGATAGGTGAGAAAGTGATCACAGCCTGCGGTAAACGAAGTGCTGCGTTTGGATCGGTGATGTTGAAAGTGCGTAGAACCGGTGTAGCGGCACTTGTTGAATCGTTTCCTGTCTGTGAAGCGGTGAGGCCGCAGGTGCCGCCGGAAATAGCATCCACAATGAAGCCGCCAGAGCCAGCAGACACGGTACAAACAGTGGTGTCCGCAGACACAACGGTTACCGTGAGGTTCGCGCTGCTGGTTGGGTTTATCTGCAGCGTTTGATGGAGAGTTGTAGTGGGTGAGTTTGGATCCGTCGGCAGAGTGAGATCTTGGAGAACAGCGAACGAGATAGTTTGCCCAATCTTCGGCATTACCGTGAACGAAATCGTTGCCTCGGCATATCCGTAAAGAACAGGCTGATTCTGACTATCCAGCAATATGCCACCAAAGCTGAATGCGGTAAGTGCGCATAGCCCGGCGGAACCGATTGTTACCGTGTTGCCGCTGACGCTACAAATAGAGTTGTTAGCACTGCGGACATCCGCAGTTATGCTGGTGAAACTCGGGTCTATAGTGCCTAGGCTGAGCGAGATTGGCGCGTGTCCAACGTATACGTTGCCTGGATTGCTGACGGTGACTGCGTTTACCTCAGTTGGAATCGCCGACAGAGCTGCCGAATTCGACGCCAGGTGGATAGTCGAACCCAAAAGCGTGGCATCGGTCGTGATGTTGAAGGTGTAAGTGACGGCAGGATTCAGTCCCGGCACTGTGCATGGACTCTGCTGGCACGAATATGTAACGGTTGTTCCACTACCGGAAGGAACGGCCGTCACTGTATAGCCCTGAATGGTGGCCCCGTTTAGCGGTCCAGGGGTAAAAGACACCAGCGCGGTTCTACCCTGAACAAAGTCAAGCGAGCTGGTGGATACCGAATTTAGACTTGGTGGCCCGGGTTGCTCCATAGCCGCAAAACTTCGAGTTACTGAAGTGGCGGCCACATAGCTGTTGTCACCGGCCTGGCTAGCACTCAGTTGGCAAGACCCGGTAGCCAAGACAGTCACAGTGAATCCAGCAACGGAGCACACACTCGGCGTGACTGAGGTCATCGTTGGAGTTAATCCAGTTGCATCGGTGGAGACAGTGAGGGTGATGGTCTGGGTGCCGGATCCGTCAAAAAGAATATCCGCAGGCTGGACAAAGCTTATGACCTGGCTGTGGCGAACCAAATAGGTTATGGGAGCCGAGGTTGCGGCCGTTGCCTTTGTGTCTGCCGCGATGCTAACTGTGACCGCGCAACTTCCTGGAGAGACAGCTACCAGTTGCCCAGCCGAGATGCTACATATCGTGCCCGCGCCACTGGTCAAGTTGTAGGTTACAGCTCCAGCACCAGTGGCCCCACTGTTGCCCAAAGTGAGAGGTGCATCTCCGATAATCAGAGTTGTTGCGGGTGGAGTCAGTGTTATTGACTGCGTCGCTAGAGTGACGGCGATTGTCCTGGAAACAGATGTGGCGGCAACATAGATCGAGTTGCCCGGTTGGGATGCCACAACCGTGCAAGTCCCAGCTGACAAAAGCGTAAGTTGGCCATTTGAGTCCACGGTACAAATGGATGGTGTGCTCGAGACGTAACCAACGGTAAGACCCGAAGATGCTGTTGCGCTCAAGGACACCGGTGTCGATGTGTAGGCGATAGGTGTGGTGGGTTGCGCAAACGAAATTGTCTGGCTCGCAAGAACGAATGGACCGGCGAAGTTGCTGGTAGCAACTGTAGTTGCACCTTGAACGTTCGTGTCGGTGACCATCGTTCGAAGATACTTGCCGAGATAGCTGGCGTCTGGCGCAAGGTTTGATGTGGTTGCCCCTGAAATGTTCACACATGTGCCTGCTGAAGCAGTTGTGCATACCTGCCACTGGTAGCTGATGACTGCCGATGTGTCGCCTTGGTTATTCCATGTTCCGGCACCTGAAACAAGATTTGATCCAAGAGCCGTAAGTGATCCGCTCGAAGCGGTGATTGCGGGAACAGCTGTGTTGGCTGGCGCAGCGGTAACTTTGCTTACGGCTGACGAGGCGGTTACCGCAGCTGCCGGGCCAAGGTTGGCAGCATCCATGACTGCTGATGCGGCCAATTTGGGCTGAATGGTGCCGGCACCGCATCCGGACACGGCGAGCTGGAAAACGGTGCCGCTTGCGGCACTAGGTGTAAAGGTGCAACCGGTTGCACCGCCTGCATTGCTGAAATCTACAGTGGCTAGTCCCGAAACTGGTTCGCTGAAAGTTAAATCGAACACCACTGTTGCACTCGCGCCCACGATGAGTGCCTGACCAGAGGCTGGTGCAAACGACGGGACTGTCGGAACAACGTAGTCGACAACCGGAACGGTAGGGCTACTTGTGATGGAGTTGCCTGCGGCATCGAAGAGGCTGACCGTTATGTTGGATGCATTTGGTATGGCGTTCTGAATGCTCGCGTTGGTTGAAATGCTCAGATTCACGGTGGTATCTGTCGATGCAATTGTGGTGTCGCTGCCGATCAGGCTGCCGTTGAAGTAGAAGTCTGCGCGGCCGCCCGTTGCCTGACCGGCGATTATTGTCGCCTTAAGCGCGACTGCTGTAGTTGACGCACCAACAGCGTTTGCGGTCGCGCCAACGGTAGTTGGCGTAGTAGTGAGTACCGGTGCGGAGACCGAAGTTGGAGCAGTGCGGTCGATTGTTATGGCAGTGACTGAGACCGCGGAACTAGGCCCGGATGTTCCAGATAAAGCGGTGACGGAATTGGCTGCAAGTGTCGGACTGACTGTTCCGTCGCTGCATCCGCTCGCAGTTAGCGTGTAGCTGGTTCCAGCACCTGTGACCGCGAACGCACACCCAGTTGCAGAACCACTGTTAGAGAAGTCGTTTGCTGTCAGTGTTGCCGCGTCCATAGCTTCCGAAAAGGTCAGGTTGAAGCTCAAAGGCGAGGTGCTGTTGGTCAAAGTGCCGGTGCCGGCAAAAGCCATGGTCGCAGTAACAGACTGATAGGAAAGAACCACCACTCCGGCCGCACCCGCGCTACCACCGTGAACCGTGCTAGAAACTGGGTTCCAGCCATCGAACCGATATCCCTGGCCGCTATCTCCACAGCCATAACCGTAGCGTTGAACAACGTAAAAAGTGCCATCCTGATTCCAGCCGGAACTGGTTCCGTAAGTTGCCCATGCTCCAGCTTCATAGCAAGTGTTGGAGCTATAGATCATCCACGCTCCAGAGCCACCAGTACCCGTGTTAGCAGGCACCGCGTGCCTTGGATCGCCATCAAATCCACTAGCACCATAAGTCACGGCAGTGCCTGTGATGCTAGACGAAGTTCCCGCAAAGGCGGCGCTTCGGCCTAGAGCACTGCCGCCAGCAGCCGAGATTGTCGTGAGGCCAGCGCTGGAAATGGAAGAGTTGCCGCCCGCAGTTGCAATTGGGCTGTAAGTTATGGCAGTTGCCGTTGCCGATGCCATGGTGTCGCCAATACCGCCGGCGCCAACGGTGATGGTAACCGGAGCGTTGGCTGGCAAGGTCGACGGTAAAGTTCCGGAAACTACGCTTCCGGGCGCTCCGCCAATGCCGTGTGAGGCGTCAAGGGTGCCGGTTTTCCGGCCACCGCCACCGCCGCCAACAACCAGATATTGCACATTTCCCATGGCCACGGTTGGAGTAAAAGTAGTAGTGGACGTGAATTTTTCCACACAGTTGTTTCCACTAGTGTTGGTGAACCCAGTCATGCAGGTTGCCGCCATTGCAGGCGCAGCTGTTCCCACAAGCGGCGTTAGAGCAGATGCAAAAAGCACGAATGTAGCCAATTTGGCTACGCTTTTTAGGTTGGCGAAACTGGCAGATTTAAATAAATTCATGATGTCGGAACCTTTTCTGTGCCGATCTGTTCAAACCATGCAATGTAGCGATGAGTGTTAACGTGCACGGGAGTGCATGTTGTAAAGGTCATTAGGTGATCCGTCAATGGCTGGGCGGTCATGCCAGGAGGCATCGGGTCTATCACCCAGGTGTCTTGCGGGTCGACGATTTTCGACTGCAAGAATCGGTATGTGAACTTTTGGTTCGTTGTGACAACGAACGCCAAGTCGCCCTTACGCAGTTTGTCGATGTTCAAAAATGCGCCGCCGGATGCAAAGCGATGAGCGGCCAACGCGAAGTTGCCTTCTTGACCCGGAAACGCGCTGCTGCTGTAATGTCCGATGCCGAGTGGTGTAAGCACCTTGGCAACGCTCGTTCCTTCGTAAACCACGCGGGCCCAGGTTTTACCGAAGCGCGGCACATAGAGTTTGGCTATCGGTGCGCCTAACTTGATGCCCGCAATTGCTGGAACCCCGGAACTCAGACTCGCCAAAGCGGCCACCAGAAGAACTGTGGTGGCCAACTTTAGGCAAGCGCTGCGACACTTAAGTTTCATCGACTGCTAAGGCGACGATAGGCGATCATGAGTGACAACCCAGCTAGCGCAAGCAGCCACTGAAGCGTTGATACCCACCCTGGAAGTGAGTCGCCGGTGAAAGCCAGCTCTTGCATCGGGTTCGGAATGAATACGGTCATCTTCGATGTCAAGACCTGACCATCGACCGTAGTCACCTGGTAGCTGATTGTGGTCTTGCCGTGCCAGTCGTGTGTTGGGATGAAGTCGGCGCGACCGTTATCCCAAATCACCCACTTGCCTTCAGGTGTTACTACCGTATCGGTGCCATATTTCTTGCCATCAAAGATCTTGAGGGAATCAGAATCAAGATTCTTTTTGCCTCCCGCGTCATTGTTCAGCGGGTCGATGACAATCTGCTTGTTGAAAGGACCTTCCTTGAAGTCTGGAGTTGCTAGTCGCGGAGTCATGTAGACCGCATCGATAACACCCGGGGCCGCATAGGTGATTGCAGATCCGTTCGAAGTGGCAACATTCTGCGATGCAAAGTTAGGCTGCAAATCAGTTGGGGAACCCCCGCCCACAGTTACAACTGTTCCGATTACGTCGGCGGCACCCTGTGCAAGGTCTGGGAAGCTAACCCGGTAGGTTCCCGGCTGCAAATTAGGGAACACATAGTGTCCGGTAGCGTCGGTTACAGCAGTGGCCAGCTTGCCGCCAATAACAACTGGCATGCCACCCGCATCCAACAGGTTGACAACCACCCCGGCGATTGGCTGGTTTGGGTAACCGCTCATTGGGGCGTATTTTGCCGTTCCACTAAGCGAGGTGACATTAGTTTTGTAAACTGCGTCGATAACACCTGGCAATCCAGCCGAAATCACCGATTGCCCAGAGGCCAAGGTGTCCTGCTTGGTGCTGTCGGCGGTTTTCGCTGCCGTAGCAGTGCCTCCCTGGATAACCGCATTGCTTACAACATCCGCTGAACCATCCAAAGTATCCGGGAAAATCACCGAGTAGGCTCCCGGATTCAACAGTGGGAACGAATAGTGGCCTTGGGAATCAGTGGTGGCCAAGGCAACCTTGCCGTTGACGAACACAGGCTGGCCCGAAGCGTCCACCAGCGCAACAATAACTCCAGACAATGGCTGGCCGGCGTTTGTTGCACTGTCTGCTGCATACTTCAGGTTTCCACTTAGCGAGGTGTAGACCAGGGCAGGGACAATGCTCGGTGCGCTGTTGTTATTCGAGTTGTTCTGGTTGTTCTGGTTGTTCTGACTGTTCTGGTTGTTCTGGTTGTTCTGGTTATTCTGGTTATTCGAGTTGTTCTGATTGCTCTGGTTGCTCTGGTTGCTCTGGTTATTGTTCGAAACAGGCGTCAGGTACGTGCCGTTTATGACACCTGGGTGTGCAACGGTAATAGCGGAAGCGCCAGAGGTGAGATCGGACAGAGTAGTGAAGTCGGCTACCTTCGAAGTCGAAGAGCTACCGCCAATTGCCACAGCACTTGAAATAACATCGGCAGCACCCGCAGCTAGGTCAGGGAACTTCACCTTGTAGTTTCCCGGCAATAGGTTTGCGAAGTTGTAGTAACCAGTGGCATCAGTCGTGGCGGTAACTGCCTGACCATTCACCAGAATCGGCGTGCCTGTGCCGTCTAGAAGAGTGACAACAACACCAGAGATAGCCTGACCGGCGTTTGACGGGCTTGTGGAGTCGTAGGTTGTAGTACCGCTTAGCGAGGTGTACTGCGCTGGTGGCACAGGCGCAATGTATGTGGCATTGATCACACCTGGATTCGCCAGAGTGATAGCAGATCCTCCGGAGCTCAAGTTGGCAAAGGTATTGAAGTCGGCAGCCTGTGAACTCGTGGCATTGCCTCCCACTGCAACTGCGGTGGAAATCACATCCGCGGTGCCTCCGGCCACATCTGGGAATCGAACCTTGTAGGTTCCCGGCTGAAGGTTGTCGAAGCTATATTGACCGGTGCTGTCAGTTGTGGTGGTAACCGGCTGGCCATTCACCTGAATAGGTGCTCCAGTTGAATCGAGCAGAGTCACAACAAGACCAGCGATCGGCATGCCCGCGTGGATTGGGCTGGTCGAATCGTAGGTCGCCGTTCCGCTGAGGGATGTCAATGCAGCCGGGGTCTTATACGTTGCGTTGATCACTCCAGGCGAGTTAGCCGCAATTGTCGAACCACCCGAAACCAGGTTGGCTTGAGTACTGAAGTCTGCCGCTGCAGCGATGGTGGAAGAGCCACCAAGCGCAACTGCAGTACTTATGACATCTGCAGTTCCTCCGGTTAGGTCTGGGAAACTGACCTTATAGGTTCCCGCCGAAAGGTTAGGGAACAAATAGTGACCGTTGGAGTCCGTGGTGGTTGTTACCGGCTGGCCATTGACTAGGACCGGTTGGCCGTTGCCGTCCAAGAGCGATACGACTACCCCACTAATAGGCTGTCCCGCATACGAAGGACTAGTTGAGTCGTAACTAACGTTTCCACTTAGTGACGTCAGCGGTGGCACAGGTGTGACATAGTACGCGTTGATAACTCCGGGATCCGCAACGGTTATTCCTGAACCCTGAGAGTCCATGGTGCTTTGCGCATTGAAGTTCGCACTGGCGCTAGTCTGACCAGACCCGCCAACCTGCACGGCAGTGCTGACTACATCAGCGGCACCGCCTGCCAAGTCTGGGAAACGCACTTTGTAAGTTCCGATGGCGAGGTTGTCGAACTCGAAGTGGCCGCGAGCGTCGGTGGTCGCTACAACGTTTTGACCATTCACTTGTATTGGGTTTCCGCTGGCATCCAGCAAGGTCACCACAACACCTGCGATAGCCTGGCCAGCATTGCTCGGGCTGGTCACGTCATAGGCAGTGTTACCGCTGAGAGAGGTGGTCTGAATTGGGGTCTTATAGGTTGCATTGATGACACCAGGATTCAGGACCGTAATGGCCGATGCGCCCGAATTGAGAACATCCTGTGAGGTGAAGTTTGGAACCGATGAGTTTGCCGAAGATCCACCAACCACAACCGTCGTTGATACTACGTCGGCTGCACCACCAGAAAGATCTGGGAATCGCACCTTATAGCTACCCGGCAGCAGGTTAGTGAACTGATACTGACCCCAGGCATCGGTGGTAGCTGTCACCGGCTGACCGTTAGCCATTACTACGTTCCCGGAGGCATCCAAAAGTGTGACTGTAGCACCGGAAATCTTTTGCCCTGCGAATGCCGGGCTGGTGGAGTCATAGGTGAGAGTACCGCTTAGCGAGGTAAGTGGTTGAGGGGTTTTGTAGGTTGCGTTGATAACACCGGGGTTAGCAACAGTAATAGCCGAGGTGCCACTTTCAAGTGCCGATTGGGCAGTGAAGTCTGGGTTAGCGCTATTGGCGGTTGAGCCGCCAACGACGACGGCCGTGGAGACCACATCTGCTGCTCCATTTGCTAGATCGGGGAAGTGGACCTGATAGCTGCCGGGTAGCAATCCAGGGAATACGTAGTGACCGTTTGCATCGGTCACAGCAGTAACTGCCTGACCGTTCACCAGAACTGGGTTGCCGGAGCCATCCCTAAGGTCAACGGTCACGCTCGATATTCCTCGCCCTGCGTTGTCTGGGCTGGAAGGATCGTAGGTCACGGTTCCAGAGAGGGATGTCATGGCTGGCGCAAAGTAGAGTCCGTTGATTACGCCAGGCGAGTTTGGATAGATAACAGAAGTTGACGAATCTAGGTTGGCCAAACTGGCAGGATCGGCAACAGCGGAGGTAGTACCACTGCCTCCAGCGGTTACTGCCGAAGAGATCACATCGGCGCTTCCATTAGCCAGATCCGAGAATCTGACCTTGTAACTTCCAGGAACCAAGTTCGGGAAACTGTAATTGCCGTTCGAGTCTGTGGTGGTGGTTACCGGCGAACCGTTAAACAGGATTGGGTTGCCATTGGAATCCAAGAGAGTCACGGATTGGCTGGGAACGGGTTGGTTGGCATTTACCTGGCTGGTTGGATCGTAAAGCAAGGTTCCGCCCAACGCTGCGCTGGAACAGTTGCCTGAAGTCGAAACAGAGCTGATGCTCAGGCTGGTACTGCCCTGACCGAACTGGGATGTCACGTTCGAACTATCAGTACTGGTTCCCTCAGCAGTGAAATTGTTGTTGCCAGCAAAGACTGGGGTGTTTGTAGGCATCTGCCCAACCGCAGTTGGACAAACAACTTGTGCCACTACTCCGATGCATAACTGCGGGGCTGGCCCTACGGCCGTCACCGCGAAGGAAATCGGTGCGGTGAGAACAGTGCCATTGGCCAGGTCAATAGTGAAGGTCGGATTCGCACCGATTGAGGCAGGGTCTAATCGACTGAGATCCCAGCCATACGGTGAAATAGAAGACAGGTCCGGCGCCATGTTGCTGAAGTTTTTCATCGGACTGAATACGGTCACGGGGTTGCCGTTTGAGTCTCTCACTGTAAGGAGAGGGTTTGCTCCCGCAGGCAACGTGGACGTGATGTACGCGTATTTGTAGCCCAAGACATTGGACGTGCCCGCAGAGGTACAGCCCATACGAGGAAGCGAAATAGACGCCGGGAATACCTCGTGGGTGCTTGTGCTGCTGCATCCAGGCTGGCCGGTTATGGCATCGATGGGCAGAATGCCGCCATCATCCACGTTGGTCCAGAGGCAAGTTGGGTTTGTCGGGTCTGAATTGATGGCGTATCCATAGCCAGAGTTGCTTCTAACCACGGGCCATACGCTGGAGCAGTTTGCGTCGATAGCAACGTCGTAGCAGTTGTAGGTGGAGAAGGAATCCCACTGTCCTGTGTAGTTACCGTTGTCGGCGGCGTTTGGATCATGGGCATTATATGATCCCGCTGTGGACCAATACACCTTAGTTCCCACCCATTGTGCGTCGTTAGACTGCACAAGCTTGCTCACAGGGTGAAGAGTGTCCTGAGGAACGGCTTGACCGTGAGGCGCCAAGAGAGTGGTTACATAATTGGAGGTCACCCAACCCGGAGTGGTGATGCTCGCGCCAGTGGTCAAACTGAAACAAGAAGTGCCAGTCGGCTGGGCGCCGTTGAAGATGCCAGTGAGGTTTCCGGAATAGTTCGGGCCAAGTGCTGCGACCATGCAAATGCCCGCCGCGTTGCCGCTGTTATCCCGAATTGGCAGCAATTTCGCTACATCGTTATCAGTTGCGCTGCTGGATGCATTGTCCAGAGCGGGTCCGGACGTCCAACCGGAGCAGTACTGATTCGTTGTGGCATCAATGCAGATAACAGCAGGAATACCGTTTCGCTGACCTGAAATGCTGCTGAAGAAGGTGTTGGTGGTGGTTGGGTAGGACCTCACCAGCGCAGAGATATATACCTTTGTGCCTATTGCCTCCATGTGGGCTAGGTGAGTAATAGAGTTCTCGGTCAAGACAACTTTTCCAGCAGTGGCAGGGTGCGCTGGCGCCCCCACATAGAGGTCAAGAAGACCCAGATTGTTAGCCGCAGAGCTGTCGGCGGCAGGCTGACTGCACGACGCAAAGGTTGTTAGGGCAAGGCAGAATACGGACCTGCTGCGGGTGTATCCAGCACTATTGGTTGTGTCCAACATGTAGAAGTTTCCGTTGGCCACAGCGTATGAGCTCGGGTACTCCACGTTGGCGCTGTTCTGGCCTAGAACATCGAGTGAGATGCGGGTGAAGGCCCTCGCTGGGGATCCGCACAACTGAGGTGCGCTGACGGTGGATATATCGATGCAACCAATACCGATAGTCCCATTGTTGGCGGTGGTGGCTGATGGGTCTCCAGTGGGCGAGTTCGAGGACGTGATAGCGCTGGCATTTCCGCCACAAACACTGTTTGTAGCCCATACATCCGCGTAACAGTAAGTGGGGAAGAGAATGCGGTGGTTAGTTTCATCAATGTAGAAGTAAGGCCGTGACGAAGTGTGAAGACCATACTGCGCAAGGTTGAATGGGTAGGCCGAACCACACGAGGTTCCAGTTCGGGTGTGACAGTCAAGTGCTTGCTGATGCGGTGGTGTGGCTCCTGCACCATCGTGGTGGAAGAGGTTCCAGACGTGACCCGTCAGATCTGGGCGCGCTTCCCAGCCGTCACCAGATCCACCATTTGACGAAAAAGGTGTGGTCGCTGTATCCGGTGCTTGCGATGTCTGAGTTGCAATCTGGCCATTGCTTGTCTGGTCCAGGCCACCAGAGGTTAAACCGCCTGCTGCCTTTACCGCGTTTACTGCTTTCCAGCCTGATGCAGAAGTAGGGGCCGTGGAAGTCCAAGTGGTGCCGTCGTCGGTCGAGTAATAGACGGTCCAACCAGTAGGCGCGATGACTTGCTGGGCGGAAGAAAGAGTGAAGTGTGCGGTGTCAATGTGGTGCACCAGGGTCTCGGATATTGTTCCGGCAGCGGCCACAGGGGCAGTCGCGGTAAGGGTAATGGTTTGACCAGGCGCGGCAGTTGAACTGCTTGCGGTTAGCGTTACGTTCGAGGTCGTGGCGAACGCAGGAACCTGCGAACCAGTAAGCATTAGAGCGGCCACCGCCAACAAAGTAGTTGCTCGCTTGATGCTTTGCTTTTGAATTCCACTTGCGACTTTGAGGGTCATACTTTGGCGCATTGCATTCCTTACCTTGCAGCTCAGCAAAGGCCGCCAAATGTGACTCGGAGCGAACCTTTCCAAGCCAAAAGTATTGAAGGCTACTTCGGGCTAAGGCGTGAATGTTCCGAACTCGGAACATGCGAAAACGCTAGGTTCGCCACAACGAACATTTAGAGCGCAGGCGGTACTAGACATGAAAATCTAAAGGGATGGTATTCACTTTGCGGGTGCTCCTGGTTGAGGACGATAACCTTCTGCGCGGACTCCTTAGGGATGTGCTGCTAGACAGAGGGTACGAAGTGGAAACCGCTTCCTCAGCCAAACAAGCCATCAAAATATTTGAAGAATTTGACCCAGATCTTGCTGTCCTGGATATAGATCTTGGCTACGGGCCTACCGGCATCGACTTGGCACACAGCATGCGCAAGGTGAACCAGAGCCTCTCAATTCTTTTCCTCACTCACATTCCCGACCCAAGATTTGCCGGTTTCGACCTAGACTCGATCCCATCCGACTTCGGCTACTTGCACAAAGACAGAATCGTGGACACAGACCTACTTGCAGAAGCAATCGAGAGCGTGGCACGAGGAAGGGCTAGGCAGGACTTCCGGGACCACTCGATTGCCAGGAATCCCATGCAGCAACTTAGCCAGGCCCAACTTGAAGTGCTAAAGCTGGTTGCAAAGGGCAAAAGCAACGAGCAAATCGCTGCTGTAAGGGGCACCACCGAGCGTGCCGTTAGAGGTATTTTGGCGCGTGCCTTAGATATCGTCGGCATAGAAGATGACGGCGGCGAAAGGAGAGTGGCAGCAGCCATTGCTTTCATTCGAGCGTCGACAGGCGATTACTGATGGGTGAATTGAGTCACAGGCTAGTGTCCGTCCGAACAGCCATCTCCGAAAACTGGAGGAAACTAGGCCATCCGGCTGTCTTGGGTATTTGGATGCACGTGGTTTCCACCCTGCTTTACGTGGTGGTCTTGTTCAGCTTTGAAATTCCGCGCAACGGTGTCTTTCAGGCACAATGGTTCATCCCACTCCTGTCATCGCAACTGGCTTTCAGCGGCACTCTGGCTCTAGGAAGATTTACGGGAAATCGCTCGGCTCCTACAAAAACATCCAGGCCATTTGCGAACCTGCTGACAGTTCTCAGTGCGGCTGCGATTAGAGCCTTGGTTTTCGGCTTCAGCGCCGCAGCTTTAGGCCTTGTTGCATCACCCAATTACGCGCCTCGCTTCTGGGGGGCATTGACTGTAGGACTCGGCCTGACTTTTGGCGTTAGCCAGATTCTCACCTCGCGAATCAATCATGAAGCCACCGTGCAAGGTCTTTTAGACACCCAGGCCCAGCTTTCCGCGCAGCAAAAGAATGCCAAACTTCACATATCCCAGGTACAGGAGTCTCTGAAACGTAGGGCCCAGGATGCCCTGTTACCCCAGCTGCTGGGGCTGGATAGGGCAATGTCCCATGCAGGATATGACATAGAGGCGCGCAATCAGATTGTCGAGCGCATCCGCCAGGTGATAGTCGAAGATGTGCATCCACTGAGTCGAGAGCTTGTTTCTAAAGCATCCAAGATTCAGAGTTCCATGAAAGTGCAAGAGCGTCAGACTAAGCCGCGAATCGTTTGGCCGACCACAGTTATGGTTCGCGATGCCACCAGAGTGTTTGCTCTCGCACTAATTGGTTTGGCAAACGTCTTCGTGCTTTTTCAGGCATATGCCGGCGGAACCTGGGGTCTATCGGCTTCGGCCGCATGGTTGGCATCGATGGGCTTTCTGGCTTTGCTGAAACTTCTGATTCCGCAAAACTGGCGCGCGCCTTTTTATCTAGGTGCGCTTTTTATCGCTGGGCTAACGCTGATCGGAATCACACCCTACATTCTTGTTACACAGTTACTGGCACCGTCAGTAGCGCAGCTGGGAGCACTGAAATTCAGTGGCCCAGCCATCGCTCCCATCATCTCGGTATCTCTTGCCTATGCATCCGCTATCGCTCAAGACCGGGCGCGCTATGAGTTTGCGTTAGATAATGCCAACGCGCAGCTAGCACGCGAAATCATCTTGGTCGAACAACAACTCTGGATTGCCAGGCGTGCCTGGGCGTACCTGATTCACGGGAACGTACAGGCTTCACTCACAGCTGCGATTCTTCAGCTAAACCGACCGGCCGCTCAAAGCACCGACCGTGACGCTGCACTCGCGAGTGTGCAACACGCCATCGAGGCCCTGAAAAGTCCAGCCGATCTCAGAATTGATCTGCGGACCGCACTCGACGAAATTGCCACAACTTGGACTGGCACCTGCGACGTAAAATTTGACTTTGCGCCTGACCTTTTGGAGGAGTTCGGCTCAAGCGACTCGGTTAGCCTCTGTTTGAATGAAATCTTCAAGGAAGCGGTCAGCAACGCTATCCGGCACGGCGCAGCCACCGAGGTAACTTGTTCAGTTCTGAAAGATGCCGATGGTCAGTTGCACGTGAGGGTAATCAACAACGGGTCCCCGCTTATAAGTAGTCGGCGCAGCAGTATGGGAACTCAGCTGTTCGACGAGCTTTGCACGAAGTGGACTCTATCCAGCGACGTAAGTTCGGGTAAAACCACACTTGAAGCCTGGGTGCCTACAAGTTAGTTCGGGGCTCCAAGCCTGCGGCTAGATAGATTTCATCCACAATGCGCATGGGCGTTGCCGAGTTGGTGAAGACCGACCCGCGCGAACTCCGCGATTTCGCTCTTCAGTTTGGCGAGTTGGTGCGGGCGCTGCCGTTTCAGCTGCCGGAGAACTTCCTGCTTCTTGGTCGAACCATTTCGATCGTCTCTGGTGTGACCAGTTCGCTAAACCGCGACTTCAACATGTGGGACGCATTGGATCCGTTAGCTCGCACGCTGTTGCAGGGCGGCGAGGTTGCGGTTCGAAACCCGCAGTTAGAGAGCCGCTTATGTAAACTGGAGCGCACCCAAAACGGGCAGGCCCTGGCCCTTTATTTTGCTGCTCTATTCGGGGGCGGAATCTACCTAGACCAGCAGGGCAACCCGTTTGGAAGCCTTCTGCTCGCGGCATCGGCGGTTCCGGTCCTAGTGGCACTTATAGCCAGACGCCTGCCCTAACCTCGCGAATCCGGGATCCGAATGCGGGATCCGAATCCGGCTCCAACTTCGCCAAACTCTAAGCCTTTGTGATCTTTACTTTTCCGCCTTCGATACGAAGGTGTGTCTTGGCTCGCTTGGCCACCTGGGAATCGTGTGTGACTATCACTAGTGTGATTCCCTTGTCCTTCCAAAGCTTCTCAAGAACGTCAATGATGTCGTCGCGAGTAGCCTCATCAAGGTTGCCTGTTGGCTCGTCCGCCAGGATCACGGCTGGTTCCTTTACTATTGCGCGCGCAATCGCAACGCGCTGCTGTTGGCCACCCGATAGTTCCGAGGGAAGATGCGTAGCACGATCAGCTAGTTGCACGGCTTCCAGCGCTGCCACCGCTCGCTCTTGGCGTTCGGCCTTGCTCATGCCAAGTGGCACCAGGGCCGTCTCAACATTCTCTTGTGCAGTGAGTGTTGGAATCAGATTGTAGTTCTGAAATACGAAACCGATCTTCTTAGCGCGGACATCGGCCAAGCCGCTGTCACCCAATTTTTCAACGGCGATGCCATCCATCACTACGCTGCCGCCAGTCGGGGTGCCAAGCCCGCCAAGGATCTGAAGCAGCGTCGACTTTCCACCGCCGGTCGGGCCCTGAATAGACACCATGTCACCGGTTTCTATGGCGATTGTGATGTCATCGAGTGCCTTTACCAAACCGCGTTTGGATTGGTAGGTCTTGGTTACATTCTTAAGCTCATACATTAGTCAGGTCCTTACTTACTAGGCGATGCTTCGCAAAGCTTCAGCGGGTGACAGTCTGGCTGCACGTAGGCCGCCAAAGGCGCCGGCCAGGACGCCACCGATGATCGCAAGACCAAACGCGGCTAAGAACATCCAAGGTTGAACATTTGCGTGAAGGACTACGTTCATTGTGTTTGCAGAGCTCTGACCAAACATGCGGCCGAAGCCACCCGAGCGGTTGCCGAAGCCACCAGACCCGCCGAAGCCACCAGACCCGCCGAAGCCTCCGCCGCCAAAGTTGCCAAATCGCGATACGGAAGCTGAAACATTCGGAGCGGCCAAGTTGATGGCCGCTATAACACCCGTGCCGATCACAAGGCCCAGCACACCCGCAATCAGCCCGGTTACTAGAGACTCACCCATAACCTGCGACACAATGCGGCTTGAACGCCATCCAATGGCTTTAAGGGTTCCAAATTCACGAACGCGACGATTCACACCGCTAGTGGTGAACAGAATCGACATGGCGAATGCGGCCAGTAGAACGAAAACAGAGAGCCAGCCACCCATCTGGTCAACCATATTGGATGCGGTGGAGAGTGATCCCGAAACGCTTGAAGCCAGGTCGGACTCGGTGCTTACAGTCGCCTTAGGCAGTGCCTTTTGGATTTCCGTCTTAACGGAAGCGATTTCTGAAGCGTTAGTCGCCTTAACATAAAGCGTTGTGACCACACCCTTTTCGCCAGATAGGGTCTGTGCTTCAGTGAGCGGCAGATAGACGTTTGAAGGTGTATTCGGTGACACTCCTGTTGATTCCACAAGTCCAATCACCTTGAAGGTGTGGGACGAAATACTGAGAGTGCTCCCCACCTTGAGTGACTCGCTTTTCGCGTAGGTGGCATCAACCACCGCGACTGAGGCGTTGGCATCGGCGGCGGTCAATGCGCGGCCGTGAGTGATTTTGGTACCTGCCAATGGGCCAACAGAATTTGAGGCATTTGTGGAAACACCTTCAACAGAGAAACTCTTGATGTTGAAGGAGCTGCCGCCGCCCATCTGTCGCATTTTCTGCATGTACGAACCGGAGCCACTGCCACCCATGCCTGTAGAAGAACTTGACTGGCTGAAGTTTGGGATGGTGCCCGAGAATTTTGTGTCATTTAGCTTCAACGTGGAAACCGCCGCCGCAACTCCTGACAGTCGCTGCACGACCGTGGTGTCCGCTACCGGCAGGGTAGCGCTCAGGCGTGATATGGCAAGGCGATCACTATTTATGGAGCGGCTGCCCGATGAGGATGCGTTGTTGCTTCCACCGAAATTGAATCGCTGTCCGCCAAATTGCCCCTGGGTGAAAGAAGCGGTTTTGCTGACTGTAATGTCAGTGCCGATTCCATAAAGGCTGCTCAGAGCCTGGGCCTCTGCATCCTTGATGCCGGAGGCCATGCCGGCCACAACCATTACAAGTGCGATTGCCAACGACAAGCCGCTGGAAATAAGAATTGTCTGCTTTCGGCGCCGTACTAGCTCCCGCGATAAGTACTTGAAAAACATCAATTACCCCAATCATGCTCGGTCTATTGGGCCAAGCCTGACAGTCGAACCTGTGAATCGGCGGAAAATACTTTGTGATTATCCGGTTAAAAATCTGGCCCGGACTTGTTTGGATTCCTTAAGTACCAACACAGGAAATTGGTTGGAATCGATGGCTAAACTCAATTAGATTTCGCATCGAATCCACCAGGGAGTCCAGTTGAAAAAGAGCTTCGCTTTTGCATTGATTTCAGGAATCGCCCTGGCGATTTCCGCGCCACTTTCCGCATCAGCGCATGTCCCAGTTTCGCCCAATTCCGTTCCAGCGGGAACAGAGTTGGCCACGCTCACCTTTATGGTTCCCAACGAGTCGGCCACGGCCTCCACGACCAAGGTAGAGGTTGACCTTCCTAAGGACACCCCATTCGGTTCCGTTGCATACGAGAACGTGTCAGGCTGGAAGGCTTCAGTGGTCACGGAAAAACTGTCCAAACCAGTGAAAACTGATGACGCAACTTACACCCAAGCACCGGTGAGCGTCACTTGGACTGCCACCGGCAGCGGAATCGAACCCGGACAATTTCAGCGATTCGCAATAACTGTGAATCCCGTTCCAGATACTGGAAAAGTAATGATGCCCGTGCATCAGAGCTACTCCGATGGTTCGGTGGTTAACTGGGTTGACCCCACCCCGGCATCGGGCGAGGAGCCAGAGCACCCTGCCCCTACTCTCTACATCAACGACCCAGTCCCAGGCGATGCACCCCAGGCTGCTACCAGTCCGTCGGTAACCGCATCAGGTGCATCCCAATCCTCGAACTCGGGAGTTGACGTTCTTGGATCGGTCGCGGTTGGCATAAGTGTTGTTGCACTTGTCTTGGCTCTCACCAACTTGCTTATGGGCCTCTCGCGTCGCAGATCCGAAAAGTAATAGAAATAATGCGCCTCAATGTCAGTTTGGGCACAGCTGTTGCGGCGCTGGCGCTGGCTCTTGCCTCGGCCACGTTTATCGCTGGCCCAGCTAGCGCTCATGATTACCTAGTGGCCAGTTCACCCGTAGCAGGGTCAACCGTTACAGATCCTTTGACCAAGGTCACTCTAACTTTCGATGACGTAGTGCTTTACAACCCCGCTGCTGGTCTGCGCTCGATTGTTGTTGTGACAGATGATCAAGGCAAGCACTACGAAACTGGATGCTCCAGCGCTCTGGATCGTGTGGTGACTGTTCCCGTAACGTTGGGCGGTGCCGGCAACTACACCGCAACCTGGGACATTGTTTCGGCGGACGGTCACCCGGTAACGAGTTCGATCCAATTCAGCTACGCGCCGAAAGCCCCAAGCGCGGCGTCCACCAACGCCGGCAACGCATCATCGCCTTGCAAGTTTGCGAATTCGGGTCAAAACGCACCTTCGGCGGCGAGCAGCAATCCGGGAAATAACTCGGGCGCCTCATCCGCACTGAATGGTTCAAGTGCAGGTTCGAGTCCTTCATCGATAGCGGTGATTCTGATTGCTTTAGCCGGCACGGCCGCAATCGTCGGAGTAGTTATTTTGATCTTCTTCCTCGCGTCAAGAAGAACGCGAGGCACATTGGTGTCGCAAGAACCTACGGAAAAGTAAAAAGACCCAAACTCGTGAGAAGTTTTGGGTCTTTTCGTGCGCTTGGAGGGACTCGAACCCCCAACCTTCTGATCCGTAGTCAGATGCTCTATCCGTTGAGCTACAAACGCATTGGGTGTTTCTCTGTTTCCAGAGCAACCTCTACAGTTTACCCAAGATTAGCCAAGTTGTCTAATGGCTTTTT
>JBDLQA010000004.1:0-7291 GCA_039800845.1 Actinomycetota bacterium
CCATCGATGATGACGAGCGAGATGCTCATCGCGATGAATACCAAACCAACCCAACGGTTGAACAGTAACTTTGCCACTTGTTTCTCCTTAGAGTGGGGCTCAGGAATCAGAAGGCAAGCAAGGCGCTGGCCCCGAGTGCCAGCAAGATTCCGATGGCCTGAGATGGTGCAAGTTTTTCTTTTAGAACCAACCGGGCTAACAAAATAGTTCCCAGTGGGTAGAGGGATGTAAGCACGCTCACCACGGTGAGACTGCCCAGTTTTGATGCTTCAACGAAAAGAACATTCGCTGCGGCATCGAAAACACCCGTTGCCAAAATAGTCAACCACATGCTGACACTGCTGTCAGAAAAATCGGAAAGTCGTGCTCGGCCGGTAATCAAGAGCGTTGCGGCCACAGCACCCAAAATCACCGCGTTCTCGGCGCGCATCAGAATGATCGCGGCCACTCCATCGGCGGCTGGTGCAAGGTGCAATGTTACCAGCACCCCACCGATGCCGATTCCCGCACCGGCACCGAATAGTAGGCCTCGGCCGGTTGGTTTGGCCGTGGTTGATCCTTCCGGGTGATAGGCCACCAGGACGATGGCGAGCAAAACCAACGCGATAGCAACCCAGGCCGTGGCGCCAAAGGTCTCATGTAAAACCACGGCTCCGAAGGCGGCGGGCACCAGGGCGCCAACCACTGCGGCAAAGGGGGAGAGGATGCTGATTGGGCCGATGGCCAGGGCTTGGTAGAGGCAAGCTAGTCCAATGGCGGAAAAGACTCCGGCGATGAGGCCCCAGAGGATGCTGGCCGGGCTGAACTGTGCGTGCAGCAGGCCGGTTCCGTAAAGAGCTAGCAGGCCGAAAAGTCCTGCCCAGCCGGCCAAGCCGGTAACCAAAATTGGGCGAAGTTTCCTGGAAGCCATGGCGCCGAAGAAGTCGGCGAAGCCGTAAATCAGGGCGGTGATGATTCCCAAAACGACGGCCAGCATGCCTACAGCCTAAAGAAAAGTCGCAGTTAAAGAAAAAATCCCAGTCGTGAGAACTGGGGCGTCTGGTGCGCCTTGGCGTAACAGACAGTTAAAGAAAAAATCCCAGTCGTGAGAACTGGGATTTTCGTGGCTCCGACCGGCGTCGATCCGGTGACCTAACGATTTTCAGTCGTTCGCTCTACCAACTGAGCTACAGAGCCATAGGTAACTTGCGTTACTTTGCGATCCTGACGGGACTTGAACCCGCGACCTCCGCCGTGACAGGGCGGCGCGCTAACCAACTGCGCTACAGGACCAGATAGTGATACGTCTCACTGCTTTATAAGTGACCCCAACGGGATTCGAACCCGTGCTACCGCCGTGAAAGGGCGGCGTCCTAGGCCACTAAACGATGGGGCCTATAAAGCTAGAGCTTAATAGCACCAAGAGAAAAGCCTACCGTCTTCGGCGGGGTTACGCAACCCGCAAGTGGCCGACTGTTAGCCTTAAACGGTTACACGGCTATGGAGGTGCGAGTTGACGTCTTTGTTCCTGCGTTCACTCAGGCGCACCGGATTGCGCTTCAGCATCGCGGCCGTCTCAATTTTTGGCCTTGTTTTCGGGGCAGTGGCTGTTTCTCCGGCATCGGCGGCGCCAACTTATCCTTCGTGGGCAGACATCCAGAATGCCAAGAAAAAAGTTTCCGCCAAGAAGGCAATGATTTCCAAACTGGAAGCCATCATTGCTCAGGAGGCCGCGAAGTCTGCCGAACTGGGCAAGGTCGCGCTCATTAAGGGTGAGGCTTTCAACCAGGCGCAGTCCGCTGTGGATCAGGTGGCTTCCAAGGTTAAGTCGCTTCAGGGTCAGGTCACTGCGGCCACCAATGAGGCAACACAGGCCAAGACTCAGCTGGGTCAGATAGCCGCTCAGATGTATCGCGATGGCGCTGGTGGTACCACCATGAATCTGCTTTTGAACCCTGGCAAGGCCAGCAGCTTGCTCTATAAGTTGGGTGCGCAGGACAAAGTCGCGCAGAAGAATGACACCATTTATCAGCGCGCGGTTGAGAAGGCCAAGTACGCGGAGAGTCTAAGCGCGCAGCTGAAGGTTGCCAAGGCGGAACTAGCCACCAAGGCCGCCGATGCCAAGGCTAAGTTTGCAGTCGCACAGGCCGCAGCGAATGTGGTTCAGACTCAGGTCAATAAAGACAACGCGATGAACAAGACCTTCTATCAGCAGCTGGCGACATTGCAGAACACCACTGCTGACCTGGAGAAGCAGCGCGCGGAAGGTCTGGCGGCCGAGGCCCGTCAGAATGCCGGCACCACTGAGCCGGTTGCCCCCGAGCTCTACACGGTGGGTCCGCCAAACCAGGCTCTCGTGGACACAGCCATCAACTTTGCTAAAGCCCAACTGGGCAAGGCCTACGTGCTTGGCGGTATGGGCCCGGACGTTTGGGACTGCTCCGGCATCACCAAGGCTGCTTACGCGGCTGCGGGTGTTTACATCGGTACTCACTCGGCCACCAACCAGTTCCTAACACTGGCGCAGGCTCAAAAGTTAGTTCCCGTCACCGAGGCCGTTGCCGGCGACCTCATGTGGTACACACTGCCGGGAACTCCATTCAGCGGAGACAAGTATCACGTTGTCATTTACTTGGGCGGCGGCATGATGCTTGAGGCGCCAAACCCGGCCCGAACCGTTCGCATTGTTCCACTGCGCTATGGCGAGCTCTTCCCATACGCCGGACGCCCGACTGCCTAATAGCGCAGGCAGTAACTCGGATTAAAGAAGGAACCCCAACCGGCTGATTCGCGCGGCTGGGGTTCCTTTTTGAACTCTTGGTTGAGCTGCCAGGTGATTAGTGGCCGGGGATTAGTGACCCTGGGCCTTGAAGCGCTCCTGGGCCTCAACGATCAGCTTCTCGGCAACATCCTTGCCAGCCCACTCGCCAACCTTTACCCACTTGCCAGGCTCTAGGTCCTTGTAGTGGCTGAAGAAGTGCAGAAGTTCATCCTTGGTCTGCTGTGGAACATCGTTGATGTCCTGGATGTGCGCCCAGCGCTTGTCCTTTGCAGGTACGCAGATGACCTTCTCATCGATGCCGCCGTCGTCTTCCATAGGAAGAACGCCGACTGGGCGAACCGAAACGCCAACACCAGGGAACACTGGGAACTCAAGCAGAACCAGTGCGTCTAGCGGGTCTCCGTCGCCACCTAGGGTGTTGTCGAAGAAGCCGTAGTCAACCGGGTACACAAATGGGGTGAACAGAACGCGGTCCAGGAAGACGCGGCCGGTCTCGTGGTCAACCTCGTACTTGTTGCGGCTGCCGCGAGGGATTTCAATAATGGCGTCGTAAGGCATTAGGGCTCCAAAATAGGCTTAGGTGAGAGAAAAACTCATCAGGAATAGGTTACCGAATTGCCAGAACGTCCCAGACTCACGCCAGCAATGGCCGACGTTCGTCGCGCGGTTCGCGAAACCCTTGAGCGCTTTGGGGTTCAACCCGGCGACCTTTTATTGGTGGCGTGCAGCGGGGGAGCGGACTCGCTGGCGCTGGCGGCCGCAACCCAATTTGAGGGTTCGCGTGCCGGATTGCGCGTTGGTGCGGTCATTGTGGAGCACGGACTTCAGGCTCAAACCACGGCTGTGGCAAAAGCTACTGCCGCCAAGCTGGCCGTAATGGGTCTGAATCCAGTAGAAGTTGTCCCAGTTTCCGTCGGCACCGATGGAGGCACCGAGGCTGCTGCTCGTGATGCCCGATACCAAGCCCTTCGAGCCAGGGCTGCTGCTCTTGGGGCTCGGGCGGTTTTGCTTGGTCACACGTTGAATGACCAGGCGGAAACTGTACTTTTGGGGCTGGGTCGGGGATCGGGTCTGAAATCCATCGCGGGGATGGCTGAAGTCACCCACGAACCGGCCGTCACGCCTACCACCAGCTGGCTCAGGCCGCTGCTTGCGATTGAACGAGCCACCACAGAAGCGTTCTGCCTCGACTCCGGTTTGGAATTCTGGTCCGATCCGCACAATGCAGACGACAGCTTCGCGCGAGTGAGGGTCAGGAACTCAGCTCTGCCCGCGATTGAGGCTGCGATTGGCCCGGGTGTGGCTCAGGCCCTGGCCAAGACTGCATCGCTAGTCCAAGCTGATCTGGACTATCTGGAGGGCCAGGCTCAGCTGGAAATCAAGCGAATCGTCAAAGTGGGGGCAACCGCAGTCACAATCGCTGTGCAGGAACTTGAGGGCTTGCACCCAGCTATCGGTGGACGAGTGATTCACCACGCTTTGGGTATTTTTGGCGGCTCTCCGAGCAAAATTCACGTGGATGAAGTGCTTCAACTGGTGCTGAATTGGCACGGGCAGAAAGAACTCACCTTGCCGGGCGTTAGAGTAGTTAGACAAGGTGACGACCTCACCCTCAAATCCTCGAAAACGCTCAGACCGGGAGCCTGCTAAGTGAACTTCGAATCGGCCAAATCTCAACTCACCAAGGTGCTTGTCACTGAAGAGCAGATCAAGACCCGAGTGGCAGAGCTTGCCGCCGAAATCGACGCAAAGTACGAAGGCAAAGAAGTTGTTCTGATCGGCGTCCTCAAGGGCGCAGTCATGTTCATGGCAGACCTCTCGCGCGCACTAAACATCCCTACCTCGATGGACTGGATGGCGCTTTCTAGTTACGGTTCGGGCACTGTTTCCAGCGGTGTAATCCGCATTCGCAAGGACCTTGACGCCGAGATCCACGGCAAGCACGTGATCATCGTCGAGGACATCATCGACAGCGGATTGACTTTGAACTGGCTGCAGACCACCCTCAGTGCCCGCGGAGCGGCATCGGTGGAGGTAGTGGCATTCCTGCGCAAGCCGGCCGCCGCCAAGGTGGAAGTTCCGGTTTGGCTGGTTGGTTATGACATCCCTAACGAGTTCGTGGTGGGATACGGCCTGGATTACAACGAGCACTACCGCACATTGAATTGCGTTGCGGTATTGGACCCAAAGGTCTACAGCTAAAGATTCATCTGTCAACGAACATTTAGTTCAATGTCGGAGGCTTTAGGTAACCTTATTCAAAGCTTTTCATTACCCGAAAAGCCACTGTAAAGCCGGCCTAAAAGCCCACACAGAGAAGTAGCCTCGCAACATGAATTTCAAGAAACTTCTTAGCGGTCCGTTCGTTTGGATTCTGCTCGCACTGATGGTTCTAATCGTCGGCACCCAGATGCTCTCGGGCGGCGGCTACCGTCAGGTCAGCACCTCCACCGGTTTGCAGCTCATTGCTGATGGCAAGGCTTCCAATGTCACTGTCTACGATGGCGAGCAGCGCGTTGACGTTCAGCTTGGCCATGCCGACAAAAAGCTGGGCAAGCTGGTCCAGTTCTACTACGTTGCACCGCGCGGTCCGCATGTTGTAGAGACCATCGCTTCGGCAAAGATCACCCACGGCTACACCGATGACGTACCGAACACTCCTTGGTACATTTCGCTGCTGAGCAGCCTCATTCCTTTCGTAATCATCGGTGTCATCTTCTGGTTCCTAATGGGTTCAATGCAGGGTGGTAACAGCCGTGTCATGAACTTCGGTAAGAGCCGAGCCAAGCTGGTCAACAAAGACATGCCGAAGGTCACCTTCGCCGATGTTGCCGGCGCGGACGAAGCAATTGAAGAGCTTGAAGAAATTAAGGACTTCCTGAAGGAGCCACAGAAGTTCCAGGCGGTAGGCGCCAAGATTCCTCGCGGTGTTCTGCTTTACGGCCCTCCGGGAACCGGTAAGACTCTGGTTGCCAAGGCTGTTGCCGGTGAAGCAGGCGTTCCGTTCTTCACAATCTCGGGATCCGACTTCGTGGAGATGTTTGTTGGCGTTGGTGCCAGCCGCGTTCGCGACCTCTTCGATCAAGCCAAGCAGAGCGCTCCTGCGATCATCTTTGTTGACGAAATTGATGCTGTTGGTCGCCACCGCGGTGCCGGAATCGGTGGCGGAAACGACGAGCGCGAGCAGACCCTGAACCAGCTTCTGGTTGAGATGGACGGCTTCGACAGCAAGACCAACGTCATTCTGATTGCGGCAACCAACCGTCCAGACATCCTGGACCCAGCGCTTCTGCGCCCTGGCCGCTTCGACCGCCAGATTGGCGTGACCGCGCCAGACCTGATTGGTCGCGAGCAGATTTTGAAGGTGCACGCAAAGGGCAAGCCAATCGGCGACGACGTTGACCTGGCGATGTTTGCGCGCCGCACCCCTGGCTTCACGGGTGCGGATCTAGCGAATGTTTTGAACGAGGCTGCGCTTCTGACCGCACGTGGCGACAAGAAGATCATCGATGCCCCAACCATGGATGAAGCGATCGACCGCGTAATCGGTGGCCCACAGAAGAAGAGCCGCTTGATGCAGGACCAGGAGCGCCTCAACACCGCTTACCACGAGGCCGGACACGCTCTGGTAGCCGCGGCCCTGAACCACAGCGACCCTGTAACCAAGATCACCATTCTTCCCCGTGGCCGCGCCCTCGGCTACACCATGGTTGTTCCGGTTGAAGACCGTTACTCTGTTTCGCGCAACCAGCTGCTAGACCAGATGGCCTGGGCAATGGGCGGCCGCGTTGCGGAAGAAATCGTCTTCCACGACCCAACCACCGGCGCCTCTAACGACTTTGAAAAGGCGACCAACATCGCCCGCACCATGGTCACTCAGTACGGCTTCAGCAACTCCATCGGTTCCGTTTCCTATGGCAACGGTGGCGAAGTATTTATCGGCCGAGACATGGCTCAGCAGCGCGACTACTCGGAGGCAACCGCACAGGTTATCGACCGCGAAGTACGTGAGTTTGTGGAGAACGCCCACACCGAGGCGTACCAGGCACTGACTCTGAACCGCGACATTCTTGACGAGCTGGCTCGCCAGTTGATGATCAAGGAGACCCTGCAGGCGGAGGACGTAGCCAAGATATTCGAAGGCGTAAAGAAGCTTCCTGAGCGCAAGACTTGGCTGTCTTCGGCTAAGCGCCCTGTGTCTTCGCTACCGCCAATTGCAATTCCGGCAAAGGCTTCCACCACCGATGGTAAGGCGGTTGCAACCGCTAACGAAAAGAAGGCGGCAAAGCCTGCTCGTAAGCCTGCGGCAAAGAAGACCGAGACCGCTGCAGCACCGAAGAAGCCAGCCGCCCGCAAGCCGAAGGCTCCAAAGGGCGAGTAGCTCATGATTGACAGCCAGCGAATCAAGGCAGCGGTCGCCGAGTTGATCTCGGCGATTGGTGAAGACCCGAACCGTCCCGAGCTCCAGGCCACTCCGGCCAAGGTTGCAGAGGCCTACCAGGGTTTCTTTGCCGGCGTTGGTCAGGATCC
>JBDLQA010000005.1:0-10583 GCA_039800845.1 Actinomycetota bacterium
GTTTGTGTGCGTTGGCGCTTGTAAAAAGCCAGGAGGCTATTTATGGGAACTATGGGCACGCTGCCTTTTGAAGGCGAATTGACAATCATTGCTGTTGTGGTTGTTGTTTTGCTGATGTGGCTTTTCGACGGTTTCAAGCGGAAGAAACGCTAAGGCTTGAGTCTTCTGCCACAATTGGCTCATGACGTCTACTGCTGGCACCATGGATTGGCTGGTTTCTAACGGAAACCTGATCTTCGAATCGCTCGGCATTCTGGCGTTCGCAATCTCTGGGCTGCTGGAAGCTGCGCGCAAGAAGCTAGACCTCGTCGGCATGATTATGGTCACCGGTTTTGCTGCTTTCGGCGGTGGAACCATGCGCGATGTTCTGCTGGACCGCCGACCTTTCTTCTGGGTTCAGAATCAGTATTGGATTTACATCATCATCGCCATGTGCGTGCTTTCGCTTTTCTTCCTGCGTAAGCGCCACCTAGACCTCACCGAGCGCGCAGTGCAGTGGCCAGATGCAATCGGTCTCGGCATTTTTAGCGCCGGTGGAACCCAAATCGCGCTGTCTGCAGGTCAGTCACCGATTGTGGCGGTAATCCTGGGCACGATGACCGCAATCGTGGGTGGAATCGCCCGCGATATGGCGGTTACGGAGATTCCACAGGTGTTCATCGACCATCGCCCTTACGCTGTGATCTCGTTCACTGGTTCGTGGATTGTGGTGCTGGGAGATGCGGGCAGCTGGCCCGGTTGGGTTTCGCTGTGGCTTTCGGCTGGCGTGATCATCGTTTTGCGAGTCCTAGCCATCACCCGCGGCTGGAAGCTGCCCACCTGGCGCCTGTAGAGCTCAAAAAGAAAGCCCACCGCGTGGTGGGCTTTTTCGTTTGGGGGAGGGGCGACTAGCAGTCGCAGTTGCCGAAGGCGACTAGCGGTCACAGTTGCCGAAGGCGACTAGCAGTCGCAGTTGCCGAAGGCGACTAGCAATCACACAGCTGCGCAACGCGCTGTGGAGTCACGTTTAGCAGCACCGCGATGTCGCGCATAGTCAATCCCTGCTCGCGTGCGCGTCGCACTACGTCGCGGATCTCGGTAGAGGCTTGCTCCTGGAGCTTGGTGGCTTCCACCATCTTCGCCTGCGCCTTTTCGATGTCGCATACGATGCCAGGCATTACTGCATCCAGGGTGACGACGATGTCGCAGATTGATTCGCCAAGCTGCTTGGAAGCTAGGGCCTTGATCAGCTCTTCTGCTTTGTCCAGGCGCTTGGAGGTGGCGGTGAAGTTGTCCAGTTCAGGGCAGGTGACAACCCAAGCATCGCCTTGGCGTTCTGCCTGTGCTTTGATGTCCATGCTTCACCTTTCTACTTCTGGAACTTCGACTGTTTAGAAATTCTAGCCCTTGAAGTTTTATCAAGCCCCACTTGACAAAGAATGTAAAGGGGTGCTTTACTAACTACTGTAAACGCAGAATAAGCGAAAAACAAGTCTTAGCAGAAAGTACACATCATGCAGATTGCAGGCGTAATCGTTGCTTGGGTGCTCACCGCATTCCTGGCTCTAACTTATTTCAAGGCTGGCAGCTTCAAGCTGACCGCTCCGATGGAGAAGCTCGTTGAAGCCGGCATGGGTTGGGTTCCTAAGGCTGGAAAGCCTGCAGTTCGCACCATTGCTCTTCTTGAGCTTGTCGGCGCTGCTGGAATTGTTGTGGCTCCAATCGCCAGCGAATTCCTCGGTTTGGCTTGGGCTCAGCCGTGGGGAGTGGCCGCGGCTGTTGGGCTGGTTCTGGTCATGGTTGTCGCAATCATCATGCACGCTGTTCGTGGCGAGACCAAGTACACCTGGAAGATCAACCTCGCGCTCCTGGTGGCTTCGGTTGCACTGGTTCCACTGCTTGCAATCAACGGTGGTAGCGTCTTCTAAAACCCGTTTTCCCGAAAGGTCCTGGCTCTCAAGCCGGGGTCTTTTTGAATTGTCACGGTTTTGTAAATGTCTTGTAAAAAGAGTCAATAACAGAACACTTTTCGAAAAACATATTCCGTTTCCTACTAGATTGGTTACACCCAAGGCGTTGTTGCCGAAAGTGGCTGGTCTCTCTGCCAGTTGGTTTCAGCGATGACGTTGCGACACCTATCAAGGAGAGAAATATGAAGGCAAAGCGCACTATGCGTTCTGTTGCATTGCTCGCCGCGGGTCTGTTGGCAAGCACCACTGCCGTCAGCTTCGCTGCAACCACAGCAAATGCAGCCGCCAAGTCGACTGTCATTATCAACGAGACCACCGCAATGACCTCGTTGAACTCTGGCACCCCAGACACTAACCTCGTCACCAACAGTGACATCGGGTACCTGACCAGCGCCGGTTTCTGGTACTACGACAACAAGCCAAACTTGGTTCGTAACACCAAGTTCGGTACCTTCGGCATCGTAAAGAACGTCAAGGGTGACTTCGAAGTCAACTACACCGTCAACAAGGGCCAGGTTTGGTCTGACGGCGTTGCAATCACCGGTGCTGACCTTCTGCTCAGCCACATCCTCAACAGCAGCGCTTACTCCAAGAAGGCCGGTCTGGGCGACCCATCGGGCGATGGATCGCCTGCTTTCACCTCGGCTGGCTACGGTGGCGTCTATGACAGCCACGTCAAGAGCGTTACCCTCAGTAAGGACGGAATGTCGGTACTGGTCAAGTACGACTCGTTCCAGCCTGACTGGCAGATCATCGGCCCTGGACCAGCACCGGTTCACGCACTTGAGCTCATGGTTGACGGCAAGTCGTCGCTCCCTAGCGCGGCTGAAGGTGCTAAGGCAACCGCTCAGTTCGTAAAGGACTTCAACGCTGGTCTGAAGGGTGCAAACACCCGTCTAGCCACCATGGGTAAGATCTGGTCGAACGGCTACAACATCCAGGACATCAGCAGCAGCACCAACCCGCTGCTCTTGGTGAGCAACGGTGGTTTCATCGTTTCTAGCGCAATCAAGAACACTTCGGTTACCTTGACTCGCAACGCCAAGTACACCTCTGGTCCTGCGCTATCCAAGACCAACCCAATCAGCAAGGTGATCTTCACCTTCGTAAGCGATGGTTCGCCAGCAGCTCAGGCTCTGGGCAACGGCGAGATCGACGTTTACGACGGCCAGCCAGACACTGCTACCTTCCAGCAGCTAAAGGGCCTGTCTGGTGTAAAGGTTGAGACCGGAAGCACCATGACTTATGAGCACGTTGACCTTCGTGTAGGTAACAGCGCACTGCAGACAGATGCAAACGCAGCTGACTACAACGGTCCATTCGCTGACTCCCACGGTCAGAAGGCTAAGGACCTCCGCAAGGCGTTCCTGCTCGCTCTACCTCGCCAGTCGATTGTTAACAAGGAAGTTGCTCAGGCATACGACCCAACCAACCAGGCTGACGCAACCGTTATGAACAGCAACATGCTGTTGCCTGGTCAGGATGGCTATGCAGCTGATGTTAAGGGCAGTGGAGTTAGCGTTTACAACGCAGGCACCCAGGCAGACCGCGACGCTGCTGCGCTGAAGCTAGTTCAGAAGTGGTACCCGAATGCAGCAGCTGGTTCGAACAGTGTTGCTATCAACATGCTGTTCAAGAACAACGCTCGTCGTATCGGTGAGAACCTCCTGATCGCTGCTGAAGAAGCCAAGGCCGGTTTCAAGGTTTCGACCGTAGGTAACGCTGCTTGGTCCAGCCTGCTTGACGATCCAAACTACGACGTTGCAATGTTTGCTTGGGCTCCTCAGAGCGTAAGCCAGACCGGCAACAACGCTAACTACCAGAGCGACGGTGGCAACAACCACTACGGCTGGAATGACTCGGCTCTGGACACTGTCCTGCACAGCCTGGAAGCTCCGCTGTCCGCTAAGCAGCTAGCTGCCAAGTACACCGCTGCAGACAAGATCATCATGGCTAACGCCTGGACCTTGCCTCTGTACCAGTGGCCTCAGGTATCCGCTTACAGCAGTTCACTCAAGGGCGTAAAGCCAAGCCCGCTGATTCCAAACATGGTTTGGAACTACTGGGAGTGGCACTTCTAAGAGCGGCTTAGTTCACTCTTAGAACAAACTCAAAAAGTTGGGGGCATCCGCGAGCGGGTGCCCCCAACTTGAGTGAAACAGGGATTTTCCCGCAGAACGGAAACAAATTGATTGCTTACATCGGTCGCCGAATCGGAGTTGTACTCCTGATTCTTTTCGGGTCCTCGTTTATCGTCTACAACCTAGAGGCATACTCGGGAGACCCGCTCGCAGAGCTGCGCACTAGCAGCGCGAAAAACAGAGACTTCCTCATCCACCAGCTCACTCAGCAGCTGCAGTTGGACGTACCGCCGCCGATCCGCTATTTCAGCTGGCTGAAGGGTGTCCTAGGTATCTTCACCGGTCACGCCGACCTCGGTAAAACCCGCGACAACCTGTTGGTAATCAATGAGATCTCTGCGGCAATCCCGGTGACCGTGCGCCTAGTTCTTGGCGCAACCATCCTGGCGATTCTTTTGGGTATCACCGTCGGTGTGATCACAGCTATCCGCCAGTACAGTCGCCTGGACTACACAATGACTTTCGTCTCGTTCCTCATGTTCTCGCTGCCCGTTTTCTGGGTGGCAGTTCTTCTGAAGCAGTACATGGCAATCGAATTTAACAACTTCCTTGCCAGCGGGCAGATAACTCCTCCCTGGATCCTCGGTGTGGCTGTTGTAATGGGTCTCGTTGTGGCTGGTCTTATGGGCGGTGACCGCAAGCGAGTCTGGATTCTGTTCGGTTCAACCGCCGTGCTAACCACCATTTTGCTAATCGTTATCAACCTGACCAACTGGATTCTGGTACCTGGTCTGGGAATCATCGGAGTCGCCTTGATTACTGGCGCAATCGCTATCGGCATCACGACGATTATCGTCGGCTTCGAAAACAAGCGAGTGCTCTACGCCGCACTGTCCGTTATTGCAGTTGCTGTAGTTGCATACTTTCCAATCAACGCATTCTGGCAGGCAAAGAACCTCAATGCCGGCCTCATGCTCCTGCCTTTGGTTGGTCTGGTTGTGGTGGCCGTTATCGCCGCCTTTGCCTTCACCAAGGTTGACCGCGGCTCTGCAATTCGCGTAACCGTCATTTCGGCCGCGTTTGCCTACCTCTTCCTGCTGATCGATAAGCTGATGCAGACCTGGAGCGTCTACATCAACTCCGATGGAATCGACATGCGTCCGATTCCGACTATCGGTGAAATCAGCGTGCGCCTAAGCAGCGACAACTTCTGGGTTTTGTTCATGGACAGCCTGGTTCACGTTCTGCTTCCTACCATCGCGCTGACCCTCATTTCCTTCGCCGGCTACGTGCGCTACTCGCGTGCAAGCCTGTTGGAGGTTATGAACATGGACTATATCCGTACTGCCCGTGCAAAGGGTCTGAGCGAGCGAACCGTTATTGTTCGTCACGCTCTGCGTAATGCGATGATCCCACTGACCACACTGATGGCCTTCGACTTCGCAGGCGTGCTCGGTGGAGCGATCATCACCGAGTCGGTCTTCGGCTGGCACGGTATGGGAACGCTCTTCCGTGCCGCGATTAGCACCCAGGACTTGAACCTACTCATGGGTGTATTTGCAATCACATCTTTCATGGCCGTTATGGCAAACCTCGTCGCCGACCTCTTGTACTCGGCGCTTGATCCACGAATTCGAGTTGGTAAGTAAACATGGCCAAGAAGAATGTAGCGGCGGAATCAACCGCCGAAAACAGCGAAAACGCTATTGCTCTGCACGAGACCGAAGGCCTCAGCCAAGGTCAGATCATCCGCAAGCGTTTCTTCCGTCACAAGCCAGCGGTAATCTCGCTGATCGCACTTGTGCTCATCACCCTGTTTGTTTTCTCAGCTTCGGGAATTCACCTGGGCACCGAGGACCACCCAATCACCATCCCTGGTTGGTGGAAATACACCCTCACCGATATTCCTGACACAAACTTCTGTGCCACCTCGGTGGGCTGCCCTAGCCCGGACCACCCGTTTGGTCAGGACCCAATCGGCCGTGACTACTTCGCTCTGGTGATGCGCGGAGCGGAACAATCCATCATGGTGATGCTCATTGTGGGTCTGATCGGTGGTCTGCTGGGTACCGTTATCGGTGCAGTGTCCGGTTACTTCCGCGGCTGGGTTGACGCAGTTCTGATGCGCTTCACCGACTTCATCATCACCATCCCATCGATCATCATCGGTGCGGTAATCGGTTTCCGCTTTGGAAACCTGGGTGTGGTTGCTCTGGCGGTCTACCTTGGATTCTTCAGCTGGACCGGCCTTTCGCGTCTGGTTCGCGGTGAGTTCCTGAGCCTCCGCGAGCGTGAGTTCGTTGATGCAGCGCGTGTTGCCGGTGCATCTAACTTCCGCATCATCTTCAAGCACATCCTGCCGAACGCGATGGGCGTCATCATCGTGTCGGTAACGCTGCTGCTCGCTGGCGCGATTCTGCTCGAGACTGCGCTGTCCTACATAGGTTTCGGTGTGCAGGCGCCAGACGTTTCCCTTGGTTCGCTGATTAGCGACTACCAAGATTCGTTCACGGTTAGCCCTTGGCTGTTCTACTGGCCTGGTGTTTTGATTATCGGTATTGCACTCTGCGTCAACTTCATCGGTGACGGTCTGCGTGATGCCTTCGACCCACGCCAGCGTCGTCGAATCACCCGCAAGGACCTGATCAAGGCCACCTTCAAGAAGCCTGCCGACGAGGCATAGAGATAGTTAGAGACTGGACTTATTGAAATGACTATTTCGAACGAAGCAATCCTCAAAGTAGAAAACTACAACGTCGAGTTCTGGGTTGATGGCGAGTGGTATCCGGCCGCCATCGACATGAACTACGAGGTTCGCGCCGGTCAGGTGCTGGCCATCGTGGGCGAATCTGGTTCCGGTAAATCCTCATCATCGATGGGTTTGATGGGTCTGTTGGCTGCAAACGCCCGCACCAGCGGATCCGTGAAGGTCAAGGGGACCGAAATGCTGGGTGCTAACAGCGCCCTGCTGCGCAAATACCGCGGTAAGGAAGTTGCCTACATCTTCCAGGAGCCGATGACCGCACTGAACCCGGTTTACACCGTTGGTTTCCAGATCATCGAGACCATCCGAACTCACTTCAACGTGGGTCCGGCCGAGGCTCGTAAGCGTGCTATCGAGCTGCTCACTCTGGTGGAGATTCCGAACCCGGAGAAGTCGGTGGACAAGTTCCCTCACCAGCTTTCCGGTGGTCAGCGCCAGCGTGCGATGATCGCTCAGGCACTGGCGTGTGACCCGGCTCTTCTGATCGCGGACGAGCCGACTACGGCTCTGGACGTGACCGTTCAGGCCGAGATCATCGAGTTGATGCGAAATCTCAAGGACAAGCTCAACTCTGCGGTTCTGTTGATCACCCACGATATGGGTGTGGTTGCAGACCTTGCCGATGACATCCTGGTGATGAAGGACGGCATAACCGTTGAGAAGGGCACTGCGGACCAAATCTTCAACCGACCACAGCACCCGTATACGCAGCAGTTGCTGGCCGCGGTTCCAAAGCTTGGATTCGCTCCATCGCGCGTTCTGGAAGCCCCGGCCAAGCCTGCTCCGGTTCTGAAACTTGAGAACCTGGTCATCGAGTACCCGAAGCGTGGCCGCATCCCTGCATTCCAGGCGGTAAAAGACTTCAACCTGGAAATCTATCCGGGTGAAATCGTTGGTCTCGTTGGTGAATCTGGCTCGGGCAAGACCACGGTGGGCCGTGCGTCCATCGGTCTGATTCCGGCAAAGAGCGGCTCCATCCAGATTCTGGGACAGGAAATCGCTGGGGCGTCGATGAAGCAGCTCAAGAGTATTCGTCGCAGCACCGGAATCGTGTTCCAGGATCCAGCGTCTTCGCTGAACCCGCGCCTACCGATTGGTGAGTCCATCGGTGAGCCAATTCTGCTCGCGGGAGTCGCCAAGGGTGCAGAGCTGAACCGAATGGTTGAGGACGCGCTCGCTTCGGTTGAGCTTCCACGTAGCTATCGCAACCGCTACCCGCACGAACTATCGGGCGGACAGCGTCAGCGTGTGGGAATCGCCCGCGCGTTGGCCCTGGCCCCAGATCTGCTGATTGCCGATGAGCCAACCAGTGCGCTGGACGTATCTGTGCAGGCCCGCTTCCTGGACCTGCTGCTGGACCTTCAGGACAAGCTCAAGTTCGCGTGTCTATTCATTAGTCACGACTTAGCCGTTGTGGACATCCTGTCGCACCGAATCGCCGTAATGCAGAACGGTGAGCTGGTGGAGCAGGGTCCGCGAGACCAGATCTTGAAGAACCCGCAGCACGCGTACACCCAGCGCCTGATCTCGGCTGTTCCAGTTCCGGACCCAGCACTTCAGAAGGCAAAGCGCGAAGCGGCTGGTCGCTAGCATTCAGGAAACCCGAGTAACCTTAAATCCCAGAAGGTTGCTCGGGTTTTCTCTTGCCGCTGAGAGTTGGCTTCGGGGAACCGAGCGCTAGGGATTTAAGGAAAGTTTTGAAGAAGTCAGTTGCCTTTATTGCACTTGCTGGCCTTTTGGTCGCGGCGCTAACCGGTTGTTCTTCGTCGCCTGCCAGCCAGGGCTTGGTTCCTGGAACTTCCCTCACCATCGGTGAAGCCGGTCCGCTGGCATCCCTGAACACCCAGATTTTGGCGGCTCCTGGCTCGGCCCAGGCCGCGGCGGATATCGCCACTCTCACGCTCCCTTCGTTTTATTCGCACGATGCCTCTGGCGCTTTGGTCGCGGACACCGACTTCGGTGCCATCAAGCCGGTTACCTCTCAGGACTTCGAGTTCACGCTGACCGGCAAGGCTAAGTGGAGTGACGGGGTAGCGGTTAGTCCGGCAGACCTAGCGGTTTCTTGGCTAGCCGCCACCGATGCCCAGCAGCCAGGCTACTCCAGCAACCTCCGTCTCACCTCGTTGGCGCTTGCCAACAAACTCAGCTTCATCAACGGGGGAGTGCGCCTGCACTTCACTCGGCCAATCACCGATTGGCAGACGGTTCTTCCACTTTCGGTACCGGCGCATCAGCTTGCCAAGTTGGCGCTCCCCAGTGAAAACCTCACCGATGATCACGCAGTGCAGGTGATTCAGGACATTGCAACGGGTGCAAACCAGGACCACGCCACCGATGTAGCAAACGCCTTCGCGAACGCCTTCAACGCCCCGACCGACGGTTCGTCCTACGACTCCGGCCTGTTCTTAACCGCAGGCGCATACAAGGTGAAGTCGGCCAGTAGCTCCAGTGTGGTTTTGGCGGCGGATCCGGGCTATTCCGCCGGCCCTAAGGCATCGGTGGCAACGGTGACCGTTTCATGCTTCAACACGGGCGATGACCTGGCTAATGCTATCGATGCCAAGCAGGTTGACCTGGCCGCTCCGGTTGCCACCACGATGTCCAACCTGGTGCAGCAGGAGGGCAAGGCTAAGGCTGCTGGTTATAGCACCAGCCTCGGTGACTCCGGGCAAAACGAGGTTATGCTGCTGAACTATGGCGCGGGGTCTGCATTCAATGCAGCCACCTGGAAGAACGATTCCAAGAAGGCCCAGGCTGCCCGTCAAGGTTTCTTCCAGTTTGTGCCGCGCGCGGGCATCTGGAGTGAACTTGCGGGGGATAAGAGCCTGTCGAAGACCGATTCACTGGTCTTTGGAAGCTCTGACTCCAGCTATCAAAACTCTGTAGACACCAACGGAACCAGCGCCTACCAGTTCCAGGATGCCGAATCTTCGGCCGAAGGCTGGCAGGCCGCCAAGTTTGATCGCACAATCAAGATCCGTGTGGTTTTCGACGCCAACGGCCCGCGCGGTCAGTTGGAATACAGTGAGCTGGCCCGCCTGGGTAAGCTCGGTGGCTTCGACATCGCCAACGTTTCAAGCGAGAACCCGGCATCGGTGCTTGCAAGCGGCCAGTGGGATGTTTACATCACCGATCAGGGGCGCCTGAACGCTGACAACGCCGCATTGGCAACCGCAGTTGGCGCCTTGACCGGATTCCAAAACGCCGATGTTGACTCCCTGATTTCCAAGGGCTTCAGCAAGGACGGTAAGAATCCGGTGGCTTCTGCCGACGCCGGCAAGGCTCTGGATGGCCTACTGGTGAAGAATTTCTACGGTTTGCCGCTATTCCAGACCGAGCGCTTGGTGGTCTGGACCAGCAAAATCAAGGGCTATTCGGCTTCCACCACAAACAATTCCGTGGTTTGGGGCTATTCAAACTGGTCGGTTTCGGGCAAGGGCAAGTAGACTTAAGGGGTCTCGGCCGGCGCAAATGCTGCCTAGGCCCTAATCCAACCCCAACGAGCTAGTACCTAACTACGCTCGTGCCCGTAAGGACAAACTATGGCTCTGGTATCCAGAGATGACATTCGCAACGTTGCAATCGTTGCCCACGTAGACCACGGCAAGACCACTCTTGTGGACGCCATGCTCCGTCAGACCAACTCCTTCGACTCGCACGCTGCTGTTGCAGAGCGCGTAATGGACTCCGGCGACCTCGAGCGCGAGAAGGGCATCACCATTCTCGCCAAGAACACCGCAATCGCCTATAAGGGCGCTTCGGCTGGCGGTAAAGAGATCACCATCAACG
>JBDLQA010000006.1:0-3359 GCA_039800845.1 Actinomycetota bacterium
CACCCAGCAGGTATGGATCGGCTAGCGGATTGCGGAAGACCGTCTGATAGACCGAGCCGCTGCCTGCAAGAGCAGCGCCAACCAAACCCGCGAGCAGGACGCGGGGTAGGCGGATCTGCAACAGAACAGTTTGTTCAAGGGGTGACAGAGCATGCTGGTTGCCAAAAAGCGTGCCGATAACCCCGCCGAACGGCAGGCTCAGCGGGCCAACCGCTACGGCCACGGTAAGGGCCACCAGCAGCGCAAAGGCGGCAACTGCGGTTGCCCATCGGACTCTATTTGACATGCGCTAGCGCATCGCCGATCTGCGAGTAGAGGTCTATCAAGCGCGGACCCCATCGACTCGCGATGTCGCCATTGATGGCGAAAATCTTGCCGAACTTGACAGCATCAACCGCACTCCAGCCGGCTCTGGCCTGGACAGTTTCCTTGCTTTCTCCCCATTCGGAATCGGTGAGCAAAACTACCTGCGGGTTCGCCTCGATGAGCGCCTCAGAACTCAGCTGCGGGTAATCGCTCTTGGCAACTTTGCCAGCAGCATCGGCGATGTTGGTGGCCCCGAAAGCCTTCAACACACCACCCAAGAAGGTGTTGCTGGTTGCTGAATAGAGAGTGTTGTCTAGCTCGATGAACGCGCGGGTTTTTGGCACCGAAAGGCGGGCAACGGTTGCCGCGATCTTTTGCTTCACGGCGGCTGCCAACTTGGCCGCCTGCGAAGCGTGACCGGTTGCGGCACCGAGCGAGCGGAACTCGGCGAGCGCCTGAGCCAGATTATTGGGGGTCTGCTCCAAGAACACCTTGATGCCCAGCTTCTTCAGCGCACCTTGGACATCGGTGGCTTTGGTGGCGTTCGCCTGCAAAACGACCAAGTCTGGCTTATAGGCAGCGAGTGCCTCAACGTTTGGCGTGAAGCTACTCAGCTTGGTAGTGGGCACGCCGGCCGGGAAGTTGGAGTTGTCATCGACGGCGATCACCTGCTTGGCCGCACCAATGCCCCAAAGGATTTCGGTGGCACTGGGCGAAAGGGAAATGATGCGCTTGGGCGGTGTGACCGCCGAAGAGTTCGCGGCCTGGGCACTCTGGCCAAGACCTAGTCCGGCGGACAAAACGACAACTGCGAGCGCAGTGCTTAAAGGGCGTTTAAACGAAAACATCCCGAACCTTCTCTCGAGGCTGGTTGCGGCAACGGAGGAGTCGACCTGGCTTGCTGCAGCGATGACTTTATGGGTCACCAATGCGGTTTTACAGTTGCGGGACAGCGCCGGAATCTAACCGGACTTCGCTCTTTTCCATCGGTGGGGCCAAAGGCACCACGCTTAAAGGATAGTCTGAAGCCAAGATGGACACTGAAATGGTTACGGTGCCTGAGCGGACTCCGGCCACCGGATTGACGGCAACAGAGGCCGCAAAGCGCCTCGCCCAGTATGGCCCTAACGCTATACAGACTCATCACTTCACGATTATTGGCTTGCTGCTGCGGCAGTTCAAAAATCCAATCCTGATCCTGCTGGCCAGCGCCGCTGCCATCGCTGGAGTTCTTGGAGACGTTGGAAACACCACCACCATTGCAGTGATTCTGGCAATGTCGGTTGCACTCGGGCTTTCCACAGAGTACCGAGCCGAGAAGGCGAGCGCCGACCTTCAGGCGAGAACTTCCCACCGGGCGACCGTAATCCGCGATGGCGTTGCCGCTCAGATAGATGTAACGCAACTTGTGCCGGGAGACCTGGTGCAGTTGGCGCTAGGCACGGTCATTCCTGCGGACATAACGCTAGTTAGCACCAACGATTTGGACTGCGATGAGAGCATCATCACTGGAGAGTCAATGCCGGTTAGCAAGGCTCCGGGCGACAAAGCTCTTATGGGCACGGTGGTTCGTGCGGGATCCGCGATTGGCCAGGTGGAACTTACCGGAGGCCGCACCGAGTTTGGGCAGATTGCACAGAGGCTGAGCGACCGCGTACCCGAGACTGATTTCCAACGAGGCCTGCGCGGCTTCAGCGTTTTCCTGTTGCGCATTGCCATCATCCAAGCCGTTCTGGTTGTTGGAGTGAATTGGCTTTTAGGCAAGAACGTCATCGACAGCGTTCTGTTTGCGCTGGCTCTTGCCGTGGGAATGACCCCGCAGCTACTTCCCGCGATTGTCAGTACCGCTCTCGCAATAGGTTCGCGTCGGCTTGCCAAAGACGGTGTCTTGGTGAAGCGCCTTGTGAGCATCGAGGACCTAGGCGATCTAGACATTTTGGTGACCGATAAGACGGGCACCCTCACCGAAGGCGCGGTTGCCTTTGATAAGGCCGTGAACTTCAGTGCCGTTTCCACAGGTGGGATTGACCCGGTTGTGCTGGGCATGTTGGCCACGGATGCGGACTACGCGGGTGCCCTAGCAAGCACGGCCGGTTTGAGCGCTCTTGATGCCGCGTTGTGGAGTGACGAGAAATCCAAGGCGGCGTTCAATGCGGCAGGTTTTGGCGCTTCCAAACCCATCGACACCATCGCCTTCGATCACGAACGCCGCATCGCAAGCGCACTGGTGCTGGTTGGTGACAAGCCTCGCCTTGTTAGCAAGGGCTCACCCGAGGACCTACTGGCTAAATGCAGTGGTGTAACCGATGAGCAAACGGCAAAACTCAACGAGCTATACAGCCAGGGAAGCCGTGTGATTGCGGTTGCCAGCAAGGAGTTCGTGGGCGCTGCGGCCGCTTCCGACCAAGTCACGCCGGCCCTTGAGATCACGCCCGCCGATGAAACTGGCCTAAGCCTGGCTGGTTTCCTGTGCTTCGCTGATCCAATCAAGACCGACGTTCAAAACTCACTTCAGGCGCTGGCCGACCTAGGGATTCAGGTCAAGATCGCCACGGGCGACAGCGCCGAAGTTGCCGCCACGGTTTGCGCCAGAGTTGGCATTAACGTGACTGGCACGCTGACCGGCACCCAGGTAACTGACCTCACCGATTCCCAGTTGGCAAAAGCGGTGCTTGAAACCACAGTCTTCGCGCGAGTATCGCCCGAGCAAAAAGCCCGAATTCTGCGAGCGCTAAGGGTGGATGGCAAGGCGGTCGGCTTCCTGGGTGATGGCGTGAACGACGCCATTGCTTTGCACGATGCAGATGTAGGCATATCCGTGGATTCAGCCACCGACGTGGCCAAGGACGCTGCCGATGTGGTGCTTTTGAAGAAAGACCTCGGAGTTCTGGCGAGTGGAGTGCGCCAAGGTCGCCGGGTATTCAACAACACTATGAAGTATGTCTTGATGGGCACAGCCGGGGACTTTGGCAACATGATCAGCGCTGCCATCGGAAGCATGATTTTGCCTTTCTTGCCGATGGCGCCGAGTCAGATTTTGCTGCAGGACCTGA
>JBDLQA010000007.1:0-13705 GCA_039800845.1 Actinomycetota bacterium
AGTCCGGTACCTACTACGCGAACCTGCCCGGTGATGCGGCTCACTGCGCGATGTCCTGTCGAAGCGCGGTTGCCCCGCGCAGGTAGATGTGCTGAACCTCGCTACGTGCGATGTCCAGGTCGGCCATCACCATAATGCGGATAACCAGCGGAAGCGCGCGCTCTACGTTCATCTCAACGAAGCACATTAGAGGTACGTCGCCGAGGCCCAGTTCGCGTGCTGCAACCGCAGGGAACTCACTTGTGATGTCCGGGGTGGCCGTAAACAGGATGGAAACCAACTGCGAGTTATCGATGTCGTTGGCATGCAGAATCTTGGTGAGAAGCTCGGCAGTCGACTTCAGTAGGTGCTCACGGTCGTCCCGGTCAAGCTGAATCGCTCCACGGATGGCGCGTAGTGCCATGGTTAATGCTTTCTCGAATCGGTGCCGCGCTTACCTTCGGGGCGTCCCTTGGAACTTCCCGTCGGGCGACCATTCTTGGTGGCGCGCTGCGGGCGCTGCGGCTGCTTGTTTGCCACTGGTCGCGGTGAACGAACGGTTTTTCCGTCGGCGGCCGAAAGCAGTGCACTAATTTCCATTTTATTCAGTTCGCGCACCTGGCCCGGACGAATCGAGCCCAGCTGGATTGGTCCGAAGGAGCGGCGAACCAGCTGAACTACCGGGTGTCCAACCGCGTCAAACATGCGACGAACGATGCGGTTACGGCCGGAGTGAAGAACAATCTCCACCAATGACTGGTCGCTGGCGGCGTCCAAAAGGCGGATCTTGTCCGCTGCGATGAATCCGTCCTCAAGTTCAATACCCTTGAGCAACTGGTTCAGAGTTGCTGGCGTTACTTCGCCCTTAACGTGTGCCCAGTAAAGCTTCGAAACGCCGAATGACGGGTGGGCAAGCTTGTGAGCAAGGTCACCATCGTTGGTCAGCAGCAGCAAACCGGTGGTCTCGGCATCGAGGCGGCCGACATTGAATACTCTGTCGTAACGCTTCACGAAGTCGGAAAGGTCCGGACGACCCATCTCGTCTTGCATGGTCGAGACAACGCCCTCAGGCTTGTTCATCGCCAGGTAGATTCTGGTGGAATCCAGCTGAATCGGCTGGCCGTTGACGGTGACAGAATCCTTGGCAGGGTCGATGCGGCTTCCAAGCTCGGTGACCTTTACGCCGTTGACCTTGACGCGGCCCTCGATGATGAGCTCCTCGCAAACACGACGACTAGCTACACCCGCGTTGGCAAGAGCCTTCTGAAGGCGCACACCTTCAGTAGAGCGAGGCTCGTAAACCTCTGGATCATATGCCATTTTCAAACTCGCTGTCTGCGCTAGGAAGGTAAGGGCTAATCATCGGCAACTCGTCCAAGGAGTTAATGCCCAAGAGCTGCAGCGTAAGTTCGCTGGTGCCGTAGTTGATGGCGCCGGTTTCGGCATCGGTGAATAGTTCGGTGATTAGTCCACGACTCAAAAGAGTACGAACTACCGAGTCTACGTTGACGGCGCGGATGCTAGCCACCTGGCCGCGGCTGATCGGCTGCTTGTAGGCGATGACCGCAAGGGTTTCCAGAGCCGCCTGCGAAAGCTTGGTCGGATTTTCGTTGGCCACGAACATGTTCACTGCCCAGTCGAATTCCTCGCGAACATAGATTCGCCAGCCGCCGCCAACTTCGCGCAACTCAAAGCCACGCTTGCGGGAGCCCTCAAGTTCGCCGGCGTAATCGGCCTGTAGTTCCTGCACAGCACCGCGAATATCGTTCAACGGACGGTCCAGCGCTCCGGCAAGGGAGATAAGCGGAATCGGGGCCTCTGCAACCATCAAAATCGCCTCGATGGCCGCCTGCAGGTTTTCGTCGTCAACCGCCTGAGCGTGGATTGTCAGGTCTGGAGAGTTAAGAGTCATACTCGGCCCCTAGCGCGTTTAGTTGGTCGTTATCAAAGTCTTCGGCTCGCCAAGTTAGCCTCACGTCGCCCAGTGGGCTCTCCTGCTCGAAGCTGATTGCGGTCAGGCGGTACAGCTCCAGAATCGCCAAGAAGCGAGCCACGACCTGGGCACGGTCAGTCAGCCCACCGATGAGGTCACGGAAGGTAAGCTGCTTCTCGTTGCGCAGACGGCGCACTACTTCGGCAGCCTGCTCGCGAATCGAAACTCGCGGGGCGTGCAGGTGCGTGAGGCCAACAGCTGGGATTTCCCTCGGAGTGAGGGCATCTTCGGCAATCTTCGCGAACTCGGCGAGGGTGGTATTCCAGACCAGTTCCGGCTTGCGGTTGCGGAAGCGGTCCTCAAGACGCACTTCACGCGGAATACGGCGCGCTTCAATGATCATCGCGGTGTTGAACCACGATGAGATTTCCTTGAATGCACGGTACTGAAGCAGACGAGCAAACAGCAGGTCACGAGCCTCGAACAGGGCAACGTCTTCTGGGTCGACTACCTCACCGCGTGGCAGCAGGCTGGCAATCTTTAGATCCAGCAGTGTGGCAGCGATGACCAAGAACTCGGAAGCCTGCTCCAGCTCCTCAGCCGCTTCCAGCTGGCGCACGTACTTGATGAATTCCTCCGTGACGCGCGAGAGCGACACCTCGGTGATGTCCATCTGATGCTTGGAGATCAGATTTAGCAGAAGGTCAAACGGCCCCTCGAAGTTTCCAATCGAGAGTTCAAAGCCGCTGGCTACCTCTAGTTGCTCGTTAAGGGGCGCAGCCACGGACGACCAGCTCTCGCGCAACGGTGCGGTAAGACTCGGCGGCCTGCGATTCCGAAGCGAATTGGGTGATCGGCTGACCTGCCACGGTAGCGTCTGGGAATTTGATGGTTCGGGCAATAACGCTGCGGAGCAGGGTGTCCCCGAAACGCTCGCGAACGCGCTCTAGAACCTCGCGACTGTGAAGGGTTCGGCTGTCATACATCGTGGCCAGAACGGCATCGATCTGCAGCGCAGGGTTGGTGTTTTCCTTCACGCGCTCGATGATGTCCTCAAGCAGCTTCACACCGCGAAGAGCGAAGAATTCGGTGGCCAGAGGAATGATCACGCCGTGCGCTGCAGCCAGCGCGTTGACAGTTAGAAGACCCAGCGATGGCTGGCAGTCGACGATGATTACGTCGTAGTCATCGGCCACCTGCTTTAGTGCACGCTGAAGAGCCTTCTCGCGGCCCATTTCGGTGACCAGCTGAAGTTCGGCGGCTGAAAGATCAATGTTGGCTGGCAGGATGTCCAGGTTCGGCACGCTGGTGCTCTTGATCACATCGCGAGTCTGAGCGGTGCGGTCCACAAGTAGGTTGTAAACGGTTGGCTCTTCGGTGTAGGCATTGATGCCGAGACCCGCACTCAAAGCACCCTGAGGGTCGAAGTCAACCAGCAGAACCTTGCGACCGTATTCGGCGAGCGCCGCCGCGATGTTCATGGTGCTGGTGGTCTTGCCAACACCACCCTTCTGGTTACACATGGCGATGATGCGTGCCGGGCCGTGCGACGACAGTGGCTTTGGTTTAGGGAAACGGGTGTCCTTCTCGCTTGCCTTGGTCATTTGACCTGCCTCCTGTAGTGCTGTGCCTAGAGAAATAGCCTACCGAATGGCTTGGGCGCGCGGATGCGCCAGAGCGTAGTTTTCCCTTAGCGAATCAACGGTCACCAAGGTGTAAATCTGCGTTGTAGCCACCGATGAATGCCCCAGCAATTCCTGGACCACGCGAACGTCTGCTCCACCTTCCAATAAGTGAGTCGCGAACGAGTGCCGCAGGGTGTGTGGAGATACCTCCAGGTTGAGCCCCGCGGCTTCTGCGGCATCGGTGAGGATCTGCCAAACCGACTGGCGGCTCAGGCGCCCACCTCGCTGGTTTAGGAATACTGCCGGGGTGCCCTTTCCCTTCGCCATAAGCGCCGGGCGGGTCCTCACCAGATAGTTCTCCAGGGCTCTTTGCGCGTATCGGCCAACCGGCACGATGCGCTCCTTGTTTCCCTTACCAAGTAGGCGAATCATTGTTGGGTCAACCAGATCATCGATGTCCAGGTCGATGATTTCCGAGACTCTGGCACCAGTGGCGTAAAGCAGTTCGACAATCGCGCGGTCACGAACCCGAATGGAGTCCACGGCCGCAGCATCAGTGTCCGAAAATGGTTCCGGCCCGGATGCTTCCAAAAGTTGCACAACTTGATCAACAGTGATGGCCTTCGGCAGGCGTTTGGCAGCTTTTGGAGGGCTCACTCGGTGCGCGCTGTCGCGCTGAATAACGCCTTCCAGAAGCAGGTACTTGTGCCACCCGCGCACTCCAGCCAGCGTCCTGGCAACCGATGCAGATTTGCGGCTCCCACCCAGCTGCTCCACGAAAGTTTCAATGTGCAGATCGGTGATTTGGGCAACTTCCGAGATTCCCATGCCTCGAAGAAAAGCTAGGTAGTCGGCTAAATCGCGGTTATAGGCAGCCAGAGTGTTCTTAGAAAGCCCACGCTCCACCGTTAGATGCCTAAGGTAGCGGTCCACCAAAACTTCGAGGTTGTCCAATCGCTTTGGCGCGCCAGCCCCATCCGCTTGGACGGCCGACTCGGACATGGCTATTGCGCTCCCTGTGAGGTCACGCCCAACCGATGAGCCGCCGCCATGATGCCAACCGCGGCGCTCGGGCTTTGAATCTCCGATGCCAGCACGCTCGCCAGAGCCTCCGAAAGCGGGAACCACTCCTTGATCATGTCCACTTCTTCGCCCTCTAGTTCGAGATCGTGGCCGACATGCTCAAGGTCCTGAGCCAAGAAGATGGTGATTACTTCATCGTTGCCACCGGGGGTGGTCATGAAGTCCATAAGCTTGGTCCACTGCCTCGCCGTGTAACCGGTTTCTTCCATAAGCTCGCGCTTGGCGGCTTCCAATCGAGGCTCGCCCTCAACGTCTAGAAGACCTGCCGGGATTTCCCAAAGGTAAGACCGAACCGGGTGGCGGTATTGCCGAATCAGCAGGACTCGCTGCTGATCATCCAGGGCCAGCACTGCGACTGCTCCGGGGTGCTTAACAAACTCACGAACCAGCGTCTGGCCGTTGTACTCGAAAGACTCGCGTGCGATGTCCCAAATCTTGCCCTCGAAAACAATTTCCGAGGCCGTGATTTTGGGCTCTACGCGCTGGTCTTTCGGCATCGTTGGCGCTGCCTCGGGTTTAGTTCTCGTCGTTGAAAACGCGGTTAGCCTCGTGGCGAGCAATTGCCGCCTCGATCAGTCCGCGGAACAACGGGTGAGCCTTAGTTGGGCGGCTCTTGAACTCAGGGTGAGCCTGGGTCGCAACGTAGTATGGGTGAACTTCGCGAGGAAGCTCGACGTACTCCACCAGGTGGCCGTCAGGCGAGGTTCCCGAGAACACCAGACCGGCTGCGCCAATCTGGTCGCGGTACTTGTTGTTCACTTCGTAGCGGTGACGGTGACGCTCTTCGCTGGTTTCGCTGCCGTAAACACCCGCAACAATGGATCCAGGCTTCAGGGCGGCGGTGTAGCTACCCAAACGCATAGTTCCGCCCATGTCACCACCGGCGATGATGTCCACCTGCTCTGCCATTGTCGCAATAACAGGGAACTTGGCGTCTTCGTCGAACTCGCTCGAGGATGCACCTTCGAGCCCAGCAACGTTACGTGCGTATTCGATCACCATGCACTGCAGACCCAAGCAGAGTCCCAGGGTTGGAATCTGGTGGTTGCGGGCAAACTTCAATGCGCCGAGCTTGCCTTCGATTCCGCGAACACCAAATCCACCAGGAACACAGATGGCGTCAACGTCGGAAAGGTTTTCAGCTGCGCCGGCTTCGGTCTCACACAGGTCGCTAGCGATCCACTTGATCTTCACCTTGGCCTGGTGAGCAAAGCCGCCGGCCTGAAGTGCGGCGGTAACGCTGAGGTAGGCATCTGGCAGGTCGATGTACTTACCGACCAAGCCGACAGTCACTTCGTGCTTAGGCTCGTGTACGGCCTTCAGCACAGGTTCCCAACGACTCCAATCAACCTCACCACAGTCAAGGCCAAGGCGCTTGATGATGTAGCTGTCCAGGCCTTCGTTGTTCAAAACGGTAGGGATGTCGTAGATACTGCTGGCGTCGGCTGCATTCACAACCGCATTCACGTCCACGTCGCACATCAGAGCAATCTTGTTCTTGATGCTTGCTGGAAGTGGGCGGTCGCTGCGGCAAACCACTGCGTCCGGCTGGATTCCATAGCTGCGAAGGGCGGCTACGGAGTGCTGGGTCGGCTTAGTCTTTAGCTCGCCGGAAGGGCCAAGGTATGGCACTAGCGAAACGTGCACGAAGAACACGTTGTCGCGGCCTACATCGTGGCGCACCTGGCGGGCCGCTTCGATGAATGGAAGCGACTCAATGTCGCCAACAGTTCCACCGATTTCGGTGATGATTACGTCTGGAGCAGGGGTTTCGTGAGCCTGCAGACGCATGCGGCGCTTGATTTCGTCGGTGATGTGAGGGATTACCTGCACGGTGTCGCCAAGGTACTCACCGCGGCGTTCGCGCTGGATCACGGTCGAGTAAATCTGGCCAGTGGTCACGTTCGCGGACTGCAGCAGGTTGATGTCTAGGAAGCGCTCGTAGTGACCCACATCCAGGTCGGTCTCAGCTCCATCTTCGGTCACGAATACTTCACCGTGCTGGAACGGGTTCATGGTGCCCGGGTCCACGTTCAGGTATGGGTCGAGCTTCTGCATTACAACGCGAAGGCCGCGTGCTGTTAGAAGGTTTCCCAGGGAGGCTGCCGTCAAACCCTTACCAAGGGAAGAGGCCACTCCGCCGGTGACGAAAATGTGACGTGTTTTACCGGTATCCATCGCTTGTGCCATGGAATTAAAGGTTATCACCGGCTATGTTTCGACTCGCCGAGACTTCCTATATCCGACCCGAATTTATTTCGGAATTCTTATTTTTCTTTCTTGGCCAGCTGCCAGAGCTCGGCAGCGTGCGCCAACCCGAGTTCACTCTCGGTCAGGCCGCTGAGCATTCGAGCCAATTCCTCCACGCGAGCCACTTCGGTTAGCGAGTTCACGTCGCTGGAAGTGAACTCCTCGTTGTGACTCTTGAGGACTCGCAGGTGGGTGTCGGCGAAGGCTGCTACCTGCGCCAGGTGGGTAACGACGATTACCTGGGCGGACTTGGCTAGTCGCGCGAGCCTACGACCGATCTCGATAGCAGCCGCACCACCCACGCCGGCATCGACTTCGTCAAAAATGAAGGTCGGGTTTGATTTAGTGTGCGCCAAAACAACCTCGATGGCCAGCATGATGCGGCTTAGCTCTCCACCGGATGCGCCCTTTCCCAGAGGGCGAGGATCCGCACCGGGGTAAGAAGAGAGCAAGATTCCCACTGAGTCAGATCCGACTGGTCCGAGTTCGGCTGGGGCAACCTCTACAACCAGACTGGCGCCAGGCATTGCAAGAGCGTGCAGTTCCTCGGTTACAGCTTCGGCGAGCGCCTTCGCTGCCCGAGTTCTAATCTCGGTGATCTTGCCAGCCAGCTGTCGAAGTTCGGAGTGCTGGCTTTCGATCCGAGCTTCCAGCTCGATTATCTGATCCTCGCTGGTATCGAGGTCCAGCAAGCGAGCAGACGCCGACTCTCGGTATGCGAGAACGTCATCGAGGGTTGGTCCGTAGCGGCGAATGAGCGAGTTTAGGACCGCACGACGGCTCTGAATCTGGTCAAGGCTCAGTTCCGAGTCCGCCTCGAGAGCGCCAATCAGCGAAGCCAGCTGGCTTGCAACTTCGCGGGCTTGAACGCCAAGCTCCAACAGTTGATTAGCCAGTGGCTCCAAACGTGCGTCGAATGAAGTGGCAGACTCGAGCTGCTTTCGCGCTTGGCTCAGCAAGCCAAGGACATCGGCTCCGTCTTCTTCGGCCGAGATTGCTTCATGAGCGCTTGCCGCAGCGAATCGAATGGCTTCCAGGTTTCCAAGACGTTCTGCAATCTCGGCCAGTTCCACGTCTTCGCCTGTCTTCGGGTCGCCCTGCTCAAGATCCGCCACAGCCAGGCGCAACTCCTCGGCTTCGCGTCCGCGGGTTGCGGCTGCGCTGCGCAACTCAACCAGGCGCTCTTCAGCTGCCCGCCAGCTCTTGTACGCAGCGGCGTACTCAACCATGAGCTCCGCCAGCTGTTCACCCGCGAAGGCATCGAGCGCCTCGCGTTGAGCCGCTGCCGACTTCAAACGCAGTTGCTCGGACTGCCCGTGAACCACCACAAGGCGCTCCCCCAGCTCCGCAAGTAAACCCGCGGGCACCGGCTGTGCGCTAATGCTTGCTCGGCTCTTGCCATCGGCGGATACAGTGCGGCTAACAATCAGTTCCGAGAGGTCGTATTCAAGCCCGGCTTCTTCCAACCGTTCAGCGATTACGCCTCCCACCTCGGTGCCGTCTAGACGCCAGAGTCCGTGGGCCTGTGCCTGGTTCTGGCCTTTGCGCACCGATGATGAGTCCGCACGCTCGCCAAGCAAAAGTCCCAGCGCGGTAAGGATCATGGTTTTACCGGCACCAGTTTCACCGGTCAGTGCTGTAAATCCGGGGCCAATCTGCAGCCTCGCCTCACCAATGACACCGAGGTCACGGATGATGATTTCTTCGATCAAGGCCTAGAGCACCTCATCCGATCCACGGTGAGTGCCGCGCCAGCCGTTTACCGGCAGCGCAAACTTAGCCACTAGACGGTCGGTGAAGACGCCCTGGCGGAATCGGGCCAGACGCACCGACTGCTCGGAGCGACGAACTTCGACTCGTGCTCCTCTTGGAAGGGCTGTGGTTCGACGACCGTCACACCACATAACACCATTGCCGCTGGAGGCGTGTAGGACTTCGACTGCCATAAGACTGTTTGGGCTGATTACAAGTGGACGCGCAAATAGGGCATGAGCGCTCAGCGGAACCAAAAGCAGGGCCTCAACGCTAGGCCAAACCACTGGGCCGCCGGCGCTGAAGGCATAGGCGGTTGAGCCGGTAGGTGTACTCATGACCACTCCATCGGCACCAAAACTGGTTAGTGGACGCTGGTCAATCTCAATGACCACTTCGAGCATTTTCTCAGCGGCACTTTTTTCCACCGTGCACTCGTTAAGAGCCCAGGTGGAGTAAACAACCTTGCCGTCAACCTCAACCGTGACGTCCAGGGTCAGACGATCCTTGATGTTGTAGTCCTTGGCAACCACACGCTGCACTGCTTCGTGCAGGCCGTCGCGTTCACTTTCGGCCAAGAACCCAACGTGCCCCAGATTGATGCCGAGAAGTGGGGTGTTAGCCTCGCGCACCAGTTCAGCGGCTTTCAGGATTGTTCCATCGCCGCCCAGAACCATCGCAAGCTCAAGATCCGCCACGTTGGCATCAGTGCCAAGCAAGCCGATGCAAGAGACCTGCGCTTCAAGGTCCTGCGATGCCGCCCAGCGAGCGAGTTCATCTCGCTCAGTGTCGGTCATGACAGGCTTGATGCCCTCTGAAGACAAAAGGTTTGCGGTCTCGAGTGTGGCGTGGAGGGCCTCGTCACGTCGCACGTGACTTACCAGCAGAACACTGCGGGTCATGAAGACTCCTAACGCTCCCGAGCGACTAAATCAATTGTGTCTGACCATTCTCGCCGATGCGAGTCAGCCTTGGAATTTATCCACAAAAGATATTCGATGTTGCCGTGGGTTCCAGGCAAACTCGACTTCTCGAGACCCTGAACAGTCAGGCCAAGCCCTTGGGCACATTCAATTACTTGCTTGATGGATTGCGCACGCAGACGGTGGTCGTTCACGATGCCTCGCGCATTCAACGATGTCTTACCCACTTCAAACTGCGGCTTGATGAGCAAAACGTAATCCGCATCTGGCGCAACGGACACCATTGCAGGCAGAACCAAAGTGAGTGAAATGAAACTGAGGTCAGATACCACCACACCTATGGGGGTTTTCTCCACATCGATGGTTGTACCGATTTCCGCGGAACGTTCGCGTAGGGTTTCGGGGCTTAGCTCGCGAGCGTTGAAGCCCTCGAGGTTGATGACCTTGCGGTTGCGGCGAAGTTCCGCGACAAGCTGGTCGTGTCCTACGTCTAGGGCAACGACTCGGGTTGCACCGCGTCGCAACAAAACCTCGGTGAAGCCACCTGTACTTGCTCCAACGTCCAGGCAGAGCTTGTCGGTTACATCGATCCCAGCGAACTCGTCCAGTGCGCCGGCCAGCTTGTGCCCTGCGCGAGATACGTAGTCAATCGCTTCGAGCACGCTGATTTCGGAGTCTTCAGTTACGGGCTGGCTGGCCTTGCGAGCAGGCAGCCCGCCGACAATCACGCGTCCGGCCTCAATCAGGCTGGCGGCGTGGTTTCGGCTGCGAGCGCGCCCGCGCTCAACTAGGGCCATGTCTAGACGCATGCTCATTGGGGAATGTATCCGAACTACTCAGGCTGAGGAAGCGCTTCGAGGGCCGCCTCGAGCACATCGCGAAGCTGGCCGTATGCCTCAGGCTGTTCGTTCAGGTCGAGGTCGGCGATTCGAGCCAACTCCATTTCGACCTGTTCTTGCAGATTCACGCTCATATTCAAATCCTACTCGTAGGGCTTCGGATCAACTACTCGTAGAGCGCCGGTTCAACGTCGAGAGCATAGATAGGCAACTCCGCGTTGTAGATAACGGCGCAAGCCGCGCGAAGCGCTTCGAGGCTCTTTGGGTCGCCATCTACTACGCGCACTTTGTTGCCTAAAAGTTCTACGTTGACCTTGCCGCACTTGAAGCCGCGCTTGGTCGCTTTCGGCGCCAGGTATGGCTTCGTGAGGTCACCAAGATCCCCCAGGATGAACTTCGGACGGTTCTCGGGTTTCAATCCCAGCAACTCTTTGCGGGTCGCAACGCCAGTCATGACTACTGCAGAATCAATACCGGCGCGGTTCGCCCCACTGATGTCGGTGTCGATGCGATCACCAACGAAAATCGGGGTTTTGGCGTCCAGAGCACGCACAGCGGTGTGGAAAATTCCAGGTTCAGGTTTGCCTGCAACCGGTGGAAGTATTCCAACAGCGGTATGTACGGCCGAAACCAGTGTTCCGTTACCCGGGGCCATGCCTTTTTCGCGTGGAATGGTCCAGTCCTGATTGGTAGCAACCCACTTTGCTCCTCGCTGAATAGCGTAGGAAGCCTCAGCCAGGTGATGCCACGCAACAGTCGGGTCGAAGCCCTGGATTACGCCAGCCGGGTTGTCATCGGAGGTCTCAACCAGGACAAACCCAGCCGACTCAACCGCATTTCGCAATCCGTCGCCGCCCACAACAAGCACTTTCGAGCCGGCTGGGATCAGCGTTGCAAGCAGCTCGGCTCCCGCCTGCGCAGACCCTATTACTTGCTCAGGCGTGGTACGGACACCAAAACCCTCAAGCTGCTCGGCTACGGTTGTGGGCCTTCGCGACGAGTTGTTCGTCACGTAAGCAACCTTTACACCGGAGTCCTGAAATGAGTTAATGACTTTTGGCGCCGGCTCGATGGCGTTCTTGCCTTCGTAAACCACACCATCAAGGTCTAACAGCAGCGAGTCATAGCTGCCCCAGATCTTATTCGTCACGCTTCTTCTTCCAGCCTGGACGGTCGCCCGCTCCGCCTTCGCGCGAACCTCGAGCGCCGCCATCGCGTGCTCCACCGAAACCGCGCGAGTCGCCGTCTCTAGGTGCGCGCTTAGGGCGATCGCCGAAGTCTAACTTCGGGGCATCGCTTGGTTCACGACGTGGACGATCATCGCGCGGGCGGTCATCGGGTGGACGCTCGCTCCGAGGTCGATCATCACGAGGTCGATCATCACGAGGTCGATCACTTCGTGGACGCCCCCCATCGTCGCGACGCGGACGGTCTCCGCCCGGGCGCGCGTCACCATCACGGCGCGGCCTGTCACCGAAGCTGCGTGCTGGACGGTCGCCATCACGAGCAGGACGGTCGCCGAAACTACGGGCAGGACGGTCACCGAAACTACGGGCAGGACGGTCGCCATATTCCTTACGAGGAGCGCGAGGTCGGTCATCTCCGCCAGAGTTTCGAGACTCGTACGGCTCTGGGATTTCGATTTCCTCGACGATGTCTAGCACTTCGAAAGCAGGAGCATTCTTGGCGGCCAGCGCCTTGTCGGCACGGTCAGCGAGGTTGCTCCAACGCTTGGATTCTGCCTCGCGACCCAAGATTTCCAGGGTGTCGGCATAGGCGCGGAATAGGCGAGGCGAGTAATCGAATACGCTCTCAGGATTGAGTTCAGCGATCTCGAGTTCGGCCAAAGCTAAATCGTTTTCGTTTCGGTCTAGGCGCGCACCGCTCATCGCGATAGCCAGGTTCACGCGAACACCAGCGTCAAGAGTCTTCGGGTCAACCGAGCGACCCAGCTCAAGCGCCTTATCCGGGCGACCCAAGCCGCGCTCGCAGTCAACCATGATCGGAATCTGGTCATTCGCGCCAGAAATGCGGCGGTAAGCCTGCATTTCACGCAGCGCCAGTGCGAAGTCGCCAACTGTATAGGCGGTCAAAGCAAGGGTTTCACGAACGATAGCGATACGGCCTGCACGATCTGCAGCCGCGATGGCGTGCTGGTGCGCTAGCTCTGGATCATCATTGATCAACAGGTTCACCATTGCCAAGTGACGAGCAACGCGCTCGGAATTCTCTGGGCTGAGGGTCTTGAACTGCACTCGAACTAGGAGATCCAGGTCTTTTTCAGTAATTTCCTCAGGGATCATTGGGCTCTTGACGCGGTTTGGATCTTTTTCGCGCTCTACGCGCTGCTGCCAAACCGGACGTTCGCGACCATCACGGCCTTCACTGGCGCGACCAGGACGTTCGAAACGAGCGCCTCTGTCGTCACCATCACGACGAGGTCGATCAAACGATCGACCACCTTCGCGAGGTGGACGGCGGTCGCCATCGCGTGGGGAGCGACGCTCACCATCACGCGGAGTACGGCCAGCTGGACGGTCAGACCCACGAATATCGCGGGATTGTCCGTCCTTTTTCCAGGCAGGACGACCAGAGTCGCGACCAGAATTGTCGCGCTGCTGTCCTTCGTCTTTGTTCTCTGACAAGAGATCCTCCTGATGAATATGCTAGTTAAAAGAAAAATGGCCACCTAAAAAGGTGGCCATTTTCTAAATTAAGTCCGGCGGTGTCCTACTCTCCCACAAGGTCCCCCTTGCAGTACCATCGGCGCAGAAGGTCTTAGCTACCGGGTTCGGAATGTAACCGGGCGTTTCCCTCTCGCTATGGCCGCCGAAACACTATTGAGTTATGTGAATCGTTGCACTTAGTGATAAGTGTGTATTTCGATTCCCGACCATACCTCGGGAACCACATAGTGGACGCGAACAAAAATGTAATCAAATCATCGGCTTATTAGTACTGGTCAGCTCCATGGGTCTTTAGTCCCCACTTCCACATCCAGCCTATCAACGCAGTAATCTACTGCGAGCCTCTCGACCGAAGTCATGGAACACTAATCTTGAAGCAAGCTTCCCGCTTAGATGCTTTCAGCGGTTATCTTTTCCGAACGTAGCTAATCAGCGGTGCCCTTGGCAGGACAACTGACACACCAGAGGTTCGTTCACCCCGGTCCTCTCGTACTAGGGGCAAGTCTTCTCAATATTCCAACGCGCGCAGAGGATAGAGACCGAACTGTCTCACGACGTTCTAAACCCAGCTCGCGTGCCGCTTTAATGGGCGAACAGCCCAACCCTTGGGACCTACTCCAGCCCCAGGATGCGA
>JBDLQA010000008.1:0-2578 GCA_039800845.1 Actinomycetota bacterium
CTTAAAGTTGAAGGCCTCCCAATCGGGAGGCCTTCACTAATTACTGGGGTTATTCGACCTCAGACCACTCACCGGTGGTTAGGTACGAGACCTTGCTGGAGATGTCGACCACGTGGTCGGCGAAGCGCTCGTGGTAGCGGCTGGCCAAGGTTACATCCACTGTGTACATGGCGTTTTCCTTCCAGTCGTCTCCCAGAACCACGCTGAAGATGTGGCGGTGTAGTTCGTCTACCCGGGCGTCTTCGGCTTGAATTTCACGAGCCAGGTTTACGTCGGTGTTCTTCAACAAAGTGGTCACGCGACGACCGAGTTCTACGTCCAGGCGACCCATCTCCGAGAAGGTTTCGCGGAGAGCCTCGGGAACTGCGGTTCCCGGGTAGCGGTAGCGGGCAATTGCCGCAATGTGCCCTGCCAGCGCTCCCATTCGTTCAAGCGAGGCGCTAATGCGCAAAGCCGAAACCAGGATGCGTAGGTCTCGTGCGACAGGGGACTGCTTGGCAAGTACTCGGATAACGATCTCATCTAGGGCCAGAGCGCGGTTTTCGTTTGCCTCGGCAAGGGCGATGGCCTCGTCGGCCAGAGCCACGTCGCTCTTCAGGAAGGCGGTAGACGCCTTATCCATGATGGTGGTGACGGACTCCGCCATTTCCACCAGTCGGCCCTGCACATCGGACAACTGGTTCTGGAAAACCTCGCGCATGTATTCCCTTTCGTTGGTTCCCAAAGGTAATCTCCCAGCGCTTGGTTAACAGATTTCGAACAACAACTAAACAGCCACGTAATTCGAGTATTTTCAGCGTTCACGACGCTTTTTGAGCGGTGAATATGACTTACTCTGAAAACGCAAAGAAAGTTGTTAACCAATTAAACAACTTTCGTACCGAAAGTCAGGCCATTGAACCAGTACCTAGAGGGAATCCCAGCCTTGGAGTTGGCTGAGGGTGCAGCAATTGCGCCGCAGCTGAGCGAACTCCTAGATGTTCTGGATACCGCTAGCGTCCTCATCGACACCAATGGTTTGGTCGTCCGTGCTTCCAGCAGTGCCCTGGCATTGGGTTTGGTGCAATCGCACATGCTGGTTCACAAACCGCTGTCTGAGTTGGTCGAGCGAGCCCGCGGTCAGCGCCAGGCGCTCAGTGCTGAATACGACCTAATCACAGGTATGCGCGGTGAGCGCAGTTATGTTCACGCCCGCGCGGGCCGCCTGGACAACAATCTGGTGCTTTTACTGGTCGACGACCGCACCGAGGCAAAGCGCCTCGACGACACTCGCCGTGATTTCATCGCGAACATCTCTCATGAACTGAAGACCCCTATCGCCGCAATCGGACTGCTGGCCGAGACGCTTGAGGATGGCATCGATGATCCAGCAACCGTCAAACGATTTGCGGCCAACCTGAGGCGCGAGGCGGAACGCCTCGGCGACCTGGTGCAGGACATCATCCAACTGTCCAAGGTTCAGTCCAGCGACAAGCAGGACAACTTTGAGCCGGTTGATTTGGACCAGGTTATTGCTGCGGCAGTCGAGAAAAACTCGGTGTTAGCGGAGAACCGCGGTTCGGTTGTGCAGGTTGCTTCTGCACCCGGACATATCGTCTTCGGCGAGCGCACTGCACTTGAGATGGCTGTCAGTAATTTGATCCAAAATGCTCTGCTCTACTCCGACGAAGGCAAGCAGGTGGGCGTCGGACTTCGAACCATTGACGGAGTGGCCGAGGTAAGCGTGATCGATAACGGCTCGGGCATCAAGGTGGAAGACCAAGAGCGCATTTTCGAGCGTTTTTACCGAGTTGACCAATCGCGCTCGCGCGCTACCGGCGGCACTGGTTTGGGCTTGGCAATCGTCAAGCACGTGGCGTTAAACCACCGCGGCGAAATCCGCCTCTTTTCGAAGCCAGGGATGGGATCCACCTTCACCCTGCGAATTCCGGAAATGCCAAGCGAACTAACCGAAATTCAGAAGGGCTAAACAATGACACGCGTTCTAGTCGTCGAAGACGAGCAAAACCTACGCGAGCCACTGGTGCTGCAGCTGCAGCGTGAGGGTTACCAAACCATCGAAGCCGAAGACGGAATCAAGGCCATCGCGTTGTTTGAATCGGAGCACCCGGATCTGATCCTGCTTGACCTCATGCTTCCAGGCAAGAGCGGTAGTGAAGTATGCCGGTCCATCCGCGCTACGAGCAACGTGCCAATCATCATGCTGACCGCCAAGGACACCGAGATCGACAAGGTTGTCGGCCTGGAAATCGGTGCCGATGACTACGTCACAAAGCCTTACTCCACACGTGAGCTGCTAGCCCGCATGAAGTCAGTCCTGCGTCGCACGGTCGAGCCAACCGTTTCGGTGGGTGATGTGCTTGAGGCTGGTCCCGTGAAGATTGATATCGAGCGCCACCAGGTGTTTGTGAACGGCGAAAAGGTAGCCATGCCGCTCAAGGAATTTGAGCTGCTGGAACTGCTGCTGGAAAACGTAAACCGAGTCCTCACCCGCGGTCAGATTATTGACCGAGTGTGGGGTAGTAACTATTTCGGTGACACCAAGACTCTTGACGTGCACATCAAGCGTCTTCGTTCG
>JBDLQA010000009.1:0-3945 GCA_039800845.1 Actinomycetota bacterium
TTTGGAGCATCCTCAAAGGCGACATGAGTTTTGTCGGACCGCGCCCCGCATTGTTCAACCAGGATGACCTGATCGCCTTGCGTACCAATGCGGGCGTGCACGAACTGGTACCAGGCCTTACGGGTTGGGCACAGGTGAATGGCAGGGATGAGCTGCCGATTCCAGATAAGGTCAAACTGGACGCTGAGTACCTCCAAAGGCGTTCAATCGGATTTGATCTATGGATTCTGTGGCTGACGGTGTTGAAGGTTCTTCGTCGGGATGGGGTTTCACACTAACCAGGCGAACTGACTGGAGTAACAATGCTTCTACAAAACTTTGCTATGCCTATGTTGGCCCTGCCGCGATGGGCCAAGCGATTTGTCGTCTTGGCGGTTGATACTGCATTATGTGTACTGACGGTCTGGCTGGCTTATTACCTGCGCCTGGGCGAATTTGTCGCCTTGTCGGGAAATGCATTGTTGGCGGCTGTGACTTCAGTTGGCTTGGCCTTACCGGTTTTCATCATTTCGGGTCTGTATCGGGCCATTTTCAGGTACAGCGGTTGGCCAGCTCTCTTGGCGGTCGCCAGGGCTATCGCTGTCTATGGCCTGATATATGCCTCAGTGTTTACGGCGATTGGTGTTCAAGACGTTCCGCGTACCGTTGGGATCATCCAACCCATTCTCCTTCTGCTCTTTGTAGGGGCATCTCGAGCCTTGGCTCGCATCTGGCTCGGTGATCAGTACCAAAGCATTCTCAAGCATGCCTCTCGTCCCAAAGTGCTCATCTATGGTGCCGGACGCACCGGACGCCAATTGGCAGCAGCCATGAACAACAGCCCTGAGATGCAGGTCGCGGGCTTTCTGGATGACGATGATCGCCTGCATGGTCATGTGTTGAATGGCCTACCTATCTACAACCCTGCTGACCTGACCTATTTGGTGACGACTCTTGCGATCGGAGACGTGTTGCTGGCGATGCCAAGCTTGAGTCGGAAGCGTCGTAATGAAATCCTCAGTGGAATCCGAGGCGCTCATGTGTCAGTTCGAACACTACCCAGCATGACCGATTTGGCGCAGGGCAAAGTCAGCATTTCGGATCTGCGCGAACTCGATATCGACGACCTGCTTGGCCGAGAGCCCGTCATGCCGAACCACATCCTGCTGGCCATGAATGTGCGCAGCAAGGTGGTCATGGTGACCGGTGCAGGAGGGTCGATTGGGAGCGAGTTGTGTCGTCAGATCTTGGCTGTCGGCCCTAGCAAATTGCTACTGATCGAGCAAAGCGAGTTTGCCCTCTACGGCATTCACCAAGAGCTCGAAGAAAAGGTCTCCGGTCGTGACATCGTCTTGGTACCTTTACTAGCTTCGGTACAAGACCATGAGCGCATACGCGAGATCATGTCGACTTGGCACCCTGACACGGTCTACCACGCAGCTGCATACAAGCATGTTCCATTGGTCGAACACAACCCAGCAGAAGGCATCAAAAACAACGTGCTCGGCACATTGAGAACCGCACAAACCGCTGCTGAAAATGGTGTCTCGGACTTTGTCCTCATTAGCACCGACAAAGCCGTTCGTCCCACCAACATCATGGGCGCCAGCAAACGACTGGCGGAAATGGCTCTGCAGGCACTCGCAGCAACTACTACAGGAACCAAATTCAGTATGGTTCGCTTTGGCAATGTGTTGGGTTCCTCAGGTTCGGTGGTGCCCAAGTTCCGCCAGCAAATCCGTGACGGGGGCCCGATCACACTCACCCACCCCGAAATCACCCGCTACTTCATGACCATCCCGGAGGCCTCCCAGTTGGTGATCCAGGCAGGTGCCATGGCAAAAGGAGGGGATGTGTTCGTCCTCGACATGGGCCAGTCGGTCAAGATCATGGACTTAGCGAGGCGCATGATCGAGCTCTCGGGACTTGCCGTCAAAGATGAGCAAAACCAGGACGGCGATATCGAGATTGAAATCACTGGCTTGCGCCCGGGTGAAAAGCTCTACGAAGAGTTGCTCGTTGGTGACAACCCCAAGCCGACATCCCACTCGCGGATCATGAAAGCCCACGAAGAATTCATTCCTTGGTCAGAGCTTGAGGACAAGCTGAAAGCCCTGGAAATGGCGCTGAATGTGAACGACGTCGGCGTCATTCGTTTGATGATGGAAAGGCTTGTCACTGGCTATACGCCGAGCGATGAGATTGTCGATTGGGTGTATCTGGAGCAGGAAGCCGAGGCACAGGCTCTTGGGCTGGCTGGATAAGTGTCCAAGTCAGCTCGATCTATGCCTGCCGTTCCTCAATCCAGTGCGAATCAGGCCCATAGGACTCATTGCCAGACTCCATGACGATAGTCAGTGTTTCCCGGTTCTCCGGCGTGTCTGGATGCCAGAGGCCACCTTGGATTGGTTCGTCGACAATGCTGCGGCGACCAATTACGTTCCACGCGACACGAATTTCGTTCATGGCACCACCCCGATGCGATTTCACAATGTCGCGATTGTGAACCACCGGACGGCGATTTCCAAGATTGGCGTAAAGGATGGGCTGCCGCCGCTATTGGCGACCGTTGCCAAAGAGCATGCATGTGATCGATCATCAGCGGGGCAAAGTACGCGCGGCGGCCAACGGTCGCAGACGCATGTTGCGAGAGCCAGTGCGCAACCAGATCGTGATCGGTCGAGTGGACTTAGCGACATGCGGGGAAGGTCGCGATACAGGAAGCGGAGCTGTTGCAGACTGTTCGACCACGCCGTCGGTTTTGGTCGATCCGCGCAACGCGACTTCCTCGAAGGCTTCAACATCTTGTACTCGGTAGCGCACTTGGTTGCCAAGCTTCAAAAATACAGGGCCATTCGACTCGGTGCGCCAGCGTTCCAGCGTGGCCTCGCTAATCCGCCAGCGTTCGGCCAGCTCGGCTTGGGTCATGCATCGTCCGTCCATACTTGGCACCTTTACTCAGGAGTTGTCAGGACTGGTATGAAGGCGCTGTTTGCGGGAAAAGCCAAGTAGGCTGATTCTCTGGTCCGAGATCTAAACTGAATGACGCATCGGGGGGGAGACGGCAGAACGGCCAAACACCCGAATCTTTCCTCATCAACCCCAATCGTTACTCAGGTGTTTAGAGAGTAAGTTCGAAACAAGTCGCCTTTGCACCACCAAATTCCAATGAGGAGATCCGAGTAGTTCCGAGGAGTTGGTAGTAAAGAAATTCGCAAAGATTTCTGCCTACCCAGTCCATATAACGAACTCTCTCGGCTCCAAAGCTAGAAAAATCAACGACTTAGAGCGTGTGCCACGCTCAAGAAAGCGGCCCCAGCAGGGGCCGCAATCGTTTCTAACCTCCTATTTTGTTATCCGGGTAGTTGCGCGAGCGTCTGCAGCAATGTGCGGCGGTTTTCGTCTTCAGATGAAGTCGCGCCATTGGCCCTTGCTTCCTCCGACCATTTACGCGCCCACCCCATCACTTCCTCAGGGTTGAAGCGGATCAGACTTCCTACTCTGGTATGCGGAATACCAAGTGTTTTCCGAACCTGTGGGTGGGTGAGCGTGTACATGGGGATTCCCGTGGCCGCAGATAGTTGCCGAGGGGTCAGCCACTTGGTGTTGGCCGGAAGAATCACATCGCTGGCCTTTTGCCAGGTTGATTCGTACAGGGCGCCATGTTCGTAGGACTCGATCTCATCGAGAGGGTAGATCACCCGCTTTGAGAGCTTGAGGAACCGTGGCCCTTTTCCTTCGCAACGCCAGCGTTGCAAGGTCTTGGGGCTGATCCCCCAGCGTTCGGCCAGTTCGTTTTCGTTGAGTACTAGCTTTTCCATTGTGTAACTCCTATGAGTAGTTGAGGAGTTCACATTGGGTACGGCATCTCATGGAAAAACCAGAAATTTAAATACCTAACCTATAAGGTTATGTAAACTGACCTGCCCCCACTAGCCGTACCACTGAGTTAGAAGTTAGTCCGAG
>JBDLQA010000010.1:0-15644 GCA_039800845.1 Actinomycetota bacterium
GCGGCAATCTCAAACGATTGGCTCACGGGGGCGGCCGCTAGGAAGCCCGCGCTGGCGGCGGCAGTTGCCGAAACCTGACAGGTTCCAATCGCACGGAAGGTCACCAAGCCGGTGGCACTCACGCTACAAATCGCGCTCGATGCACTGGCAATGCTCCAAGTTGGGTTCGCTCCAGAGGTAACAGTGGCAGTCGCCTGATAGTTGCCGCCAACCTTTGCGTTGCTTGGTGCGGTGGAGGTAATGGTGACGGTTTGAGGGCCTACCGGAACCACCGCGCTCGACGGCAGACTGGCGTAACCGGGGCCCGCGGAGGTCTGAGCCTGCACCTGGATGATGTAGCTGACTCCATTGGTTAGACCGGTGATCACACAGGATGTGCCTGTTGAACTGCAGTTGAGGTTTACCGAACCAACCACGCTGGCCACGTAACCGGTGATTGCCGAACCGCCGTCACTCGCCGATGCAGTCCACGAGATGTTCGAGTCGGTGTTTCCCGCCGTTGCCTGCACTGAGGTAGGTGCTGCCGCGCGATCAATCACTGTGATGGTCTGCTGCTGGCGGTTGGCGGCCGTGAAGGCTGCGCTGGCCGGTGCATCGAGGTTCAGCACACAGTTGCCGCGGGTCAGGAAAGTAACCACCCCGGAAAGCACCGAACAAACTGCGGATGATCCGCTTGCAACGCTCACCTGAGCGGTGGTGCCGGTACTGGTTACCTGAGTCTGGTAGGTCTGCCCAACAACGGCAGGCGACTGCGCCACCGATGTGAAAGCCACCGTCTGTGGACCAACCGGGGTCACGGCGTTTGACGCCAGACTGCTATCGCCCAAGTCGATTGCGTTGCGCGCCTGAACGGTGAAGGTGTACGAGACACCGTTGGTCAAACCGGTCACCTGGCAAGTGAGCAAGGTAGTTGTGCAGGTCTGGCCGCCGCTGGAAGTGACCAGATAATCGGTTACCGGCGAGCCACCGTTGCTGGCGGGAGCCTGCCAGGTCACAGTAGCCGTGGTGTCTCCGGCCACAGCGGTAGGTGCTGTAGGCGCGTCTGGCTTGACTGCAACCACAACTACTTCTGGGTCATCGGTGAGGTTCACCTGCACGTGACCGTCCTGCGTTGCAGTCGCGGCCAGAGTGGCAACGCCATTCAGCAAGGTGTACACCTTGGCGCCGGCCTTAATCTGAGGGCTGTTGATGGTGAGCATCACTGGCTTGCCGCTAGCGGTTGAAGGAACCGTGAAGTCTTGCGCCAACCAGCTGACCACCAGGTTGGACAGGAAGTAGAAGGACTGACTTCCAAGGGTTGAAAGCAGGCGGGCCTGAGCGTAGCTGTTGTCCAGCACACCAAACACGTGCGCTACGGTTCCGGTTGGAAGCGATCCCGCCACCAGGGTCACAACACCGGAGTTGGTAGGGTCGGAAGATCCATTCGGGTAAACAATAAAGCTGGAGTCGTGGCTGCTCGCAGTTAGCGAACCAAGCTCGGCAGGGTCGTAGTTCACCTGCCACAGCGAGTTCTGAATCCACTGTGCGTAGAGGGTTTGCGACATGTTCGGGGTGAATGCACCGCTTCCATCCAATGCAACTTGGGTGCCGCCGCTAGCCGCGGTGAACCAGCCCACAAAGTGGAAGTTGCTGCGGGTTGGGGTTGGCAGAACCTGAGATGCCCCGGTCGCCACCGTATAGCCCTTGGAAAGCACGCTGGTTCCGCCATCGGCAATCAAACCGTGGCCGGCGTCAAGGGTCAGCGAATAGCTGCCGTTGCCCCACTGGGCCACCAGCTCAACGCTCTGAGTTGGAGAGTAATTTCCTGCAACTGTAGGACCTTGGTCCACCAAAGCCCAACCGCTGAAGACGTAGCCGTCCCTAGAGTGGTCGCAGGCAACCTGGCTATTACTGCAGGGAAGCGCAATGGTACCGCTGCCATAGGTGTAGTCCACGGTTCCGGTTGCCACAGCGCCCTGGTTTGCCGTGCCACCGTTCCAGTTGAAGGTGATCGAGTAGTGCTGCGCTGACCACTCGGCTGTAAGCACAACATCGCTGGTTTGAACGGTGTAGGTGGCATTGGGTCCAAACTTATTGCCGTTGCCATCCACCCAATCAACAAAGTTGTAGCCGGTTCTAACCGGCGCGGTTGCAGGGGTCTGGAAAGTGCCGCCGATGTTCTTGTCGGTCTGAACCGGAACATTTGTAGCGCCCGCATAGGTTACGTAGGTCACGTGATAGTTGATTGGGGTCCAAACTGCCGTGAACAGGTAGTTGTTGGCGGTAATGGTGGTACTGCTGCCGCCGCCAAGCAAGGTTGGCGAGCCAGAGTTACTGCTCCAACCGGCAAAGGTGTAGCCGTCCCTGGTAGGCGCCAGATTCAAAGTGATGACCTGTTGGTCCAGACACTTGTTGCTGCCCTGGGTGCATTCAAGGTCAACTTCCGATTCGCCAGCCTGCGAGGTGCCGCCGTTTAGGGTGTACTGCACAGCGAATACCTGCACGTAAACGGCGGTAAGGGTTACGTCGTTTTCCGGCAATGCATAAGTGGAACCCGCACTGAAAGTGGTGTGGCCGTCGCTCCAGCTCACGAAGTCGTAGTCATTGCCAGCAACGGTCACTCGGCCGGTAGCCGAACTTAGGGTGATAGAAGTTCCATAACTGCCCACTGCGGTGGCCGGAACGATGATTCCGGATGCCCCGATGCTGCCCTGGCTGAACGATACGTGGATGGTCTTGGCAGTCCAAACGGCATAAAGGGTGACCGCGGTGCTGGTCGAGGTAGTGGTGAACGCCTGCGCGTTTACGTCGCTGACACTCGCGTTTGCCGTTGTTGCCCAGCCACCCCAAAGGTATCCGGTGCGAGTCAAAGTACCCTGACCCGGCAGCGTGAGTGCAGATGCACCCGAGGTATAGGTGTCGGTCTGCACCGAGGAACCGCCGCGGCTTGCGGCACCAGTGGCGCCGTTTGCGTTGTAAGTGATTGTGTAGGTCAACGGGGTCCAGGCGGCATACAGGGTTGTATTGCCAGCTGGGAAGTTAAAGCTGCCGCCGCTGTATCCGTAAAGCGTTCCGGAGCCGTTGGCCATGAGAGACCAACCGGCGAAAGTGTAGCCAGGGCGGATCAAAGCACCGGGATTGGCCACCGGAGCGAAGACATCGTTGTAGTGGTGCACTGCGCTGTCGGTAGGCACAGTGCCCGAAGTCGAAAGCGGCGATGCATAAGTAAGCGTGTAGTTGTCCTGTGCCCAAATCGCATAGACCGTCAAGTCATCGGCCAGGGTCACCGACTGCTGATCCGTGTAGCTAACGCCCGTGCCATCGGCCTTGGTATTCCAGCCCACGAAGTGCGAACCCGTGTTGGTAAAGCCAAGGGCGGTCAGGCTCGAAAGTGCAGTAGCGCCGTTGGTGGTGATTGCTTGGCTGGAGCTTGCCGAGGTGCCGTTATTGGCCACGAAAGTCACGGCCAGCGCGCCAACCGCGATGCTTTGGGTGGCCACATTGGAAGCCAAATAGTTACCGTTCCCAGCCTGCGAAGCCTCAATCAGGCATGTTCCGGTGCCCTTGAAAGTGACCACAAGGTTGGTGACCGAACAGATCGCGCTGGTCATCGGGTTAACGCTCACGGAAACTGCAAGCGGAGAGTCAACAGTGGCGCTAACCGCATAGGTTCCGGCCACCTTGGCGTTTATCGGAGCCGCCGAGACAATGGCGACGGTCTGGGCCTTCTTGGCAAAGGTGACGGTCGTGCTTACCGATGATGTCAGCGCGTAGACGCCGTCATCGGCTTTGCTTACTGTGACCAAACAGGTGCCCGCGCTGGAAGCCACCAGAACCCCGGCCGGAGACTGGGTACATCCAGCAGTGCCGGCGCTATCGATGGTGTAGCTCACCTGCCCGCTACCGGAGCCGCCGCTATATGCCAGCGTCAGGCTGGAGCCGTAGGTCCCGCTAACGCTCGTAAGAGTCAGGGCAGCCTGTGCCCGGCGAACGGTGATGATCTTGGTGGCGGAAACTCCCGCGGGGAAAGTGTTGGCTGCCAACCAAGGGCTAGCGCCTATCGCGGCCTGTGACCCCGTCACGGTACAGGTACCGGAATCGATGAAACTAACAATCCCGCCACTGTAAGTACAGACGTTACTAGGACCCGCGCTTACGGTCACGGTCTGGCCTAGGTTATCGGTGGCATTTGGCGTATAGGTGTCGCCAACTAGTGCATTTGCCGATGTACTTGCCATCGAGACCTGGTTGACTCGATACATAACCACCACGGTTCCACTACCGCCGGAACCAGCTGTCATTCCAGGATAAGTCTCGGCTACGCTACACTGACCTCCGTAGCCACCGCCACCTCCACCGAGGCCGTTGGTGCCGCTTGTTGGTGCAATCCAGCTGGCCAGGGCGCTCATAGTGAGCGATCCATTGCCGCCACCGCCGCTACCGCCATTAGCGGCAGAGACACTCTCACTGCCGGAACCACCGCCGCCGCCATAGGTCAAACCGTTGAGGTTGGAGGTGTAGCCCGCTCCACCTGCACCAGCAAGTGCCGCAGTTGATTCGGTGTAGCTGTGGCCTGCCGCTCCGGCACCCGCGCCACCGCCACCGATGCGCGCATAAGTACAGACGTACGCGCGAATTGTGCTGCTCTTGCCGGATGTTCCGCCAGCGTTTACAGCTGTAGTCGCCGTGCCAGGCGTTCCGCTGAAACTCTGAGCCTGCAGGGTACGGCCACCGTCACCCATGGTGTTCGAATAATTAGCTCCAAGCTCGGAAGCGTGTCCTCCGTAACCACCTCCAGCAATAACAGTGCCAAACGATGTAGATCCGCCATCCTGTCCGTTCAAGGGAATTCCGATAGCCGTTTCAACGGCACCGGCACCACCGGATCCAACTTGAACATTCACGCTTTGACCAGGGGTAACGCTTGCGCCCTTAACCTCCACGTACTGCCCACCAGCTCCACCGCCAGCGCCGGCATCGGAGACGGCTCCACCGCCACCGCCACCAACCAGAAGGTAACTGATTGTGGAAACACCAGACGGCACTGTCCAGTCACATGGCGATGTTGATGTGAAGGTTGCTGTGGTGATGTCTCCCGAGGATGTGAGTGCTGGGGCACACGAGTTTGCGCTTCCCCAAACAGCGCTGATGCTCACCGGAAGTCCCGGCTGGTTCGGCACTGTGTAGCGGGCGCCAGGCTGATAGGTGACCCCACCGATGGACCAGCCAGCGAATTCCGCATTTGCCTTGGTAAGCCCGGCGCCGGAAGGCAGTGTGACTTTATTTCCCGCGAGTTCATAACTGGTTGCCGGAACGGAACCGATACCGCCGTTTGCTGAATATGTCAGAGCCGATCCATAGCTAGCCAAGCCGTATGACACCAGCGTGCTGACATCGGTGGCTGGAAGGGCGGAAGTGTAAAGAGCCGCCTCACCGATTGAACCAGTGAAGTAACCGTCCGCACCTGCGGAGCCGTAATTACTCTTCTTGTAACCACCGATGTGCCAGTTGCCAGTGAGCGCTGGCTCGGCTCCAAAAGTGCTGTTGCTGCCTTGCAATACACCGTTGAGGTATAGCCTCAGGGTGGTGCCATCCCAGGTGCCCACTACGTTGTGCCAGTTGCCGTCGTTGACAGTAGCCGTGCTAGAGATGACTTTGGCGGTTGTGTTCCAAAAACCGAAGTTGAGAGCGCCATTTGTGCCCACATAGAGAATGGGGCTGGCGGTAGTTGCTGTCGTGTCTGCAGCGTTCTCCAAACCCATTAGCTTGACGCCCGTGGACGATGTCTTGAACCAGACGCTCATCGTGTAGGACTGGTTTGCGCTCTTTGCGTAGGTGCTGTTGGAAACCACCTGGTTGGTGCCGTTGAATACGACGGCACTAGGGCTATTGGCCAGGGTCGGCTTTGAACCAGCAGCGGTGGCGGTGGCGTTGAACGCGTTGCCTGATGAATCACTCCATACGCCAGTAGTGGCGTTGTAGTTTGAGGCCAAAAGATCGAAGGCTGGGGTAGGAACCGATGCCTGTGCCGTCTGCGGTGCCGTGGGCACCAAATTTCCGGCGACGGCCAGAAGTGCAGATAGCAGGAATACGAGCGGGCGAGTTGGAACCTTTATCGAGCGCATTTGCCCAAGCCTACGGTTACCCACATATCCACTTTTCAGGATGTTCGCTGCACCAAACATTTCCCCGAATTTCCTGCGACCATACAGCGTTTTGCGAACATTCTGAGAGTCATTATCAGGGCGCCTAACTACACTCCGAATACTTCGCCGAGCCCTCATCAACCAATAGTGAGGCGGGCGGATTTACAGGAGGAAAATGCGAAACGCACGCCTACTTTCGTTTGGCCTTTGCCTGATCTCAGCCGCCAGCTCGGCGCTGTCTCAGGTAGGGGTGGCGCACGCTAGCGCGGTCACCATATCACCCGCGAGCACAGCCACCAGCTATTCGGTCTACGGCTATGCCGAATTGATAGGGGCGACAGGGACTAGCTCACCCGCAACCGGCGCCAAAAAATCGGCCGGCTCCAAAAAATCAGCGGGTATGGCAAATCCGGCATCGGTGTATTGCGTATCAATCGGTGGCAAGGTTGCCATCACCGACACCACCGCGGGCCAGGCCGGAACCTGCACTTTGCCCAGCGGCAAAACCGTGGATGAATGGACCCTCTTCCGCACCGAAGCAGTGAAGCTCCCAACCTGGCCGGACGGCTACAAAGTACCTGCAGTGGACCCCGATACTGGAGTCGCCGGCTGTGTGGTCATCAAGGCGGCGGACATCAACAAACAACTGAGTATGACTCCGAAGGCTGGTCGCTGGCTGCTGGCGAGCGGCCAATCTTTCCCGGTCGTCTTGAAACCGGTTCTGGCACACAAGGTTGGCTGCCCGAAATAGCGCAGTCTCAACAAAAAATAAAGCAAAAACCAAGCAACAGAAAAGCCCCGGGGCCAACTCAAAAAGTTGAATCCGGGGCTTTTCTAACACATCTGTATATGTGCGCGAGGCGGGACTTGAACCCGCACGTCCTTACGGACACTAGCACCTGAAGCTAGCGCGTCTGCCATTTCGCCACTCGCGCGGAAGCCCTGCAAACAAGGCAACTTTAGAAGATTAGCAGATTTGCATTGATGGCGCTATCCAAGATGTTCGGGCAACCAAATAAACTTCAAGAGGTAATGAAACGAGGACAGTTTTGGGTTTTCTAGAGAACTTTGAAAAGGGCTTGGAGCGTGTCGTCAACGGCGCCTTCTCGAAGACCTTCAAGAGTGAGCTTCAGCCTGTTGAAATTGCGGCTGCCATCAAGAACGAAATGGACTCGAAGAGCAGCATCCTCAGCCGCGACCGCATCCTGGCCCCAAACTCGTTCCGCGTGCGTTTGTCCTCCCCAGATTTCTCCCGCATGCGTGTGCTGGGTCAGCCCCTCATCGATGAATTGGTAGACCTAACCACCCGTCACGCCAACAAGCAGGGCTATCAGTTTGGTGCCGCCCTGGTAATCACTTTGGCGGAGGACAGCTCCCTTCCAATCGGTCAGGTTGCCGTGGTAAGCCAGACTCAGAGCTTGGCAGTGGAGTGGACTCCCGCTGTGGACATCGCGGGTCAGCGTTACCTTCTCACCAAGCCTCGCACCACCGTTGGCCGCGATTCCAGCGCCGACATCCAGGTTGACGACCGCGGCCTTAGCCGCGTGCACTTCGAGATCCTCTGGGATGGCAAGAACGCTGGTGTAAGAGACCTAAACAGCACCAACGGCACCAAGCTCGAAGGCCGCCCAGTGAAGGAAGCCGGCATGAAGGCCGATTCCGTGATCGCGGCCGGGCACACCGAGTTCATTTTCCGAGTGATCGCAAAGACGGTAACCAATGAGTGATCTGGCGCTATTTCTTGTAAGAATCGGCTTCCTGGCGGTTCTCTGGATCTTCGTATTCAGCATCCTTAGCGTCATCCGCGCGGACCTCTTCGGCCAAAAGGTGGTCAGCCGCGTGGCGGAAGCCAACCAGCCGGTTGTGGTTTCGGCTCCGGTTATCCCGGCGGCTCCTCTGAACAACGCGCCTGAAACCTCCGATGCCATTCCGGTCATCGATTCCACCAGCGATCTACAGCTGATTCCATCGAAGCTGCTGATGACCGCAGGGCCACGCAAGGGTCAGGAACTTCGCCTGGACCGTCGAGAGGTGACCATTGGTCGCGCCGACAACGCGGACCTCGTGATTCAGGACGAGTTCGCGAGCACCCACCACGCCAAGCTGGTTTTGATGAACGGCGAGTGGCTGATCCAAGATCTCAACAGCACCAACGGAACCTTCGTGAATGGCAAGCGCGTTGGCACCCCGATGGTGGTCAAGGCAAACACTCCGGTTCAAATCGGTAACTCTGTATTCGAGCTGCGAGCCTAGTTATCCACATGTCCATCAAAACCATCGCCCACGCGCAGTCCAATGTTGGACGCGTTCGTCACAGCAACCAGGACTCAGGCTATTCCGGCTACCAGTTGCACTTCGTGGCGGACGGCATGGGTGGTCACGCTGGTGGAGACATCGCTTCGGCAATGGTCAGCCAGAAGGTTGCACCGATTGACGGCATTTTCCCAAACCCCGATGCCGCCGCGGAGGCAATGAAGCACGCGCTTCTGGAGGCAAACCGCGCACTGGGCAAAACCGTCAAGGATCACCACGAACTTGCCGGCATGGGCACTACTTTCAGCGGCATCATGGTCAACGGCGATGACGTCACAATCGCCCACATCGGTGACAGCCGCGTTTACCTTTGCCGCGATGGCGTCACCCGCCAAATCACCAAGGACCACACCTTCGTTCAGCGTCTGGTAGACCTTGGCCGAATCACCGAAGAAGAGGCTCTCACCCACCCGCGCCGTAGCGTCTTGATGCGCGTACTTGGCGATGTTGAATCCGAACCGGACATCGACACTTTCAGCATGAAGACCCAGCCGGGAGACCGCTGGCTACTCTGCTCCGATGGCCTCTGCGGCTACGTGCCTGAGGGTCTAATCGGCATGATCCTTTCCGGCCCGATCCCTGCCACCGAAGCGGCAGACCTACTGGTTCAGGAGACCCTGGAATACGGCGCACCGGACAACGTGACCGTCGTGGTTCTGGACATCATTCCGGCCAACGCCGCGAGCGATTTCGTTCCACAGGCAACCTATGTGGGTTCCGCAGCAAATGAGATCATCATCGATGAGCGCCGCGGTTCGCGCCTGCTTCGCCTCTTCAACCCACGCGCGCTCACCGACCTCCTGGGCAACAGCGAGGAAACCTCAGAGTTCAAGCCGGAGTCGGACGAATACCTGGACTACATCCTCAGCCAAACCCGCGTGAAGATAAAGTGGCATCGCCGCCGCCAGGTGTTCACCGGCATCGCTCTGCTGCTTGCCGGGCTGCTGATCATCGGTGGGTCTTACGCCTACACCCAGACCCGCTACTACGTGGGTGCACGGTCTGGTCACGTTGCAATCTTCCAGGGCATCCGCGAATCGCTCGGTCCGTTGAAGTTCGGTCACCTCTATAAGGTCACCGAGATTCCGCTCAGTTCGCTCACCCAGTACCAGCGCGGCATGGTGGAGCAGACCATCCCGGCCACCAGCTTGGATGACGCCAACCGTGAGATTTCCACCCTCTTGAATACGGGTGGTAACTAATGTCTAATCCGCTCAAGTTTGTTCGTAAGTCTCTTCGCGCTGCCAATAAGGCCGCCGATGCCGTTGCCGGCGTGACCACCGGATCCATCGGCAAAATCATCCGGATTGTCCCGCGCAGCCGCAACACCGAGCTAACCCTGCTGGCTTTCGCCCTTGGCATGAACGCCTACGAGTTGGCCCAGGTTCAGCTCAGCGTGATTCAGATTCTGCGCGCCGATTTCTGGGCGTACTTCCTGCCGATTGCGATCGGTGCCATGGTGTTACACCTGGTTCTTCGTTTGCGCGCCAGCGAGGCAGACCCACTGCTTTTGCCGATCACGGTTGCCCTGAACGGCCTTGGGCTCAGCGAGATTTACCGCCTCGACCTAGCCAAAGCCCACCTCACCAATCCAAACCTGTTTGCGGGCAAGCAGGTGGTGTGGTCGGTGATCGCTATGGCTGCAGCGCTATTGGTGATCGTCTTCGTCAAGAACCACCTGTTCCTGCGTCGTTTCGTCTACATCAGCATGGTCATAGGTGTGGTTCTGCTGCTTTCGCCGGCGCTGCCAATCATCGGTAAGACCATCAATGGTGCCCGCCTGTGGATTGGTATTGGTAGCTTCACCTTCCAGCCCGGTGAGCTTGCCAAGATTGCCCTGACCATCTTCTTTGCGGGCTATCTGGTGAGCCGCCGCGAATCGCTTTCGCTGGTCGGCCGCAAGGTATTTGGCGTGCAGCTGCCTCGCGCCCGCGAACTCGGCCCGATCCTTTTGGTTTGGGTAGCCAGCCTGGGCGTGCTCGTGTTCGAACGCGACCTCGGAACCAGCCTGCTGTACTTCGGACTGTTCCTTGTGATGATCTACCTGGCCACCGGGCGCGCAATTTATGTTGTGACCGGCCTAGGAATGTTCGTGACAGGTGCGCTGGTTGCAGGCCGTTTCATGACTTATGTGTCCGGCCGAATCAACGCTTGGCTAGACCCACTGAATCCCACTAACTACAACGCCATCGGCGGCTCCTACCAGCTGGCTCAGGGCAACTTTGGCCTGGCCCACGGATCGCTGTTAGGCGCAGGTATGGGTGGCGGATTGCCTCAGCTGGTTCCGCTGGCCGAAAGCGACTTCATCTTCAGCAGTCTGGGCGAAGAACTCGGCTTGGCCGGAGTTTTTGTGATTCTGATCATGTACCTACTGTTGGTTTCACGCGGCATTCGCATCGGCTTCACCCACTCCGATGACTTCTCCAAGCTCTTGGCTTCCGGCCTTTCCTTCGTGATGGCCCTGCAGACCTTCATCGTGGTTGGTGGCGTGACCCGCGTGGTTCCACTCACCGGTCTAACCACTCCGTTCCTGGCCGCGGGTGGTTCATCGCTGATTGCTAACTGGATCATCGTTGGCCTGCTGCTTCGCATCTCCGATTCATCGGGTGGCGCACAGAGGACGGTGACGATTTGAACCGCGAACTAAGGCGCATCTCAACCGTCATCATGGCGATGTTCGCCAGCCTATTCCTGGCAGCCACTGCCATTCAGTTCGTCTACGCCGACCAGCTGAACAACGACCCTCGAAACGTGCGTTCGCTTTACGACTCGTATAAGACCAAGCGCGGTGCAATCCTGGTTGCAGGTCAGCCGATTGCCTACTCGGTGCCGACCGGCGATGCATATCACTACCTACGCACCTTCACCTCGCCGATGTACGCCGCGGTAACCGGTTTCTACTCCAATACCCAGGGAACCGCCGGTCTGGAAGGTGCCATGAACACCTACCTGAACGGCCAGAACTCATCGCAGTTCTTCGAGCAGGTCAACGCGACCCTCTCGGGCAACCCGGTTTCGGGTGCCTCGGTTGAGCTGACCATCGACCCTAAGGTCCAGAAGGCCGCCTGGGATGCATTGGGCAACCTCAAGGGCGCTGTTGTGGCAATCGAGCCGAAGACCGGCAAGATCCTGGCCATGGTTTCCAAGCCTGGATACGACGCCAACCTGCTATCGGTTCACAGCAATGCCCAGGCGCAGGCCAACTACAACAAGCTTCTGGCGGACAAAACCAACCCGCTCATCAACAAGGCCATCACCGGTTCGCTTTACGCTCCGGGCTCGGTCTTCAAGATCATCGTTGCCAGTGCCGCCTTGAACAACGGCTACAAAGCAACCGACACCTTCCCTAACCCGCCAAAGTTCCAGCTGCCGGGCACCAGCACCTACATCTACAACTCGGGCGAAGGCAAGTGTGGAGGCAAGCCGCGCGTTTCCATCGCGGATGCGCTGAAGTGGTCCTGCAACATTCCGTTCGCCCAACTGGGAATCGCGCTCGGCCAGGACAAGATCCGCGCACAGGCAGAGCTGTTTGGTTTCGGTAAGTCCCTAAAGATTCCGATGACCGTCACCCCGAGCACCTATCCGCAGGGCATGGACGATGCACAGACCGGTCTGAGTGCGTTTGGCCAGTTCGACGACCGCGTCACCCCGCTGCAGATCGCGATGGTTTCGGCCGCGGTTGCCAACGGTGGCGTGATGATGAAGCCGAACCTGGTTTCTTACGTGCAGTCGTCCACACTGTCCATCCTGGAACAGCCACAGCCAACCGTCCTTGGGCAGCCGCTCAACTCATCGGTGGCTTCAACGGTGCGAGACATGATGGTCAATGCGGTGGCCCACGGTGTAAGCACGAACGGTCAAATCAAGGGCGTGCAGGTTGCTGGCAAGACCGGAACGGCACAGAACGGCGGCTCGCTGCCTTACACCCTCTGGTTCACCGGATTCGCTCCGGCCAACGACCCCAAGGTCGCGGTGGCTGTGGTTGTCGAAGACGGCGGCGGCATGGGCCAGAGCGGTTTCGGTAACCTGCTGGCCGCACCGGTTGCCCGCAAGGTGATGGAGGCGGTGTTGAACAAGTGAAGCCCGAGATCGGAATGACCTACGGCGGTCGTTACAAGTTGCAGAGCCTTATCGCCACCGGCGGTATGGGCGAGGTTTGGCAGGCGCACGACGAAATCATCCTGCGCGATGTTGCCATCAAGATTTTGAAGCAGGAGTACCTGGGCGACCCCGGCTTCCTGGAGCGCTTCCGCACCGAGGCCCGCCTGGCCGCGATGGTGAACCACGAAGGCATCGCTAACGTTTTCGACTACGGCGAGGATGGTGGTTCCGCCTACCTGGTTATGGAGCTGGTGCCTGGAGATTCGCTCGCGAAGATTTTGGAGCGCGAGAAGTCACTGCCGAGCGAGCGCGTTCTGGACATAGTCTCGCAGACCGCCCGCGCGCTGCAGGCCGCTCACGAATCCGGCATGGTTCACCGCGACATCAAGCCGGGTAACCTGCTGATCACCCCGGACCACCAGGTGAAAATCACCGATTTCGGCATTGCCCGCATTGCGGACCAGGTCTCTCTAACCGCAACCGGTCAGGTCATGGGAACCGTGCAGTACCTGGCTCCAGAGCAGGCAACCGGCAAGGGTTCATCGCCTGCAACCGACATCTACTCTCTGGGTATCGTGGCCTACGAAGCTCTGGCTGGAAAACGTCCTTTCACTGGCGCCACCCAGATGGACATCGCGATGTCGCAGATCAACGATGCCCCGCCACCGCTACCGGAGAACATCGACCCGGCAGTGGCCGACCTCATCATGCAGTGCCTCAAGAAGAAGCCGTTCGAGCGCCCAAATAACGCGCTTTCGCTGGCCATCGCCGCTGAAGCGCTCATGGAAAACCCGCGTCATCGCGGAACCGGCACCGCGGTTTTGCCAAACGTGCGCATGTACTCGGACGACACCACGCTGCTGGACACCAACACCGCGCAGGTGCCAAAAGCCCCGGTGGTTTGGCCGTGGATCGCCGTGGTAATCCTGCTTTCCATCACCGCGCTCAGCCTGGTCTTCGCCCTGATTATCGGTGCCAACAAGCCGGTTCCGGTGCCAACCAGCACCCAGACCAGCTTCGGAACTGCCGCGCCAGTGCCAAGCCTCAGCCCATCCAGCAGCCCAACTTCGGTCACCCTGCTGACCAGCGATGTTGTGGGCCAAAACGTTTACGACATCAGCGCCAAGCTGACCGGCCTGGGCCTGAGCGTGCTGACCTTGCCTGGCGACGAAGTTGCCGCCGACGACCCGAGACTCCAAACCGTTGAAGCCGCAAGCCCACTTGGCACTCTGGCACCGGGAACAACGGTTACCCTCACCTATTACGTGCAACAAACCGACAACAATCCAAGTCCTTCGCCGACAGACTAGTGAAAAAACTAGACTTGTCATCGGGGAAATAAGTACGGAGCTACATTGAGCGACAACCAGCGAATCATCGCAGGCCGTTACCAACTGGGGAACCTGATTGGTCGCGGTGGCATGGCCGACGTCTATGAGGGTACCGATACCCGTCTAGGCCGCGTTGTCGCAATCAAGCTGCTCAAGTCCGACCTCGCCAACGACCCAAGCTTTGAGGCCCGCTTCCGCCAGGAGGCTCAGTCCTCGGCCCGCATGGCCCACCCGACCATCGTTCGTATCTACGATGCCGGCGAAGAAGAATCGGTCGATGTCCACGGCACCCCGGTTAGCCGCCCATACATCGTCATGGAATACGTGAAGGGTTCGGTTTTACGCGATCTCCTGCACCACCGCCGCCTCACCATCGAAGAGGCTATTGACTACACCGATGGAGTGCTCACCGCCCTCAGCGTTTCGCACGGGGCCGGAATCATCCACCGCGACATCAAGAGCGCCAACATCATGATCACCGATGCCGGAGCCGTGAAGGTGATGGACTTCGGTATTGCCCGCGCGGTTTCCGACAGCGCCAACACCCAGGCTTACTCGGTTGGCATCGTTGGCACCGCACAGTACTTCAGCCCGGAGCAGGCGCGCGGCGAGAACGTTGACGCCCGCACCGACCTTTACTCCACCGGCGTTCTGCTTTACGAGATGCTGGCCGGCCGGCCGCCATTCAAGGGCGAGACCGCAGTTAGCGTTGCCTACCAGCACGTGTCCGAGGCCGTCACTCCACCTTCGGTTCACAACCCGATGGTTTCGCCGGAGCTGGATGCCGTTGTGCTGCAGGCCATGGCCAAAGACCGCAACGACCGCTTCCAGACCGCCGATGACTTCCGCGAGCACCTGGCTGCCGCGGTGATGGCCATGAAGATGCAGGCGGCTCAGTTCCACACCGGTTCGCTGCCTTTGGTCACCGATGAACCTGCCGCGGCCGCCACGGTCGACCTGAACGCAACCACTGTTATGCCTGCCTCCAGCATCGATGGCGACATCGAAGGCAATGAGGCCGCCGAGGAGCTGAGCGATTTCGACCGCCTGCTTCGTGGCGATGACCTCTCTTCGCCTGCGCCTGCCGCTGAAGACGCGGAACAGGTGATTGTTGAGGCTCCAGCCGCCGATGCCCAGGTACCTGCCGCTACCGAGGCCAACCCATACCTTTACACCAACCCGAACCCGGTTGTTCCGGCCGCCAGCGCAGCCCCTGCAGCTCCGGCAGTCCCGGCCGCGACTGAGTACGACCGCGCAGAGACTTCGCTCATCACCAACCCGTTCGAAGCTCTGGGTCTGGACGTACCGACCGTCACCACCAGCAGCCAGGCAATCGACACCAGCACAACCTCCATCAAACTCCGCTCCCGCAGCGGTGCGCCATCGCCGCGCATGCTCTGGGGCATCGGTTCGGGCTTGGGCGTTGTCATCATCGGTCTGCTGGTTTGGGTCATCGCCCTGGGCGGCCTACCAAGCTTCGTAGTCAACCCAACTAGCGGCCCTGGCATCAGCGTGCCTAACGTGGTTGGTCAGACCTTCACCGATGGCGAGAACACCCTCACCAACGCCCACCTGCTTGTGACCAAGAGCTACCAGCAGAGCGATACCGTTGCGGTTGACAGCATTATCAGCACCGATCCCCCTGCCGGCACTAAGGTGGGCGAGAGCCAGCTGATTACCGTTTACGTTTCTTCCGGCAAGGGCCAGGTTCAGGTTCCCGACCTAACCGGCCTGAAGGAAACCGATGCCACCACCGCGCTAACCAACGCCAAGC
>JBDLQA010000011.1:0-9329 GCA_039800845.1 Actinomycetota bacterium
CAGAGCCTCAGCGCGACACCGACAAGCCATTCTTGATGCCAGTTGAAGACGTCTTCACCATCACCGGTCGTGGAACCGTAGTTACCGGTAAGGTAGAGCGCGGCCAGATCAACGTGAACGACGAAGTTGAGATCGTTGGTATCCGCGACAAGGCTAAGACCACCGTTACCGGCATCGAAATGTTCCGCAAGCTACTCGACTATGCAGAAGCTGGCGAAAACGTTGGTCTATTGCTTCGTGGCACCAAGCGTGAAGATGTTGAGCGTGGCCAGGTTCTGGTAAAGCCAGGTTCGGTTACCCCTCACACCAACTTCGACGCCAACGTCTACATCCTTTCCAAGGATGAGGGTGGCCGTCACAACCCGTTCTACGCAAACTACCGCCCACAGTTCTACTTCCGTACCACTGACGTAACTGGTGTTATCACCCTGCCAGCAGGTACCGAAATGGTTATGCCAGGCGACACCACTGAGATGGCAGTTGAGCTGATCCAGCCAATCGCTATGGAAGAGGGTCTGCGTTTCGCAATCCGTGAGGGTGGCCGCACTGTTGGTGCCGGTACCGTCACCAAGATCAACAAGTAAGTAACCCTTACTCGAATCGAGAATCCCCGAGCTTCGGCTCGGGGGTTTTCGTTTAACCGCCACTTTTTAGCCCATGGATAAGCCCTTGGATACAACCCATCAGACTGCTTATGGTAACGAAAAGGTAATTACTGAAACGGTTCAAGTTTTTGCCGTTACCTTGTTAGTAGACCTGCTATCGCGGGTGGAGTGGCGACTGGCAACAGCGCACCTAAACAAGGAGAAACAATGAACAAGGCATTGATTCGCAGACTGGCCGCCGGCGCAGCTGCAACCGCCATGGTCGCTGTCGGTGTATCGGGCATTGCCGCCCCTGCTCAGGCCGCTACCAAGGCACTCACCATCGGTTACGACTCCGACCCAGCGCCATCGGGCTACGACCCACAGCTCTACGCACAGGGTCAGCGCCTCTTCTTCGAGTCGCTTTACGACTCCCTGTTCTACCCAGACGGTAAGGGTGGCGTAACCCCAGGTCTCGCAAGCTCGTACAGCGAAACCTCGGACAACACCCAGCTGACTCTGAACATTCGTGCTGGTCAGAAGTTCACTGATGGCACTTCGGTCACCGGTGCTGCTGTAAAGGCGAACCTGGACCGCGTGTTCAGCGACAAGACCACCAACTACCCATCCCTTCAGCAGTTCGTCTCTACCGGATCGAGCCCTATCAAGTCGGTAACCGCATCTGGCCAGACCGTTGTAGTGACTTTCTCGAAGGCTGCTCCTAACGCGCAGACCCTTTTCACCGGTGAAGCCGGCATGATCGTTTCACAGGAACAGGCCGCTGTAAGTAACACCCTTGCTAACTCTCCAGACGGAAGCGGTCCTTACAAGCTGGCACCGGGATCCATCAAGGGCAACACCTATAAGTTGGTCAAGAACAACAGCTACTGGAACGCCAAGAAGTACACCTACACCAACTTGACCTACAAGGTCATCAGCAACGCGCAGGCTCGTGCCAACGCTCAGGCTACTGGCCAGGTTGACGTGTCGCTCGCTGTTTCCGGTGACACCGTAGCATTCCTAAAGGCTCGCAAGGCCGGCCTGGTTTCCCAGGGTGGAAACGTTTACTGGATGATGTTCTGGAACGGTGGTCAGAACCCACCTGGACCAAAGCCTCTAGTTGGCGACAAGAATGTCCGTCTTGCGCTTTCCTATGCAACCGACCGTGCCGCTCTGGTTAACGCTCTGTTCAAGGGCAACCGTGCAACCGCTAACTACATCCCTAAGGGTGCATTAGGCTTCGACGCAGCACTTGACAGCAAGTATGCCTACAACCCAACCAAGGCTCAGCAGTTGCTGGACGCAGCAGGCGTCAAGAACCTGACACTCGAGACGGTTTACGGCGACCCTTCGCAGGCAGCACTATTCACCGCACTTACCGCCCAGTGGGCCAAGGTCGGCGTGACCCTGAAGGCGCACTTGGCAGCTAACACTGGTGAATTGTTCGGCGCAGTGGGCTCCGAGGCATTCGGAATCTTCAACACCAGCGTTACCGCTCCTGCAGGATTTGCGGCAGGTGTTATCGTGAACGGCTTTGCTAACTTCATGCACGTTCACGACGCTGCTATCGAAGGCGCCATGGGTGCTGCTCTCGGCAACGGAAGCGATGCAAACCTGAAGGCCTTGAACGATGCACTGGTTGACGAAGCCTGGATCATGCCTTTCATGGAAGGCTTCAGCTACACCGGTTACAACACCAAGACCGTGAAGGCTCCAAAGGTTGGCGTTGATGGTTCAAACCCAATGCTGATCGATATTCACAGCAAGTAATCCAACTAGGGTTGGGGGTGCGCTCAACGCGCACCCCCTTCTCTGACTTTTCAAAGGCTTCAAAAAAATGGTTCTAAGGCTCATTGCCAATCGCCTTTTCATGGGTGTGCTTACTCTGCTGATGGCTGGTTTGCTCAGCTTCGTGTTTGTGCACCTTATGCCGGGCAGCCCCGGACTCGTGGTCAAGGGTATGGGTGCCAGCAAGGAAGTTATCTGGCAGTTCGACGAAAGCATCGGCTGGCACAAGCCTATGTACCAGCAATTCTTTGACTGGGTAGCCCAGCTCGCCCAAGGCAACCTTGGAACTTCCTATGTTGATGGCCGTCAACTGGGGCAAGACCTCCCGATTCGCCTAGAAGTAACTGCAAGCCTCGCATTCGGCGCAGTAATTTTCATCGCAATCGTGGGCGTCATTCTTGGCGTGGTTGCTGCCGTTCGAGGCGGGGCAATCGACCGCATCATCAACACCGGCTCAAACGTGTTGTTCTCAGTGCCGCCATACTGGCTGGCAATTTTGCTTATTCTGGTCTTCGCTGTTTTGAACCCGATTTTCCCCGCAACCGGTTATGTTGCATTCAGCGATGATCCTGCCGGCTGGGCGCAGAGCCTGGTTCTGCCGATTTTGGCAATAGCAATCCCTAGCGCAGCTGGTATGGCTAGAAATACTCGCGCCGCTGTCTACGACGCACTGTCTCAGGAACACCTACGCACTCTGCGAGCTATGGGCACTCCAACCTGGCGTCTGATTTTCGTTCACGCCCTTCGTTTTGCGAGCGTGCAGATAGTGGCGATGATCGGACTCAACTTCGTGCTTACTTTTGGCGGCACTGTGATGATTGAGCAGCTGTTCGTTCTACCTGGCCTTGGAGTTAATGCCCAGGGAGCAATTGGCACCCACGACATTCCTGCCATCCAGGTAACCGTAGTTATCACCACCCTCGTTGTTGTAGTGACCAACCTCGTAACCGAGCTTCTCGTAATGTTCCTTAACCCAAAGATTCGCACCCGATGAATAAAGTTTCGAAGCTGGTACCTCACTACCTCCGCAAACCTGGCGCAATCATTTCGATGGCTTGGTTGCTGTTCCTTATTCTCGGATCGCTATTCGGCAAGCTTTGGCTTCCATACGACCCAACCGCCCCAAGCATGGGTCATGAGCTTGAGCTCCCCAGCTTCCAGCACCTAATGGGAACGGACGACCTTGGGCGAGACATCCTGAGCCGACTCTTCTCCTCTGCGTCCCTGAGCCTCTACTCCTCGATGTGGACTCTGGTGACTGCATTTGCAATCGGCTTGCCAATGGCTCTGTTGGCGGCTGAAAAGCGTGGCCGAGTCGAAAACCTTATCAGCAGATTTGCGGACATCGTCTTCGCTTTACCGGCAACCGTCATGTTGCTAGCTCTCATCGGCACCATCGGTTCGAAAACTGAACCAGTAATGATTTTCTTCGGCTGCCTTATCGCTCCAGCTATCTATCGAGTCATGTTGGGTCAAACCATCGCAGTGCGCCAGCGTCTTTACGTCGATGCTGCGCGATTGAACGGCTTGAACTCTTGGCAGATAAATATGCGTCACGTTCTGCCTTCGCTTTATCGATTCTTGGCAGTTCAGGTTGCGATGCTCTTTGCGGTTTCGCTGCTTATGCAGGCGGGCTTGGCATTCCTTGGCTTGGGTCCACAGGAACCACAGGCCAGTTGGGGCGCCATGATCGGCCAGGGCAACCTGCACATCTACGATTTCCCATGGATGATGGTGCCACCGGGTCTGATCTTGGTCATTACAGTTTTGGCAGCAAACCACCTCGCCGATGCAATTGGCGGCGGTGACCCGGCTCTCGCCAAGCCAATGACCATTCTGATTCGCTCAGTTGCACGTAAGGTTGCGGCAGCTCCAAGCCTGGCAACGAAGCCAGCCGACACGGATGCCCTTTTGGAGATTCGCGACCTACGCGTTGAAGTCGCGGGTGCCCACGAACTGGTAACAGGTGTTTCCCTCAAACTCATGTCGGGCAAGGTGCTAGGCATTGTCGGTGAGTCGGGCTGCGGTAAGACCATGACGGCACTTTCTGTCATCGGCGTACTGCCAAAGGGTGTGCAGATTTCATCCGGTACCGTGATGCTAAATGGCCGTGACATCGCAGGTTGGTCCGAGAAACAGCTGAATCAGGTTCGCGGCAAGGAGATTGCCTACATCTCTCAGGAGCCAATGGTGGCTCTGGATCCTATGTTCAGCATTGCGAACCAGCTGACCACTCAGATCCGTCGACTCCGCAAAGTTTCTCGCGCTTCGGCAAAGGCGATTGCGCTTGATTTGCTGAATAAGGTTGGAATCCCAGCGCCTGAGCGAGTTATGAAAAGCTATCCGCACCAGCTTTCTGGCGGCATGGCGCAGCGCGTAGCGATTGCGCTCGCGCTGACCGGCCAGCCGGATCTTTTGATTGCAGATGAGCCAACAACGGCATTGGATGTCACAATTCAGGCTGAAATCCTGGAACTTCTTCGTAGCCTCGTGGCTGAGTTCAAGATGGGCGTGGTTATCGTGACCCACAATCTGGGTGTGGTCGCAGACATTGCCGACGATGTGGCTGTCATGTACGCGGGCCAGGTTGTCGAATCCGGCTCGGTGTCAGACGTTTTGAACCACCCAGCACACCCATACACCGCGGCACTGCTCGGTGCCGACCCCCATGTGCCGGCAAATGTGGCAAGACCCGAACGTTTGGCCTCCATCGCAGGAAATGTTCCGGCGCCTGCCACCTGGACCAGTTCCTGCCGATTCGCTGACCGCTGCGAGTTTGCAAGCGAGATATGTAAGCAGCCATTGCAGATCACAGCGGCGCACGGTAACGGAACAGTTCAATGCCAGCGCTACGGACAAATCAAACTAGAAGTTCTGCACTAGTAGCAGGCGAGAGATAAATGACTACTCAAAAGAACGACGTAAACCTGCTTGAGGTTGAGGGGCTTTCTGTTCGCTACGGCCGAGGAAGGCACGCCTTCACTGCCGTTTCAGACATTGCACTCGAGATTGCGCCAGGGGAGACCCTAGGTGTGGTCGGTGAATCTGGCTCGGGTAAATCAACCATCGGTAAGGCAATCCTTGGCCTTGAAAAGGCTCACACCGGTTCAGTCCGATTCCTGGGACGTGACATTACCCAGCACACGCTTAAGGAACGCAAGTTATCGGCCTCGGAGTTGCGTGTGGTGTTCCAGGACCCTTACTCGTCGCTCAACCCTGACATCTCGATTGGCGACACTCTTGCGGAACCACTTCGCATCAAGGGGGTTTCCAAGGAGGATTCTCACGCAAAGGCTCGCGCGGTACTCGCGAAGGTCGGACTTCCAGAAGATGCGGTAAATCGTCTGCCACGCAACTTCTCGGGTGGCCAGCGCCAGCGAATCGCTATTGCTCGAGCGCTCATCGCAGATCCAAAACTGATTGTTTTGGATGAACCGGTTTCCGCGCTAGACCTATCAACCCAAGCCCAGGTTTTGAACCTGCTTGCGGACCTAGCCAAGAGCGAAGACGTCGGCTTCCTGTTTATCGCCCACGACATCGATGTGGTCCGCTTCCTTTCTGATCGAGTCGTAGTGCTCTACAAGGGACGCATCATGGAAACCGGCCCTGTGGAAGAAGTTGTGACTAATCCGCGTCACCCTTACACCCAAGGACTGATCGCGGCGGCACCGGTACCTCGTCCCGAAGAACAGGCCGAGCGTCGTGCGCACTGGCTAGATCTCCAGGAACGCAAAAACGTAGTGACTGGCGTCTTTAATCGGCAGGCACCTGCTTTCAAGGATGGCTGCCCTTACTTCAATCGCTGCTCGATCAGTTCTGAAATTTGCGGCACCACTCTGCCCGAACTTCGCACTTTCGGTGAAGTCAAGGTAGCCTGTCACCACGCTAAATAGCCCCACGGAACGGCGAAGGAAATACGTGACCACCTGGATCCGCGTTGCAGAAGAACATCCACTTGAGGTCGGCCAAAGGCCGGTGTACTTGGTGCGCAGGGAGTTCGACCTCTCATCGGTGCCAGCCTCTGCCACACTGCGCATTAGCGCGCACGGCATTTACACCGCCTACATCAATGGGCGACGTGTGGGAAACGATGAGCTAACCCCGGGATACACCGAGTATTCGGTACGCACGCAATTCCAGACCTATTCGGTGGAAGACCTTCTTCTCCCAGGCGCAAACGCAATCGTCGTTGAACTGGCTGACGGCTGGTATCGCGGGGCCGTCGGTGCCACGCAGGTGGGTGACCAATACGGGACATCTGTGGGGATTTGGGCAGAACTTATAGGTGACTCGGTACACGGTTCGGGGCAACCACTAGTTTCGACAGATGCAGAATGGGTGAGTCGCCCCTCGCACATTTTGAGTGGGGACCTATTCCGCGGCCAGGTAGAAGACCTCCGGAGCTACACCGAAGCTGCCTACCTGCCAGGGGCCACGGGATTGGACTGGCAGCCAACGGCCGCTTATCAATACACGGGTAGGCTCGTAGCCCAGGCTTGTGAACCAACGAGAGTTGTGGAGTACCTGAAGGCCAAAGCCATAAAGCGCCTTGGGCCTACCACGCAGGTAGTCGATTTCGGGCAGAACAGCAACGGCTGGGTCCGTCTAGCAAAACTAGGTCCGGCGGGCACCACCATAAAGATCACACACGGTGAGGCGCTTGACGCCAGTGGCGACGTAACTACCGAACACCTAGACGTGAACTTCCCTATTTTCCCCGAACCCATCAAGAGCCACCAGGTTGACGTTGTAATCAGCGATGGCAAACCCGGATCTGTCTTTGAGCCCAGATTTACGACCCACGGCTTTCAATATGGGAGGGTTGAGGGGTTGGTCGAGGATCTGCAGTTGGACGACATCAGTTCAGCGGTAGTTCACACAGACCTGAGGCGTATCGGGTATTTTCAGAGCTCCGATGAGCGAATCAATTGGCTGCACGATGCTGCCGTTTGGAGCTTCAGAGGCAATGCCTGCGATGTCCCCACCGACTGCCCGACGCGTGAGCGAGCGGGTTGGACTGGCGATTGGCAGCTTTATTCACCTACCGCGGCGTTTTTATATGATGTACGCGAATTTAACCGCAAGTTCCTGACCGACGTTCGGTTGCTTCAGGAGGATTCGGGTCGAGTACTAAACATTGCTCCACGCGACCGTATCAGCACCGAGGGCTTCGCGGGCAAATTGAATGGCTCGGCTGGTTGGGGAGACGTTGTAGTACACGCGCCTTGGGCTATGTGGCGCGAATATGGTGATGAGTCCCAGCTCGAGGAAAACTTTGACGCCATGGAAGCGTGGCTGGACTTTGCTGCGTCGACTGCCGCGAGCGGGCGCCATCCCAGCCGCGAGAACAAACCTAAAAAGCCATTCGAGGACTTCCTATGGGACACCGGATTCCATTGGGGTGAGTGGCTGGAACCGAACAATCCGCAGGATGATTTCGGTGCTTTCCTAGCATCCGACAAGGGCATCGTAGCCACCGCCTATCTTTACCGATCAGCCCTAGAGGCCGCTGAGGCGGCTCAGGTCATAGGCAGGCCGGCAAATGTCGTTCAGCGCTACCGTGACTTGGCTGCAAACGCTCTTCGTGCATGGCGCGACGAATACTTGAACGCCGATGGTTCCTTGACGCAGCCCACTCAGGCAAACTATGTGCGCGCGCTCTCCTTCAATATGGTTCCTGATGAACTCGTCCCTTCAACAGCCGGTCTCCTGGCTGCAGCGATTGCAGCTAACGACTACCGGCTGGATACGGGCTTCCTGGCGACACCGATGCTGCTGCCCGTGCTTGCCGAAAACGGTTTCCTTGACCTGGCGTACCGAGTCCTGCTCCAGGAGCAGGAGCCTTCCTGGCTCGCGATGCGAAACCGGGGTGCCACAACGATGTGGGAGCGCTGGAACGGTGTCGATTCCGATGGTGTTCCGCACGAGTCGCTCAACCACTACAGCAAAGGCGCGGTCGTCAGCTTCCTTCACCAGTACACGGCAGGCCTGAAGCCAATCGAACCTGGATACCGACGATTCTCAGTCGCACCGATGCCGAACGCGGCATTGGATTGGATCGAACTGTCGCTGAATAGCGCAGCGGGACTCATCGAAGTGGCCTGGAAACGGGTTGAACGTCAATTCACACTAGAAGTAGTCGTACCGGCAGGGGCGGAGGCAGTGATTCAGCTACCAAACGGCGATTCCGCTGCTGTTACAGAGGGCGCTCACACCTTTAGTTGCTCGCTTTAGGGCTTTATCCAGTCGTTTCAGCTTTCAGGTAACCAGCGTTGACAAGAGGCGCAACACACCCGACTCCGTGGGCGCGGGCTGAGTCTGAGACTGCCTTGATCTGAAGCGGAAACAGACTTTACTAATTGACCCAACAAAAACTTGCAATGACACGCCCGCTTGTGGCAGACTAGACAGGTTCGCAAGATTTGCGCGCTCTCTGCGCGCTCACTGCAGGCAGTGTGAACCACCGTAAAACCGGTGGGGCCGGCCGCAGCAAGAACAAAAATGTAACCACAAACGCGGTTTTACGAGTCGGATATTGTCCGACACGCCCGACAGCGTGGGTGGGTGAAGCAGTACCCCACCGGGTTCATGCCAAAGCTCAGGCAAAGGCATTCCGGAGGATTTGACAGATAAACAGTGGTGCAACAGAAGTAGTGCTACTTAGCGTCCTGCGGCCAAAAGGCCAAAGGTGTGAACGAAAGAGAGTCAAGATGGCGGCCCAGAAAATCCGCATTCGACTTAAGTCGTATGACCACGAGGTCATTGACACTTCGGCTCGCAAGATCGTCGACACGGTTACCCGTGCCGGTGCGACCGTTGTAGGCCCAGTGCCTCTGCCTACCGAGAAGAACGTGGTTTGTGTAATCCGTTCCCCTCACAAGTACAAGGACAGCCGCGAGCACTTCGAGATGCGCACCCACAAGCGTGTTATCGACATCATCGACCCAACTCCTAAGG
>JBDLQA010000012.1:0-3323 GCA_039800845.1 Actinomycetota bacterium
ATGCCGGCCTCCGCCCCATTCTCTGCATAACCAAGACCGATTTAGCAAACCCCGATGAGTTCATTTCGCACTTTGCCGGGCTGGACATTCCGGTGATTCTAAATCGCTCCGATGCCCCTAGCCTGCCCGCCCTGCGCAGCGTGCTGAACGGCCACACCAGTGTTGTGGTTGGCCACTCCGGGGTGGGAAAGAGCACCATGGTGAACGCGCTAGTGCCGGGGGCGCTGTTGGCTACCGGACACGTGAATGCGGTTACCGGCCGAGGTCGCCACACGTCAACCGCGGTGAGGGCCATCGCCCTGGACGGCGAGCAAGGTGCCACCGGTTGGATCATCGACACCCCGGGAGTTCGGTCCTTCGGGCTGGGCCACGTGAAGTTTGAGAACCTGATTCGCAGCTTCGAGGACCTTTACAAAGTGATCCAGGACTGCCCGCGCGGTTGCACGCACCTGGCCGGAGCGCCAGACTGCGGTTTGGACGAAGCCGTTGAAGCTGGTTCACTTGGAGTTCACGGAGCTGCCCGAGTGGATTCACTCAGACGCCTGATGGCTTCACTCTCGGACAAATCCGAGTACTAATCGCCCGCTAAATTTGAAGCATGACTGACTTTGCCGCGGACCTAGCACTGGCCCACAAACTAGCCGATGCCGCCGACCAGATTTCGCTGGCTCGCTTCCGCGCTCTAGATCTAAAGGTTGAGACCAAGCCAGATCGCTCCCCCGTCACCGATGCCGACCAGGCGGTGGAGCAGGCCCTCAAGGCAATCCTGGCCGCCGATGCGCCAGCAGATGGAATCATCGGTGAGGAATTTGGTGTCAGCGGCAGTGTTGACCGCAAGTGGATCATTGACCCGATTGACGGAACCGCTAACTACCTACGTGGAGTGCCTGTCTGGGCGACGCTAATCGCTCTATCTATTGACCAGAAGCCGGTCCTCAGCGTTGTCTCTGCTCCTGCCCTGGGGCGTCGCTGGTGGGCCGCTCCCGGCATCGGTGCGTTCACGCGCGATGTTGACGGTTCGGTGCGCGAGCTTGCGGTCAGTGGCATCTCCGGGTTGGAATACGCATCGCTGAGTTACAACAACCTGCAGCTCTGGGATAGTTACGGATACCTGGAGCAGCTGATGGCCATGAGCCGCCAAGTTTGGCGCACCAGAGCCTACGGCGACTTCCTTAGCTACATGTATCTGGCCGAAGGGTCGCTCGACATCGTGGCCGAGCACGACCTCAAGATTTACGACATCGCGGCGCTGGTACCGATTGTTGAAATCGCGGGTGGACGATTCACCGCCATTGACGGCCCGCTTACCGAAGCGAGTTCATCGGTGCTGGCCACTAATGGGCCACTTCACGATGCTACTCTGAGGACCCTCGCCCGCTAGTTTTGCGGGAAGCCCAGGTTGATTCCACCGTGGCTCGGATCTAGCCAACGGCTAGTGATTGCCTTACCGCGGGTGAAGAAGTGCACGCCTTCGCTGCCGTGAGCCTTGGTGTCGCCGAATGCCGAGTTCTTCCAGCCGCCAAAAGAATAGTAGGCAACCGGCACCGGAATGGGCACGTTGATGCCAATCATGCCAACCTGGATCTCGTTCTGGAATCGGCGAGCAGCGCCACCATCGTTGGTGAAAATAGCCGTGCCATTGCCAAAGGCGCCGTTGTTGATTAGCTCCACCCCGGCTTCGTAACTGGAAACTCGAACTACTGAAAGCACCGGACCGAAGATCTCCTCGGTGTAAACCCGGCTGGTGGTTGGAACATTATCAAGTAGGGTTGGTCCAAGCCAGAACCCTTCGGCCGCTCCGTCAAAGCTGGCCTTTCTGCCGTCCACAACCACCGATGCACCATCCGCAGCAGCAATGTCGATGTAGCCGGAAACTTTATCGCGGTGCTCCCTTGTCACAAGCGGACCCATGTCGCAGTTCCGCCGTCCATCGCCGGTGCGCAACTTTGACATGCGTTCAACAATCTTGGCAATAAGTGGGTTGGCAACGGGCTCAACCGCCACCACAACAGAAATTGCCATGCAGCGCTCACCGGCCGAACCGAAACCGGCGTTTATGGCGGAGTCGGCAACTAGATCGAGATCGGCATCGGGGAGAACCAGCATGTGGTTCTTGGCGCCGCCGAGGGCCTGAACCCTCTTCCCATGGCGAGCTCCGGTCTCGTAAACGTACTTGGCAATGGGGGTTGAACCAACGAACGAGATGGCCTCAACATCTGGGCTGGTTAGCAGACCATCCACGGCCATTTTGTCGCCCTGCAGGACGTTGAAGACTCCGTCGGGTAAACCCGACTCCTTGAGCAGCTCTGCCAGCCAGATGGCGGCCGATGGGTCTTTCTCGGAAGGCTTTAGGACAACGGTGTTTCCGGCCGCAAGGGCGATTGGAAAAAACCACATGGGGACCATTGCGGGGAAGTTGAAGGGACTGATTATGCCAACCACACCGAGCGCTTGGCGCGTGCTGTAAACATCTACACCGGTGGAAACCTGCTCACTGTAGGAACCCTTGAGGAGGTGCGGGATGCCGGTGGCAAACTCCACTACCTCTTGACCTCGGGTGATCTCACCGAGAGCATCGGAGAGAACCTTGCCGTGCTCCCCGGTGATTATTTCAGCCAGCTCGCCCTTGCGCTCGTTCAGGAGCTCACGAAAGCGAAACATGATGGCGGCTCGGCGAGCTAGCGATTGGTCTCGCCACTCTGGGAAGGCGGCCTTGGCGGCGTCGATTGCCGACGACACTGCGGACTCGTCGGCGAGAGTCACCGACTTGGTTTGCACGCCCAGCGCGGGGTCGTAGACGGGTGCCAGCTTGGCACCTTCAGGCGCGCTTATCCGGCCGTTGATCCAGTGACCCACCAGCGGAAGCATTTTTAGCCCCAGCGCTCCGCGGAGTAGTCACTCTGAATGCGACGGATGGTTCCGCTCGCGCTGCGCAAGATGATTGAGTCGGTGCGGATGATCGGGCCCTTGCGGCGAACTCCCTGCACCAGCCCGCCATCGGTCACACCGGTGGCCACAAAGAGGGTGTTGTCGCTAGTGACAAGTTCGTCCGCTCCGTACACGTGGTTCATCTTCAGACCAGCGGCAATGCCGCGGGCGGCCTCTTCCTCGTCCTTTGGGGCCAGCATGCCCTGAATAAAGCCACCCAGGGCCTTGATGGCGCAGGTGGTAACAATGCCCTCGGGGCTGCCACCGATGCCAACGCACATGTCGATTCGCGTGCCATACATGGCGGCGTTGATTCCACCGGCTACGTCGCCATCTAGCATCAGGCGGGTTGCGGCGCCGGCGGCGCGAATCTCCTCGATAAGCGGGGCGTGACG
>JBDLQA010000013.1:0-3876 GCA_039800845.1 Actinomycetota bacterium
AAACTTCCATGGCTCCAAGGATTGCAAGTTTGACGTGGCCACCGCGGATCATTCCGAAGGAGGTGGCTGAGTCGAAAATGGATCCACCAGGAATGATGGTAACGGTCTGTTTGCCCGCGTTAATGAGGTCTGCGTCCTCTGTGCCCTCGACGGGGAATGGCCCCATGCCGAGCAGTCCATTTTCGCTTTGGAGCGTTACGTTTACACCCGCTGGAATGTGGTTGGCCACCAGTGTAGGAATGCCAATTCCTAGGTTCACGTAATCGCCATCGTTTAGTTCGGTGGCGGCAATCGCTGCCATTTCATCGCGGGTCCAGGCCATGTTAGTTGCCTCCATTTGCGTCGGTGCGCGGCGTCACCGTTCGCTGCTCAATTGGTTTTTCGCGTGGGGTGCTTTGCACCAAGGCCTGAACGAAAATGCCGGGAGTGACCACGATGTTTGGGTCGATGTAGGCATCGGTGATTTCTTCAACCTCTGCAACCGTGAAACGTCCAGCTTGCGCCACAAGCGGGTTGAAGTTACGAGCCGTGTAGCGGTAAATCAGGTTGCCGGCGCGGTCGCTTTGGTAGGCGTGCACCAAGCCAATATCGGCAACGATTCCACGCTCCAGAATGTAGGTTTCGCCGTCGAACACGTCATGGTGCTTGCCTTCGGCCACAGGGGTTCCAACTCCGGTCTTGGTGTAGAAACCAGGGATTCCCGCGCCTCCCGCGCGAAGTCGCTCGGCCAGCGTGCCCTGCGGGGTGAACTCGACTTCGAGCTTTCCTTCCAGGAATTGCTGAGCGAAAAGTTTGTTCTCGCCTACGTAACTTGCAATCACTTTGGCGACCTGGTTGTTTTCGATCAAGATGCCCAAGCCCTGACCGTCAACTCCCATGTTGTTGCTCACGATGGTGAGGTTTTTAACGCCGCTGTCGCGCACTACCTCAATGAGGTCAAACGGGTTGCCGCTCAGTCCGAACCCGCCAACTGCGATGGTCTGCCCGTCGCGCAATTGGGATGCCAGCGCATCCTTTGCATTGCTGTAAATCTTCGGCATTTAATACCCCTCTGAAGTTCTAGATAAGTCCGTGTCCGGGAAGCACCGATGACCAGCCGCCGTCCACCATTAGGTTTGCGCCGGTCACATAGGAGGCTTCATCGCTCGATAGGAAAAGAACGCAGTTCACAACTTCGGACGGCGTTCCAACTCTTTGAAGCGGGATCGAGTGAGCGATGTTTTTCATCGGGTGGTCTTCCGCAAGGAGGTCGCTCTCGGTTGCCGGCGTTTGAATCATTCCTGGGCTCACGGAATTGACGCGAATGCCAAGCACTGCACCTTCAGCCGCAAGCTGTTTCGCCATCGCGATGACGCCGCCTTTGGTGGCGCTGTGGGCAAGACGCGTGTTGGTCATCGAGCCGCTAACCCCGGCGGTCGAACCCACCAAAACAATGTTTCCCTTTGATTTGCTTAGGTGGGGCCAGCTGTATTTCACAGGCAGGAATACCAGGTCAAGTTCGTGCTTCAAAACCCAGCGCCATTCGTCGATGCTGGTTTCTTCGATAGGGGAGAACTTAGTTGCTCCGGCGCTGGCGAAAAGCGCATCGATGCCACCGAGCTCGGCCACCGCCGATTCGATCCAGACTTCTGTGGCTGCTTCATCGGTGAGGTCTACGGGAATGCCGGTGAACATGCGTGCCCCAGCCTGTTGCACAAGCTTTTTGGTTTCTTCGTTAGCCTGAGCCGAAATATCCGCACCAGCGATGACGGCGCCTTCGGAGGCATAGCGCACTGCGGCAGCCCGGCCGATGCCACTGCCAGAACCAGTTATAAACACAACTTTGTGCTCAAAACGCTTCATTGGGCACCTTTGGCTCGGCTTCTGTTGCGTGACTGGGGACTTCACTCCAACACTAGGTTGTAGGTGCTCGGAAAAACCATTGGTGGGGAAGATGCAACTTTCACCGCACCTTATAGTTGCCTGCCGTAGCGGGGGAGGCTCACATGGGTGCATCGGCGCCCTTGCAGGCGGTAGAATTGCCTTGGACTCCCCGTGCGGCGTCACCTCGGCCAACTCCCCCAGGATCGAAAGATAGCAAGGGTAACTGGGCTCTGGCGGGTGTGCGGGGAGTTCTTTTATTGCCGGCACATAATGTTTGAGGCGAAAGGTAGGCTCTAAGCGTGGTTACCGCTCTGTATCGTCGTTATCGTCCTGAGGCTTTCGCCGAGCTAATCGGCCAGTCGCAAGTCACTGCGCCGCTCATGACTGCGCTCCGCAATGACCGCGTAAACCACGCTTACCTTTTCAGTGGCCCTCGTGGCTGTGGAAAGACCACTTCTGCGCGCATCCTGGCTCGCTGCCTAAACTGCTTTGAAGGCCCAACGGATACCCCTTGTGGCGTCTGCCCTTCGTGTGTGGACCTATCCCGCGATGGCGGCGGTTCGCTTGATGTTGTTGAGATTGACGCCGCTTCACACAACGGTGTTGACGATGCCCGAGACCTGCGCGAACGAGCTATTTTTGCACCGAGCCGCGACCGCTACAAGATCTTCATTCTTGACGAAGCCCATATGGTCACTACCCAGGGCTTCAACGCCTTGCTCAAGATCGTGGAAGAACCACCTGCCCACGTCAAGTTCATCTTTGCTACAACGGAGCCGGAGAAAGTAATCGGGACGATTCGCTCCCGCACGCACCACTATCCGTTCCGTCTGGTTCCTCCCGCACAGATGCTGGAGTACTTGGAATCACTTTGCGAATCCGAAGGCGTTGAACTGGCACCAGGTGTTCTGGCGCTGGTTGTCCGTGCCGGTGGTGGGTCTGTCCGAGACTCGCTTTCTTTGCTGGATCAGCTGATCGCCGGCTCTGAAGGCGCGAAGGTGGAGTACGAACTCGCTGCTGCGCTGCTCGGTTTCACTCACACTGAACTTCTCAACGAGGTCGTGGACGCCTTCAGCAAGGGAGACAGCCAGGCTGTGTTCCAGGCTGTGGACCGCGTTATTCAAACCGGTCAGGATCCTCGCCGCTTTGTGGAAGACCTCCTTGAGCACCTGCGCAACCTGATTATCGTGGTTTCCACCGGAGACAACGCCAAATCCGTCCTTCGTGGCATTCCTGCCGATGAGATGGAAAAGATGGTCATTCAGGCCTACCAGTTCGGTTTGGCCGAGCTTACTCACGCCGCGAATTCGGTGTCCGAAGCCCTGAACGAAATGACCGGAGCCACCAGTCCAAAGCTTCACCTGGAACTCATGTGCGCCAAGGTGCTAGTTCCATCGTCGGACACAACCGAGGTTGGTTCGCTTGCACGTATCGAACGCCTAGAGCGTCGTATTGGTGTTGCTCAGCCAGGTTCGGGCAACACGGCGGCAAACCGCACCGATGACGGACAGCCGGCAGTGATGGTCTCCGCGCCTCCGGCAGCGGCTCATGTAACTGTTGCTGCTCCTGCTGCTCCTGCTGCTCCTGCGGCTGCTGTGTCCATGCCTGCGTCTGCCCCGGTGATTCCTGTGGCTGCGCCAGTGGTTCCTGCGGCTGCGCCTGCAGAATCCATTCCTGCAGCTGCGCCTGCGGCACCGGTGGGGGCGCTCGACCTCGCACAGATTCATCGCGAATGGCCGGAGGTCCTCAAGGACCTAGCCAAGATCTCGCGCTCCACCTGGGTCATGGCCCAGAGCATCAAGATCGTGGCCTTCGATGGCACCATCCTCACGCTCGAGTTTGGATCCGTGGCCGAAAGCGACACCTTCAAGAAGGCGCCTGGTGGTCCTGCGAACCTCCGACAGGCAATCCAAAACGTGTTGGGCTTGAACCCGCAGTTCAAGGCTCAGGTTGCAGCGGCAGCAGTGCCACCAAAAGTAACTTCCAACCTGCCATCCATGCCTGCGCCTGGTC
>JBDLQA010000014.1:0-6840 GCA_039800845.1 Actinomycetota bacterium
CAGTTGGAGGAGATTCATGACGATTTTGTACGATGCGGACCTAGTGGAGAGTATCGGCCACTCACTTGATCTCAGACGCCCGAACATGGAAGCGTTGGACGCGATTGCCAAAGCGCTTGAAGCCGCTCCCGATGGTGCTGAACTCATCGCGGACTTGGCTACTGGTGTTGGCAAGACCTTTATTGCAGGCGCCCTAATCGACTATCTTTTCGAGGCGGGTGTGCGGAACGTAGTTTTTGTCACTCCGGGATCCACCATTCAGAAGAAAACGGTGGACAACTTCACCCCAGGTCACAAGAAGCACATTCGTGGCCTAAGAAGTCGCCCAACAGTAATCACCTTGGATGACCTCGAGACGGGGAACGTAGCCTCGGCGTTGGACGATGATACGCAGCTCAAGCTCTTCGTCTTCACTGTGCAGTCTTTGCTCCGTCCAAATACCAATGACGCGAGAAGAGCTCATCGCGCCCACGAATCATTGGGGGTAGCTCTTTACGACTACCTCCAGACTCAGGATGATGTTGTCGTTATCGCTGACGAGCACCACATCTACTACAGCGGAAATGCCAAAAAGTTCCAGTCGGCAATTGACGATCTGAACGCTTCTGCGCTTGTCGGCCTCACTGCTACACCGCAAGATCCGAATTCGCCCAACATCATTTATCGATACCCACTTGCGGACGCGATTGCAGACGGGTACGTCAAGATTCCAGTTCTCGTGGCTCGCCAAGATGGAAAGAAAGACCTGAAGACCCAGATGGCTGATGGCGTGGCCTTGTTGGACGCTAAGGCGAAGGTGATGGACGGCTACTGCCAACGAACTAGGAAGGCGCCCGTCCAACCAATTCTCTTTGTCGTCGCAGAGCGAATTGATGAGGCCATAGAGATTCGTGACCTTTTGGCTGGCCCAGATTATCTGGACGGAGAGAACAAAGTTCTTCTGATTACGTCCGAGGAACCGGATACCACTCTTGCTCTTCTTGACACTCTTGAAGACGAAGGGTCGCAAATTCGAGCCGTGGTTAGCGTTTCGATGTTGAAAGAAGGCTGGGACGTAAAGAACATTTACTGCATCGCAGCAGTTCGTGCTCTTGAGAGCCAGCTTTTGACTGAACAGATCCTGGGTCGTGGATTGCGTCTGCCATTCGGGGAGCGGACTGGCGTTCCGATGCTGGACACGGTGGAAGTCCTGTCTCACCACTCATTCTCAGACCTTCTGCGTGAAGCGCGCGTGCTGCTCGAGCAAACATTCGGGCAACGCGCTCAAGAAGCGACTGTGGTAGCCAATCCAGTAGCAGGCATTGCCTCCACAGGGGCCAACGTCACAGAAGCTGCGGCATCCTGGACTCCATATACAACGAATGTCTCTGTCACGATTGCTCCTGACGCTAACTCTTTGTGGGATGGCGATTTCGGGGACGAGGATGACTCGGCACCTGAGGCCAAGATTGGAATGGGTTTCAGTACAGTCGAATCAGTTCTAGATGATGCTGCTGCAGCAACCCAGACTTTAGGCACGACGCTTACTCCTCGATCTCCTGGTGGAGTGCGAGTTCCGCTGTTCATCCCTCGTGTAACCACGCGTTGGCAACGCGAGCCTTTCTCTCTTGCCATGATCAATAGGACAGATGTCGAAGCCCTTGGTGCGCGATTCGCCAACGATGAGGGAGAGAGCCTAACCCGCAAGGCGATTGATGCCCAGCGCGACGCACAGGGTCAGGTCCGTTTGAACATCCATGACGAGACGGATGAAATCGCCGCCGCTCAGGTGCTGTTTTTGTTTGAAGACATCGAAGGCGATCTTGCTCGCAGGCTTCTGGCAACGAACGCTGTGGCGGCTACCGTTTCTGAAGCGAACGCAGCCCAAGAAGTCGCAAAAGCATTTTTGGAAGGCGCTCAAGTGACCAACGAGACTCCTTGGCGGAAATCACATGGTCAGCTTGCGACTGCGCGCCTTCTGGAGTGGATATCAACTCAGCAGACCTCGCGACCGGCGCGTGAAGTTTCGGACGTGACACAGGTGCGTTGGCCAGATCCCGAAGATCGCGTCGAGTTCAAGCCGCCTCAGGATCGACAACTAATCACCCGAAGTGCCGATTTTGTCCGAGGTTATCCCTACTTCGGCTGGACTAAATCTGTGTACGATGTCAACTCGTTTGATGCCTACTCAACGGAGTTCAAGCTCGCGCAACTCTTCGAGACCTCTTCAAACGTGAAAGCTTGGATCCGAGTGGATAACACCGTGCCGCTGCGAATCAACTACCTCGTTGGCGCGATTCAGCGTGAATACATGCCTGACTTCATCGTGATTGATGAGCAGGGGACCCACTGGATTGTTGAAGGCAAGGCCGACACGGAGATGACTAGTTCTGTCGTTCTGGCAAAAGCTGATGCTGCCCGTGCGTGGGTGACAACTGTGAATAACAGCGCCGTGGTAACGCAGAAGTGGGGCTACATCCTCTCGAGCGAAGCCGTGGTTGCCAGCTCAACTTCATGGCAGGCGCTGAAAGCTGGTTCTCAAGTCCACAGTTGATACGCGATTTTTCGTGATTGGGTTCGCGCTTTCGCCGATAAAAACATTGCTGGCCGGAATCCCCCCTCCTCGACCCAGCAGCAAAGGCATTTGAAGTGAAAATTTCAAATGCCTTTTCGCTTTCCTTATGAGTTTTTGGGCGTTGCAGCCGCCTGCATCTCATGCAGTCGGTCGTAGTACTCTTCGTCGCCGTATGCAGGGACTTCCTTGCCTTGTGCGCGCAGTTCTCTATCTCGGAAGATTGCCGACGTGTAACTCGCCATCGGCTGAACCAGGTTTTGTGCCCCAATGTGTAGGTACACAGTTGACGTGACCGAACTGGAGTGACCGAGAACTTGCTTTATTTGTTCGAGACTAACGCCGGGTGTCGTTGCCAGAATTGAGGCACAAAGGTGGCGTAATCCATGGAGATTTATGGTGTCGCCTTCGAGATATGGGGCGAAGTCAGCGAGTAATGCCTTCCAACGCTTGTGATCCCGTTGATGGGAGACTGGACGGCCCGTTTTGGGATCGCAGAACACCAGGTCGGCCATGCCCTCAAGCGGGGCCCACGTCCCGGCTGCTTCGGCCTCTGCTTTCAATATGTCCTGCTGTGCTTTGTAATCCAGAAGGATTTTCACCAGGCGCGGATCCAGGGGTACTACTCGTGTCGAAGCCTTGGATTTGGTTCGCTTCACCTTTTTGAACTCTTTGGCATCGGGGTCGCGGACGAGCTGTTGTTGGATCAGGAAGCGCGGGGGCTTGCCCGGCTCAGGGTCGTCGAATAAATACATGAAACTTTCGCTCCATGTTGCCCCGAGGACTTCGGACTGCCTTGCACCCGTGAGCAAAGACATCATCCAGCGAGCTTCGTCTGGACGGCCTTCGAGCAATTCAGCGATTTTGTAGGCCATCTTGCGCTTCTTCTCAAGACCGCTGTTGGAAGTGATGGAGTCAGCCTTTTGGATTCTTTCCATGCCGGTAGCCGGATTGGTCTGGAGCAGGCCGAGTGGATGGACGGCGTAGGCCAAGGCCATGTTCACGATGGATTGCTGTGCTCGTTGATTCGACACAGAAAGGTACGGAACTTCTACTTCTTCACCATCACGGATGATCTTTTTCTGGTTGCGTGGGAGTTCCTTGAAGAAGTAGGTCTCGATGTCGTTTCGACTGATTTCGTTGATTTTCATGTACCCGAGTTCGCTCGGGCCGAGGTGCAATCGGATATGCGTCTCGTACTGTTTGCGTACGGCCCCACTTATTTTCTTGGACGGAATGGTTTGGTATTTACGCCATTCCAGCCAGTCAATCAGGAGCTCATGGAACGTGCTGGACGGTGTGAGCTTCTTGGTTACTGAGTAAGCCTGCTGAAAGACCTTGGGCTGGGCGTAGATTGACTGCGTTCCCGCAAGAGTCTCGACCACCTTTTTCTCACGGCGCTGGATTGCTTGGTCAGGACTGCTGCCCGATCCAGAGACCTGTTTGGTTTTGCCGCCGATGACAATCGATCGGACTGCCCTGAAATAGCCTGGGCGCCCCGGGACTTCAAAGACCGTTCCTTCGCCTCGTTTCCTAAGCGATGCCCCCGCTGCTTTTAGTTCTTCGTTTGTTCTTCTCCCCATAGGGCAAAAATACGCCTATGGACGGAGATTCTCAAGAGGTTGGTAACTTGTTTGGTAACTTGTTACACACTCGTTACCGGGGTGTCATCAGGGCTACAGCCCAGTAAATACGCGGAACCCCACCTGCCCGATGTGGGCGGTGGGGCGTTCGCGGAGAATATGGGATTCGAACCCATGAGGGCTTGCACCCAACACGCTTTCCAAGCGTGCGCCATAGGCCACTAGGCGAATTCTCCTGGAGTTATTAGCTCTTAGCGAATAACTCTGACAAGTGTAATCGGTTTAGTAAGTCGGGCTTGTGAGAGTGCTGAGCAGCTCTGTAACGCTCACCGATTTGACAGGAATTACGACCTTGCTCGACTGGTCGCCAAGCGGTTTGAAGGTGACCAGAGAGTGCTCATTTGAGTCACTGTTGTAAACGGCGAACTCGATCTTGTCGAGGTTGTGGCTGAAAGAGTTCGCGTAGAGGGTGGTGGTCAGTGTCACCGGGCCGTTGTTGAACTCGTTGTCGATCTTCGACTGGGTGATGCCGGCGATGTCGGCCTCGGAGATGTTGACCATAGGTAGGCAGGTGTGGACGTCCTGGTAGTAGGTGGTGTTTTTCACCGCGGTCAGGAATGCTCGTAGCTGATCGGCTTTGATGCCGAGAACAAAGACGCGGTCGCCGTTGACCTGGGGGAGTTCTTTGGTTACACCGATGAAGTTGTTGTTGCGGATAGCCGAAGTTAGTTCATCTTGAACCTTCTTGGTGTAGTCGGGGTTGTTCAGTTTGCTGGTAATGCAGTCTGAACCTGCACCACTGGTTGCTGCGGCTGAGTACTGCTCAACCTCGGCCTTACTTACCTTCACCCAGGTGTCGGTCAGGGCGGTGCGCGCGCTTGTGACGGTTGCTTCAGGAACCAAGCCGGCCATCACTAGGTAGGCGCCTAGGCTGTCGAAATCTGACAGGTTCGCATAGACGTCGCCAGCCTTCGAGCTCACAACGTTGAGGGTTGCGCCAATCGGCATTCCGTTCAACTTGGCTGCGGCCTTGAGCGAAAGAAGTGAGCCGGCATCGGCCGTGTAAACATCGAGGGTGCCGGTGCCGCCAGATCCGCCGCTGTTGATGTCGGCGCTGATCTCAAAGCTCGGGTGTGAACCGCTAAAAGCCCCTGCGATTGCAAGGCCGACGATTGCGTCTGGGGTGTTGAGGGTCGTGTAAGCGAATGCGCCTCCACCGCCGAGCAGAACAACCAAGCCAGCTGCGGTTGCAATCTTGGTTTTGGCGCTCAAGGCGGCGATTTTCGCAAAGACTGACTTTTTTGCTGCGACGGTTGTGGTTTCGCCAAGATCGAAGTCACTCATGATTCCCCCAGATTGTTAGTGAGTTTGTTCAAGGATAGGTGATGCATTTAGCAGTCTTTTACTACAGCGTGCTTAGAAACCGCGATTACACACTTGCTGCCCGGGACGTCATCGTATACGTAGGTCAATTTGACTCCATTGCTGAGTCTCGTGACCCGATATTTGAGAGCCTTGGCTGCGTCGAGGATTTTGGCCAAGTCAATAGGCTTCTTAGCCTTCGAGGCTAGCGCCTTAGCCTTTGCTGCGATGGCGTTAGCTTTCGGGGTCAAGATATTACGGGCGCTGATTTGTTTGCCCGTTTTAACAAGGAGCGAAAGTTTTATAGTTTTGCTGAGGTCAAGAGGTTGGATAGTTAGCGCGTTGTTTGGAGCAACGGTGATGTTTACGTATTCATCGGAGCCCCCAGAAACGCCATACATCCCAACAGATTTTAAGGCGCCGTTTTGGTCGAAGGTCTCGTCGGTAGAAACGACTGTTTTTGGTGATATTCCTACGCCGGCCAAGAATGAATCAAATGAATAAGTCGTAGAGTTGTCTGCTTGGTTGTGCGTGATTTCAACCGCGCTAAAGAGCATTTTTTGTAGCGTAGTCGAGTCAATGCCGATGTCGGTAATGCCGGTCGTATCGAAGTAGTCACTCGGTTGAGTTGTAAGCCCGGCGGCAAACTGCGGGTCATCGAGTATCAGCGTTGAGTGGTAGTCGCCATTCAAGGCGTTGAGCGCCAAAGTCCCATTTGGAATATCGTCGAATGTTTTGAGGCTCTGGGCGACGTCATAACCGACGCCTCTGTCATACCCGCTGACCAGTGTGAGGTTTCCTGGGTTACGCGGGTTTGGGACAACGATGGTTGTTTTCACAGCCGTCCTGGTAGCTTGAATCTCGATAGTTCCGGTGCCGAACGACATCGCGTCTATGGAACCCGAAATGGTCGCACCAATTTCGACGCCCGACTGGGATTGGTAGAAGTTGGCTGAGGTTTCGTCGGCAGCCTGAAGCGCTTGGTAACCAGCTGACACTATGAATTGGTCGTAGGTCAAATTTATGGATCTTGCCTGAGCTTGAGTGGCGCCTGCGCCAACCAAAGTGAAGGCAACTAATGCACTCAAAGCGATTCTGTAGTTTTTAGACATAAGACCCCTTTATTTGTTAACAGTTTATGCGGAGTTCTCGACGAAAGGGTAGGGGCAGTGGATGCATTGTGGAAAAGTTAATCGGAGGCGCAATTCATTTAGAATTGAATTGGACTCCCCGTGCGGCGTCACCTCGGCCAACTCCCCCAGGATCGAAAGATAGCAAGGGTAACTGGGCTCTGACGGGTGTGCGGGGAGTCTTTTTATTAGTCTGAACTGTCGGTTGAGGAGA
>JBDLQA010000015.1:0-4507 GCA_039800845.1 Actinomycetota bacterium
TCGTAGACAACCTCGGTCATCGATGGGTTGAAGAAGAAGGTCAGGAAGGTTCCCGAAAGGAGCAGCACTAGGAAGCTGTACAGAGCAACTTCACCAAGCATGAACGACCAGTGGTCAGGGAAGATCTTACGACCGAATTCCTTCAGGATTCCAGCTACACCAACGCGCTCGTCGAGGTAGTTAGCGGTTCCGGCTAGGAATCCACCCTTTTTCTTTGCGGTGTTTGCGGTGCTCATGCCTTACGCTCCCAGAAGCTTGGTCCTACAGGTTCTTCGAAGTCACCAGGTGCTACCAGGTAGCCCTCAGCGTCAACTTCGATCTTTAGCTGTGGAAGTGGACGACTAGCTGGTCCAAATACCACTGCACAGTCATTGGCCAGGTCGAAGGTCGACTGGTGACATGGGCAAAGCAGGTGGTGGGTGTGTTGCTCGTAAAGCGCAACAGGGCAACCAACGTGAGTACAAATCTTCGAGTAGGCGACGATACCCTCGTAGCCCCAGTCACGCTGCTTCTGTGTCTTGATCTCTGAAGGGTCGAGGCGAACCAGCAATACTGCAGCCTTGGCCTTCTCGTTCAGCATGTGAGGAGCCTCTAGCTTTTCAAGGCCTTCAGGGATTACGTGGAAAACCGAACCGATCTGAACGTCTGCAGCCTTGATAGGGGTGCCGTCAGGGTCGCGAGCTAGACGCTTCTTGCCTTCGCCCCACATGGTGTGACGTAGCGAGTCCTTAGGGTTTGGTCCAAGGTCGGTGAATAGCACGATTGCTGGGATAGGAAATAGTGCAAGTGCCCCGTAAAGAGTGCGGCGGATCAGCTTGCGACGCGAGAAACCTGATTCTTGGTCAGCCAGCTGAATGATTTCGATCGCGCGAGCACGAACCTCTTCGCTTCCGCGAGTCTGGTGACGTTCCTCAGATACTTCTGCGTCCGGCATCAGTGTCTTGGCCCAGTGCACAGCACCGATACCAATACCGAAAAGGCCAAGAGTGATTCCTAGGCCAAGGAACAGAGTGTTAAGGCGTAGGCTGCCAGCATTCGCCTCGTCGAATGGGAAAGCGTAGTACGCCCAGATCGAGAACACGCTGCCAACGATTGACACTAGGAACAGAGCCGCAACCTGACGGACGGCAGCCTTTTCGTGCTTCGGGCTCTTGTCGGTCATACGAACGCGGTGAGGTTCGATACCTGGGTCTCCAGCCTTATCAGCAGTGATAACGGCCAAACCGGTCTCGTACTCGTGCTCTTCGGTGCTGTGCACCTCGAGATCCTTTGAGTTCTTAGCCACTTGGGTTTCCTTATCTTGTGGTTAGTTCGACTTGGCGCCGAGCCAGATGGTGATCAGTACGATGCCGCCCAGCATGCCAATCCAAACGAAGAGTCCTTCGACGACTGGGCCTAGGTTGCCAAGCTCTTCTCCACCAACTGATGGGTTGTCCTGAACGTATTGAATGTAGGTGATGATATCGGTCTTGTCTTCAACCGAAAGGTTGGTGTTCGAGAACACAGGCATGTTCTGTGGGCCGGTAACCATTGCTTCGTAGATGTGCTTCGCCGAGGTGTTACGTAGCGAAGGAGCATACTTTCCCTGAGTCAGTGCTCCACCGGCGCCGACGGCGTTGTGGCACATTGCACAGTTGATACGGAATAGCTCACCACCGTGGGTTAGGTCACCCTTCTGGGAAAGGTAAGCCTCGGTTGGAACTTCTGGGCCAGGAGCAAGCGATGCAACGTATGCCGCCATTGCGTCGATGTCTTCCTGCTTGAACTGAACAGGCTTTACCTCAGCCTGAGGGCCGGAAGCCTGCATAGGCATACGACCCGAGCCGACCTGAAAGTCAACAGCGGCCGCGCCGACACCGATAAGGGTAGGGGCGTTAGCAGTACCCTCAGCATTCTTACCGTGACAGCTTGCACAGTTGGCAAGGAACAGTTTCTTTCCCTGGTCGATGGTTGCCTGGTCTGCGGTAGCAGTGGTGGTCTCGGTAACCGCAGCAGTTGCAACAGCGTAGCCGCCACCGCTGATAAGGAGACCTGCAAGAACTACTAGCGCAGCTGCAAATGGGCTACGGCGTGAGAACTTCTTCGTTTTTGCCATCTTTGGATCTCTTTCGGGTTACTTCAGAACGTAGATGATTAGGAACAGACCGATCCAGACCACGTCAACGAAGTGCCAGTAGTAAGACACAACGATCGAGCTGGTTGCTTCGGCGTGACCGAACTTGCGCGATGCAAAGGTTCTAGCGACCACTAGAAGCATTGCAATCAGACCACCGGTTACGTGTAGTGCGTGGAATCCAGTGGTTAAGTAGAAGGAACTTGAGTACGAGTTGGAGTCAAATGCCACATTCTCGCTGATAAGGGTTGCGTATTCCCACACCTGACCGGATACGAAGATCGCACCCAGTACGTAAGAGACCAAGAACCACTCAACCATGCCCCATTTGAAAGGGGAGAGGCCGGTTGCTCGCGGCTGCATGCGCTCTGCAGCGAAAACACCGAACTGAGCGGTGAACGACGACGCAACCAGGATCAGGGTGTTGGTCAGTGCGAATGGGACATTCAGCTTCGCAGTTTCGGCTGCCCAAAGTTCTGGGGAAGCGGTGCGAAGGCTGAAGTACATGGCGAATAGTGCAGCGAAGAACATAACTTCACTGCCTAGCCAGACGATTGTGCCCACAGAAACAGGGGATGGGCGATTGATTTGCTTTGAACTAGCTGTGGTCGCAGACATATCTAAATCATAACGCTCAGGCAATACTCAGGGTGGCATTTTGGTCGGTTTTGTGCTCAGTTTCACGATTAATATGGTTTACATGACCTTAGCCACCAACTGGCCTTCAATTTTGGGCAAACTCCTTCGTAAGGACGAGCTGGAGCGCGCCGAAGCTGACTGGGCAATGACTCAGATCATGGCTGGCGACGCAAGCGAGGCTCAGGTCGGTGCGTTCATGCTGGCACTGCGCTCCAAGGGCGAAACTCCAACCGAACTTGCAGGCTTGGTCGACGTTATGCTCCGAAACGCAGTCATCTTGGATACCGGAAATGAAGCCGTTGACATCGTCGGCACCGGCGGAGATATGGTGGGCACTGTAAACATCTCGTCGATGGCCGCAATCCTGACTGCGGCTGCCGGTGTTCCGGTTATGAAACACGGTTCCCGCTCAGCGAGTGGCAAAACTGGCTCGTCCGAGATGCTCGAAGTACTGGGGATTCGACTAGACCTCTCACCCGAACGTGTATCCGATGTGTTTAGAGAAGTGGGCATTACCTTCTTCTTTGCCCCGGTCTTTCACCCAGCGATGCGTTATGTAGCTCCAATTCGACGTGAACTAGGTATTCCTACGACATTCAACTTCCTAGGACCTCTGGCTAACCCGGCCCAACCAATAGCCACATCGCTGGGTGTAGCCGATGCCTCCGTGGCACCGCTGATGGCAGCCGAAATGGCTGCTCGTGGGCGCTCTGCATTGGTTTTTAGGGGGTCTGATGGCCTTGATGAGCTCACAACAACCGGAATAAGCCGAATTTGGCAGGTTTCTGGGGGAGAAGTGCATGAATCAGAGTTCAACCCCGCCTCGCTGGGCATCTCTAAAGCATCCCTGGAGCAGTTAATCGGTGGCGATCCGCAGCACAATGCGCACGTTGCTAAATCACTTTTTGAGAATCCATACGAAGGTCCGATTTCAGACATCGTGAAATTGAACGCGGCAGCCGGCTTGGTTGCCTTTGAACTTGCTAAGGATTCGTCGAAAGTTTTGGCAGGCCTAGATTCTCGATTCGCTGATGCGTACCAGAAGGTCACTGTGACCCTGGAGAGCGGCGCTGCAGCCGAGAAGCTCTCACAGTGGATGGCAGCCACGCAGGTTTAGGGAATAGGTGCATCTTTTGGCTTCAAAACGCTACTTGACATAATGTACATTATCAGCGTTTATTGCGAGGCTTCACAGGCACACCAAAGAGCCGCATCGACGTCTGCATAAGGTAACCAATACAAACTGCAAAGATGAGTGTGCCTTCACGCGCCTGGCCTCCCATGAGAACACCAATCACCAAAACGGTAACCTCAAACATCGTTCTGACGATCCAAAATGGCCAGCCAAGAACTTCAGCAGTTCCAACCATGATGCCGTCACGCGGACCCTTACCAAAATTGCTGCTGATGTACATTCCGGTCGCCGTAGCCACAATGAGCATTCCCATGACGAAAGATGCCAGCTGCCACATGTATTCTGTGAGCTCAGGAAGGAACGGAGCCCAGAAATCACACCAAATTCCAATTAGAAGTCCGTTCAGAACGGTTCCCAGCCCGTATTTCTGCTTTAGCGGCAACCAACAGATCAAAACGATGGCACTAACGGTGACGGTGGCCCAGCCGAAGCTCATGCTAGTCTGCTTAGATATTCCCTGCGCGAAAACGTCCCAAGGTGGTACACCGATCGACGCGTGTACCAGCAAAGCCAAACCAAGTCCGTAAATGAACAAGCCGAAATTCAACGTGAACAAACGC
>JBDLQA010000016.1:0-3512 GCA_039800845.1 Actinomycetota bacterium
AGTGAATAGCAGGTAAACAAACTCTGGGGCAAAATCGAGTTATGACTACTCAGAAGACCGCGGCTGCTAAGCCAGCCGCCAAGACCGCAGCCGCTAAGGCCGCTCCAGCCAAGCCAGTTGCAAAGCCAGCTGCTAAGAAGCCAGCTGCAGCTAAGCCAGCGGCCAAGAAGGCACCGGCTGCCAAGGCAACGTCGGCAAAGCCTGCCGCCCCTGCAACCATCGCTGCTCCTGCGGCGGAGGGCCCACGCAAGCGTTACCGTATGCTCACCGGAATCGATGACTCCACTTTCTGCCAGCGCGTTTCCGACGCCCTGTCCGAGGGTTATGAGCTTTACGGTTCGCCAACCATGACTTTCAACGGAACCAACGTGATTGTTGGCCAGGCGATTGTTCTGAAGAAGGCTGAGCGCAAGTCCGACCTTAAGAAGGCCGCCAAGAGCAAGTAACAGCTAGGCCTTCGCAGCCGTACGGGTCTTTGACTCGTGACGCTGAGTGGCCAACCAAGAACCGACGATCACCATCGGCACTCCAATGAGGAAGCCGGTGGTGATTGGTTCTTTAAGGAACACAATGCCCAGCAGGAATGCAACCGCCAGGTTGGGATAAACCACCATGGTGGCTCGAGCGCTGCCGATGTGGCTGATCAGCTGGAAGAAGCAGGTGAATGCCGCCGCGGTGCATAGAACACCGAGGCCCAGGAGTGCCAGCCAAGAAGCCGTCGGTGGGTTAGCGGAAATCGAACTGCTGAGCGCGGCACCACCTGGAATCGCGTAAATCACGGCCACCATCGCTAGGGAAAGACCCACCACCGCGATGCTGGATTCGCTATCCAGCTTGGCGGATGCGATCGCCGGAGCGATGGCGTATCCCAGGCAGGCCAGAATCATTGCGCCCAACCAGATCGGGTCCAGGTGCCCGGTGAATGAGTCGATGCCGGCAAGCGCAACTAGTCCGCCGAAACCAACAACCAGCCCGGTAATGGTCTTGGGGTGGAAGACGGTTTTGTCGCCCATAAAGTAGGCCAGCGGAAGCGCAAAGAACGGCACCGCACCGATCAGCAGGCCGGCTAGGGATGAAGAAATGTGCTGCTCGGCGGAGGTAAGCAGGATCCAGGGGCCAGCCATTTCGATGACGCCAAAGGCGAGAACCCAGGGCCACTTTTTGAGCGCGGCCTTAAGTGCGCCAGGACGACGCGCTGCAATAGGAATTAAAACGAGAGCACCGATCGAGACTCGAACCAAAACGATAGCCGCCGGGTCAAAGCCCTCAAGAGCTATTCGGATCAAGGCGTAGGGGATGCCCCAGAACACGGATACGGCGATGAAGAGCCAAGCTGCGTTTCTGTTCACCCGGCTAGCCTAACGGTTCTGAGTCTCCCGATTCAGTTCAGAATCCGCCCTTGTTTCAAGTAGTAAAGGGGGACTATACTAAAACCATGACAAACAAAACTGCTGTTACTTCTGCGCCTATTCTTTCCGTACTGGCCGAGCGCTGGTCTCCTCGCTCGTTCGACAAGGGTTACAAGCTGACCCAGGCCGAACTGCTCTCCATCCTCGAAGCCGGCCGCTGGGCTCCTTCGGCAAACAACGCACAGCCAACCCGCTACTACGTGGTCACCAAGGATGACAGCAAGCACGCCGAAATCCTGGGCACCCTTGCTGGTTGGAACCAGGCTTGGGCGGGCGACGCATCGGCAATCATCCTGGTTGCAGCTGCCACCACCAACGCCGATGGCAACCCAAACCCATTCGCTGTTTACGACGCAGGTCAGGCAGTTGCTCACCTTTCGATCCAGGCTCACGAGCTTGGTCTGCACGTTCACCAGATGGCCGGCCTGGACAAGGCAAAGGCATCCGAGATCATGGGCATCCCTGGCGACCAGGAATTCGTTGTTTCGGTTGCAGTTGGCAAGGTGGCTCCAGCCGAGAACCTGCCAGAGCCGCTTCACGAGCGCGAGATCGCACCTCGTACCCGTCTGGCACTCGAGGATATCGTCGTTTACGGCCGCCCATAATAGGGTTCTAAATAACTTAGGCTTGAAGCATGCACGGCATTCTTCACGCCTCGATCTCTGATCAAATTAGCCACTGGGCTCCGTCACTGGGCCCAGTGGCTTTTTATCTTGTGGTCTGGGGGTTAGTGTTCGCTGGCACTGGCCTGCTGGTCGGTGCATTTGTGCCGTTCATCACCGGAGACTCCCTGGTGTTCGCGGCCGGATTGGTCTCTGCAACCATGGCCGGACAAAACATCTGGATTATGGCAATTGGCGTTGGTACCGCAGCCTGGCTGGGCGACCAAGTTGCCTATACGATTGGCCGTCACATTGGCCGACCTTACCTATCCAACCGCAAGGGCAAATGGATTCAAACCGCCATCGCTAAGAGCGACTCCTTCTATCTGAAGTGGGGTTGGTGGGCCATGGTAATCGGCCGCTTCATGCCATGGGGACGTGTTTTTGTTCCGGTGATTGCGGGCATTGCAAAAATGAACTACTACAAGTTCTTCAGTGCAAATCTGGTTGGTGCCTTGGCATGGGGAGTTGGCCTAACCGTCACCGGATACTTCGCCGCCAGCATTCCCGCAGTTAAAAACGCAAGCTATCTGATTGCCCTGGGTTTCGTGATTGCATCTTTGATCGCGGGTTACCGCACCTGGAAAGCCGACCGCGCTTAGTTTTGCGTTGGCCTAGCTCTTGACGGTTAGGTTCGCGCCGTGAAATCGGCAAGCTCCGCGCTGCGCTCCCGGGCGTAAAACTCCAGTTCCTGCGCTGCCCAAACCGGCCACCACGCATCGTGGTCATGGCCAGACCGGTCTATCCAGCGCTGCTGCCGCACGTCGTCTTCGGCTTCAAGCCAGAGCGAAAGGTGAGCAAATGGTGCGGTCACCTGACTCAGGCTTCCGCAGCCCTCAATTATCAGGGGAGTCCCACCCTCGAATTCGCGCCACTGTCCGCGTTCATCGGCGGCCCAATCCCACTGCTGCCAACTGGAGCGCTGTCTTTGGGAGACCGGCTTCAGAATCTGGCGCAACAGCAGGTCGTGTCCGGCCTGCAGCCCGGTCCAGCCTTCGTATAGATCGTCCATGTGCACTACTCGCGGGAGGGTTTCACCGGCTTTGAATAGGGATGCTTGAAGCGCTGCAGCGAGTGTGGTTTTTCCGCTGGCGGATCTGCCATCAATTAGGACGATCGGCGTATAGCTACCCTCTTCCAGCAGATCCAATACCCGAGACGTAAAGGTCTCGACTATTGAATCCGCTGAAATGATTTGAGGCATTCAAAAAGGTTAGCGCCAATGCGCAGTTGCCGGCTCCCCGACGATATTCGGTGGCCTAGGCCTCGATTAGTACGTCTGGGTGACGGTCGAATCGGTAGCCGCCACCGCGGACGGTACGGATGATGTCCTCGTAGCCGGCAATCTTTGCGCGGAGGCGACGAATGTGGACATCGATGGTGCGGTCGTTCGGTGCATCGTCGGCGTCGTCAGCCCAAACAGCGTCAACCAGTTCGCGGC
>JBDLQA010000017.1:0-11581 GCA_039800845.1 Actinomycetota bacterium
CGCATGCCCAGGAGCTGGTGGGCGCCGAGCTCCAACAAGACTCTCACTTCGGCATCAATCTCGACGATTGGTCGGCCGGAAGCCACTTCGATGGCGGCGTCATAGAACAGAGCGTTTCGGATAGTTCCGAAAGCTAGTTCCTGCGCAAAGCCAGTATCGCGGCTGTCGAGCTTTGCTCTGTCCAGCAGCTTTGGAAGCAAAAGGTTGGCGTAGGCATCCTCGGTTGCAACTGCGTGAAGGAGCTGGTAGGCAACGCCACGGGCAGAGTTCACGACTCGTGGACTGTTTTGGTTGGCTTTGGTTGGTTGGTATGGTCTAGCCAAGTTTGGTCACCTTGCCGTTCGCGCCGCGAGCCCAATCGAGCGCTGGCATAGGGTTTTTGCCGGCGGGTTGCACCGAACGAAGTTGAAGTAGTGTGCCGCCGCCGCATTCCACCAGCACGCGCTTTGGTTCAAACCGAATGCGGCCCGGAGTGTGGTCCGAATCCGATTCAGTTTCCAGGGCGGCCCAATCGGTCGCGCCAAGGCTCAGGGCATCCAGGATGCGGAAACTCTCCTCGCCCACCAGCGTGTGAGCCATTGGTTCCGGGTTCATTGCCAGAATCTGACGTTCCACGGCTGGTGCCGGCTTATTCCAGTCGATCAATCCGTGTTCTCGCGTCAACTTACCCGCGGGGCGAATTGGGCCATCGGTGCTTTGTGCGGTGGGCTTTGCGATGCCTGCATCGATGGTTGGCAGCACCTGATCAAGAAGTGTAATCCCGAGTTCGGTTAGGCGTTCCAGAAGTCGACCGCTGGTCTCCCCCGGGTTGATTGTGGTGCGAACCACGTCGTAAACAGGGCCGGTGTCCATGCCTTCATCCAGTTGGAAGAGCGTTACGCCGGTTTCAGTGTCGCCGTGGAGGATGGCGTTCTGGACGGGTGCTGCGCCACGCCAGTCGGGAAGGATGCTGTAGTGAAGGTTGACCCAACCCAGAGGCAGGGCCTGAAGGGCGAAGTCTTTGAGCAATGCGCCGTAGGCCACCACAACGCCAAGTTGGGCACCCGTGGCTGTAATTTCAGCTGCTAGTTCAGGGCTAACTCTGTTGGCTTTGAAAACCGGAATGCCTGCGGCCTCTGCAACCTGAGCGGTTGGAGAAGGAGTGAGGATGCGCTTGCGGCCAATTGGTGCGTCCGGGCGGGTTAGAACTGCCACTACCTGGTGCTGGCTCTGCAAAAGTGCCTGCAGTGTGCGCGCAGCATTAGCCGGGGTTCCGGCAAAAATCAGTTTCAAGTAGCGGGCCTTTCCGAGTTCTAAATTACTTCGGAATCGTCCATGCGGATTCGCACGGCTCGGCTAACACGGCCAGATTTAGCGCTAATCGAGCGGTTTCCGCTGTTGACCACCATCGCGCGTGCTTTTAGCTCTTTGGCCAGGGTCTCGCCCACCGAATACTCGTAGCGAATCAGGTAGCGCCAAGTTGGAACTGCCAGAGCTGGGTTCTTCCCGCCTGCGCCTGTTTCGCCCTGCAGTAGAGGCCCCAACACTTCGATGCTGTTGGCTTTTGTTACCGCAGAGTCTAGGTTTGCCACAATCTGATCAACTAGGTCCTTTGGGCCTGCCACCGATGCCATGCGGAGGTGCGGAGGGAACCCTAGTTCGCGGCGGTTGGCAAGTTCCTCGGCGGCAATGCCGCGTTGATCCCAGAGCGCGAATTTCTTGCCGAGGGAGGTGGCCATGCCAACTCCTACGCACCGGCCGCCAGGTGCCAGAAGACTAACGGCGTTGCTCCAAAGATTCACCGCGATTTCCGTGGCGCGCAGGGTGTCTCGTGCGGCCAGGCGTTGACCGTCCAGAAGGATTACGGCCTGGTAGCCACCTTCGATTGCCGGCTCGGCTCCCGGTGTTGCCACAACCAGTCGTTTGCCGGGCTTTAGTTGCTCTACTCGGCGTTCCCAGGTTGCTTCAACCACGTTCACGCCTGGGAAAGCGCGGCCAAGTTCTGCCGCGGTTCGGCTGGAACCTGCTACTCCCTGACGGAGTTTGGTGCTGTTGCAGGTTGGGCAGACCAGACCCAGGTTGATGGCGCTGCACCACCGACATCGCGGTGTGTTTTTGCCGTCAACAAAGATTGGCCCGTTACAGGTTCGGCATCGGCTTCTTTCGCTACACTCCTGGCAATAGGTGCCTGTTGAATGACCGGTGTTTGCCACCTGCACCAGAACCGCTCCCCCGGCTTCGAAGGTTTCCCTGGCCAGCTGGTAAGAGGTTGAGTCGATTCTTAGGCCGGGATCCGTTACCGCGATTTTTGGGTTTGCAAAGTTCGCTGTGAGGTCTGCCAGGTAGCCGATCTCGACCAGTCGCTGGGCCTCTGGGCTGCGGCTGTGCCCGGCAATCAGAATGTTGCAGCCGGTTTGCTGCTGGCGCAGCAATGAAGCTTCGCGCGAATGTAGGTATGGAGCGGTTGGCTCCTGCAGACTGCCATCGGAGTCGTCCCAAATGGCGATTCCGCCGAGCTGATTCAGCGGTGCGTAGACGGCTGCGCGAGAGCCAATCACAACTACCGGGTGGTTCTCTAGGCAGCGCAGGTATGACGCGTAGCGGGCCGAGTTGATTTGATCGGTGGTGTAATCCACTACGTAATCATTCAGCCCAAGTTCTGCGAAGGCGCTTTTCAGACGATTTTGATCACGGAAGTCTGGCACCACGAGGATTGCCTGTTTGCCGGCGGTCAGCTGTTCCATGGCGAAGGCTACGAAATGCGCAATCCAGCCTTGAAGCGTCTTCCTGGCGTCTTGCGAAAGTTGGTCCGCTACCGACCCTCCAGCGACTCGGGTCTCGATAAGTCTTGGTTCGGCAAGAAGCGTGTTTCGCCCGGAGTAGCTCTGAGGGCGTCCGTTGAACTCCAGACGGGCAGCCTGTTCAAGCTTCGCGGCTGTCGTTTCACCCTGAGCGTTTGAAGCCCCTGCAGCTTGGGCCGCCAGCCAGGCTTTCTCCACCCTTACGGATCGGTTTGGAATGGCCAGCTTTGTGACTTCGGCCAGGCTTCCAGCCTGCCTATCCGCTATCGCACGCAGCAGACGATAGCTGGAAATTGGGAAAACTGGCACAGGCGAAATAACTTTGGCCAGGCTGTTGGCTTCACCATCGAAATCGGTGGTGTCGCTGATTTCGATGACAAAACCGTTTAGCGGAGCAGCGCCTTTGCCGAACGGCACGGCCACGCGAACGCCCGGTTTGCAGTCCGCAGCCATCTCGCTGGGAATCAGGTAGTCGAAGAGCCTATCGAGCTGCGGCAGCGGCGACTCGATTGCGACTCTGGCGTACCTGGAACCAGTTGGCATGATTACGTGTCTGTTTAGAGTGCTGCTTGCAGCTGGGCAACGCGGTCGGTGCGTTCCCAAGTGAAGTCTGGTAGCTCGCGACCGAAGTGGCCGTAGGCAGCGGTCTGCGCGTAGATTGGGCGCAGCAGGTCTAGTTCTTCGATGATTGCGCGCGGACGCAGGTCGAATACCTTTGCAATTGCCTTCTCGATTGCTTCCTGCGGAACCTTCGCGGTACCGAAAGTCTCTACATAAACAGCGACAGGCTTGGCAACGCCGATTGCGTATGCAACCTGAACCTCGGCACGATCAGCAAGACCGGCAGCTACAACGTTCTTTGCGACCCAGCGCATGGCGTAGGCAGCGGAGCGGTCAACCTTCGACGGGTCCTTACCGCTGAACGCGCCACCGCCGTGACGGCTTGCCCCACCGTAGGTGTCCACGATGATCTTGCGACCGGTTAGGCCTGCATCGCCCATTGGGCCACCAATTTCAAAGATGCCGGTTGGGTTGATAAAGAACTTGGTTTCGCTTAGGTCTAGGCCGGTCTGCTCCAGCACAGGCTGGATGACGAGCGCCTTCATTTCATCGCGTAGGTCTGCAAGGGAGATACCCGAGTTGTGCTGAGTGGACAAAACCACAGCGGAAACAGACTTGGCAACGTTGCCTTCGTAGCCGATGGTGACCTGAGTCTTGCCATCCGGGCGTAGGTAGTCAACCACGCCGGCTTTGCGAACCTCAGATAGGCGCTCGGCCAGGCGGTGTGCCGTGTGGATGGCCACCGGCATAAGAGTTGGGGTTTCGTTGGTTGCGTAACCGAACATTAGGCCTTGGTCGCCGGCACCCTGGGAGTCGAGGCGGTCTGCGGAACCGCCCTCTCGGGATTCAAAGCCTGCGTCCACACCAGCCGCGATGTCTGGCGACTGCTGGCCGATGGACACGGATACGCCACAGGAAGCGCCATCGAAGCCGATGTCGCTACTCACGTAGCCGATGTCCTTGATTTTCTGGCGAACCAGCTGAGGAATCTCGACGTAGCCTTCGGTGGTTACTTCACCAGCGATGTGGACAAGGCCGGTGGTGACCATGGTCTCAACGGCAACGCGCGACCCACTGTCCTGGGCCAGCATGGCATCCAGGATGGTGTCGGAGATTTGGTCACAGATCTTGTCTGGGTGACCCTCGGTGACGGACTCTGATGTGAAGAAACGTAGATTACTCATTGCAAATAAGTATATCCGCGGCCAGCAACATCTATTTGGTCGAGTTTCCCAAGGTTACTCATCGCGCAGGTGCGCGGCCAAGAAGCCAATGATGTTGGTGGCTACATGCTGCTTGGTTCCGGTTGCGTGAGCCGAGTTTCCAGCCTGGTCCAGGAGGTAAACGGTGTTATGGTCGGAACCAAACACGGCACCCTCAGAAACATCGTTGGCCACGATTAGGTCGCAGCCCTTGGACGCCAGCTTGATGGTGGCAAGGCTGGCCAAGCGCTCCAGCGAACCAGCGGTCTCAGCAGCGAAACCAACCGTGATGCAGTTCAGATTCTGGGCCTGGATGAATTCCACGGCCTCGGCCAGGATATCTGGGTTGGCAACCAGCTTCAGTTCAAGCGAGTTTCCAACTTCGCTGCGCTTGATCTTCTGGGTCAGCGGGTGCTCCACTCTGAAGTCAGCCACTGCCGCGGTCATAATCAGTGCGTCGGCATCCGAAAGCAGGTCATCAACCTCTTTGGCAAGTTCACGTGCTGTCGTCACGGAGATAACTCGGTCAATTCCGCTTGTGGAAACGTTCAGATTCGCACCGATTAGGGTCACGCGCGCTCCAGCTGCCTTCGCGGCAAGTGCAATCGCAACGCCCTGCTTCCCGCTGGAGTGGTTACCGATGTATCGAACCGGGTCGATTGCCTCACGAGTTCCACCCGCGGTGACCACCACGTGCTTTCCGTGGAGCGAAACCTGCTGAGCGGCAGCCTTATTTGCGGCCACCGACAAAGCAACAGCGACAATCGCTTCAGGCTCCGGCAGGCGTCCCGGGCCGGAATCGGCGCCAGTTAAACGGCCAGAATCTGGGTCCAGAACCGTGATGCCACGGGCGCGCAGGGTCGCAACGTTGTCCTGGGTTGCTGCGTTCTGCCACATCTCGGTGTGCATTGCCGGCACTACCAAAATCGGTGCCTTAGTGGCAAGCAGCGTGTTCATGAGTAGGTCATCAGCGATGCCCGCGGCCAAACGTCCAAGGAACGCCGCGCTTGCCGGAGCAACAACCACGAGGTCGGCTTCCTGGCCAAGGGCAACGTGCTTAACGCTGTCCACATCGGTGTAAAGGTCTAGATCCACCGTGTTGTGGCTTAGCGCCTCCAGAGTGGTGGCGCCGATGAACCTGAGGGCGTTCTGAGTAGGAACAACCTTGACTGTATGCCCAGCCTCAGTGAGACCCCTAATGATGCCAGTTGCCTTATATGCAGAAATACCACCGGTGATGCCGAGGATGACATTCAACACGGTGGTATTCCTAAGTTTGCTTTGGCTATACGCCGAAGGTGAAGCTGATTACTCGGCTACGCGAGTGAGGTTCAGCTTGTCCTCGTCGATCTCGTGCAGAGCGATGGTGAGTGGCTTCTCATCGATGGTGGTCTCAACAAGTGGACCAACGTTGTTGAAGAGGCTTCCCTCGTGCAGTGCCGAGTAGTACTCGTTGATCTGACGAGCACGCTTAGCAGCGAAGATCACCAGCTCGTACTTGGAAAGCTTCTCGCTGTCGAACTCCTTGTTCAAAAGGTTGTCGATAGATGGGCTTACGATGCCCTCAAGCTTTTCAGCCATGATTTTGCTCCTATTGCAGCTTCAAAAAGGATTGGTTTACGGCGACCAATAACGGTGATCGCTAGTCCTGCATCAATTCTACGATGCGACGGGCACATTCAGCCACCTCATCGTTGATTACTATGTGATCGAATTCACTCTGCGATGCCAGTTCCTCACGCGCGGTTTCCAGCCTGCGGGCCTGTTCTTCAGGGCTTTCGGTGCCACGACCGGTAAGTCGGCGAACCAATTCGTCCCAGCTTGGAGGTGCAATAAAAACTAGATTCGCCTCCGGCATTGCCTGCTTCACTTGGCGAGCACCCTGGATGTCGATCTCCAGAATGATCTTCTCCCCCGCTTTCAGTGCGGCCTCCACCGGGTCACGAAGGGTGCCGTACTTGTTGGTTCCGTGCACCACCGCGTACTCCAGCATCTTGCCTTCAGCGATGTTCTGATCGAACTGCTCCATGGACAAGAAGTGGTAGGAAACGCCGTCAACCTCGCCTGGGCGAGGTGCGCGTGTAGTTGCCGAAACCGACAATTTCACCTGAGGGTAGTTCTCAAGGATGTGCTTGATGACCGTGCCCTTACCAACCGCGGTTGGGCCCGCAATGACGGTGAGGCGGTTAGTCATTAGACCAAGCCCTCCGCTAGTTCGGCCTTGGCTTCATCGATGGCCGCAGCGATGCCGTCCGGACCAGCGCTCAAAACCGAGCGCGAAACTGATGCGATTACCTGACCGGCAGCCACGCCGTAGAGGCGGCTAACATCGCTCAAACGCGCACCCTGGGCGCCAAAGCCCGGTGCCAGAATCGGCGTCATGACAGACTGCGGCAAGGTGGTCACGTTTGAAAGCTCAAACTTGTTGAGGTTCAGCGTGGCGCCAAGAACGGCTCCAACCGAACCCATGAGCTCCCCCGGACCAGCGGTAACGCCGTTGATCTGTTCAAGCCCCACCCAAATAGCGGCAGCCACCGAAAGGCTCTCGCCCTGAGTCGGGTTTCCGTCCTCATCGATGGCTGTAGGGCCTGCAACCTGCGCGGTCTGCAGGGCAGCGCCTTCCGGGTTGGAGGTTGCAGACAGGACGAACACGCCCTTGCCCAGCTCAAACGCGGCGGCCATGGTTGGCTTCAAAGAGCCCAGGCCAAGGTAAGGCGAAACGGTTAGGGCATCGGAGTGGAATGGAGCGCTCTTGCCCAGCCAGGCGTCAAAGTACGCCTCCATGGTGCTGCCGATGTCTCCGCGCTTGGCGTCCATAATCACCAGCAGGCCGGCTTCATGCGCCAACTGACCGATTTCCTCTAGAACAGCAAAACCACGCGAGCCAAAACGCTCAAAGAACGAAACCTGAGGCTTGACGATTCCAACACGGCCGGCTGCTGCATTCACAACAGTCTTTGCGAAGGTCTCCAGGCCGCGGACGTCGTCATTCAGGCCCCACTCCTCCAGGAGGGCCGCGTGCGGGTCAATTCCCACACACAGCTGCCCCTTGGACGCGAAAGCCTGACTCAGGCGATGACCGAAACTACTTGGCAAGGGATGCCTTTCGGTCGGTGGCGTGCTCCTGGAGGCTCTTCACGTTGAATGGACCCGCAATGACGGTCTCAAACGAACCGATTGCAGCGCTCAGCTGAGCGATAGTGGTGAAGATGGCCTTGTCGGCAGCGGTTGTGGCGGCACGAATCTCGTAGCCGTCCTTTACTGCGCTGCCGGTGCTTGGGGTGTTCACAACCACGTCAACTTCACCCGCGGTGATTAGTTCAACGATGTTTGGACCATCCACCTTGTCATCGCTGAACTTACGGACAACCTGAACCTCGATGCCGTGACGGTGCAGCATGGCTGCGGTACCTTCGGTGGCAAGGATCTTGTAGCCGAGTTGCTGCAGGCGACGAACCGGCAGGATTACGTGTGGCTTGTCGCGGTCGGCAACCGAGATGAAGACCGAACCCGAGGTTGGCAGTGCCGAACCCGCTGCGGACTGGCTCTTGGCGAAGGCTGCTGGGAACGAAACGTCCATACCCATTACCTCGCCGGTAGAGCGCATTTCTGGGCTCAACAGGCTGTCCACGAAGCGGCCTTCCTTGGTCGCGAAACGCTTGAACGGAAGAACTGCTTCCTTCACTGCGATAGGCGAATCCACTGGAACGTAGGTGCCGTCCTTCTCTGGCAGGTGGCCATCGGCGATCAAGCTCTTGATGCTGCGACCAACCATTACCAGCGATGCAGCCTTAGCCAGTGTGATTCCCAGAGCCTTGGAAACAAACGGAACGGTACGGCTGGCGCGCGGGTTGGCCTCAAGGACGTAAAGTACGTCGTTGGCCAGTGCGAACTGAACGTTCAGCAGGCCACGCACGCCAACACCCTTAGCGATAGCCAAGGTCTGTTCCTTGACGCGGTCGATTTGAGCCTGGCTCATGGTGACCGGTGGCAGGGTGCAGGAGGAGTCGCCGGAGTGAATACCAGCGGCCTCGATGTGCTCCATGACGCCACCGACGTAGATGTCTTCGCCGTCGTAGAGGGCATCGATGTCGATCTCGATTGCGTCGTCCAAGAAGCGGTCGACCAGCAGCGGGTGGCTTGGGCCAATCAGACCGTACTCAGCGATGCGCTGGAAGTAGTCCTTCAGCGATTCCTGGTCGTAGACGATTTCCATTCCGCGACCACCGAGAACGAACGATGGACGAACCAGAACCGGGTAACCGATGCGTCCCGCGATTTCCTCTGCCTCAGGCAGGTTGGTTGCGGTGCCGTTTGCCGGTGCCAGCAGGTTGCCTTCGTCGAGGATCTTGCTGAAGAGCTTGCGGTCCTCGGCTAGGTCGATCGCCTCAGGGGTGGTGCCGAGAATAGGAATTCCAGCTGCCTTCAGGCCGTTTGCTAGGCCGAGAGCGGTCTGACCACCGAGCTGCACGATGACACCGACCATCTCGCCGGACTGCTGCTCAGCGTGGATTACCTCGAGCACGTCCTCAAGGGTCAGTGGCTCGAAGTAAAGGCGGTCGCTGGTGTCGTAGTCGGTGCTTACGGTTTCAGGGTTGCAGTTGATCATGATGGTCTCGTAACCGGCGTCCGAAAGGGCGAACGACGCGTGGACACAGGAGTAATCGAACTCAACACCCTGACCGATTCGGTTAGGACCGGAACCGAGGATTACGACCTTCTTGCGGTCGCTAGGCACAACCTCGGTCTCCTGCTCGTAGGTGCTGTAGTGATACGGGGTCAGCGCTGGGAACTCGCCCGCACAGGTGTCAACGGTCTTGAATACTGGGCGCAGGCCGTTGTCGTGACGGAACAAGCGCACCTCAGACTCGCTGATGCCTCGAAGCTGTGCAATCTGGGCATCGCTGAAGCCGTGTTCCTTGGCTTCCTTGATTACCTCGATGGTCAGGTGCGGAGCGGCTGCGGTTGCGTCCGCTACCTCGTTGATGAGAACCATCTGGTCGATGAACCAAGGGTCAATCTTGGTGGATTCGAAGATTTCCTCGGCGGTTGCGCCTGCGCGCAGTGCCTGCTGAACGTCCACGATGCGACCATCGGTCGGGGTCTTGATGCTTTCAAGCAGTTCTGCCTTGGTGGCCTTTAGCTCGCCCCAGTGGAACGACGAACCCTTCTTCTCAAGCGAACGTAGCGCCTTCTGGAGAGCCTGGGTGTAGTTGCGGCCAATCGCCATGGCTTCACCCACCGACTTCATGGTGGTGGTGAGGGTTGGGTTTGCGGCCGGGAACTTCTCGAATGCAAAGCGAGGAACCTTGACCACGATGTAGTCCAGGGTCGGCTCGAAAGATGCCGGGGTTACGCGGGTGATGTCGTTCGGGATTTCATCCAAGGTGTAGCCAACTGCCAGCTTGGCCGCAATCTTGGCGATTGGGAAGCCGGTGGCCTTGGATGCCAGCGCCGAGGAGCGGCTAACACGTGGGTTCATCTCGATGACTACCACGCGGCCGTTTTCCGGGTTGACTGCGAACTGAATGTTGCAACCACCGGTGTCCACGCCAACGGCACGGATGATGTCGATGCTGATGTCGCGCAGGTTCTGGTACTCGCGGTCGGTCAGGGTTAGCGCTGGTGCAACGGTGATGGAGTCACCGGTGTGAACACCAACTGGGTCCACGTTCTCGATGGAACAGACCACGACACAGTTGTCGTTTTTGTCGCGCATCAACTCGAGCTCGTATTCCTTCCAGCCCAGGATGGACTCGGAAAGCAGAACCTGAGTAACTGGGCTGGCCTGGAGGCCGCTGCCGACGATGCGGCGCAGTTCTTCCTCGTTGTAAGCGAAGCCGGAACCTAGACCACCCATGGTGAACGAAGGCTGAACCATAACCGGGTACTTCAGCTCCACAACGGCCGCTAGGGCCTCATCGAGGGTTCCACAGATTACCGAGCGGGCAACGTCGGCCCCTGCATCAAGAACGAGCTGCTTGAAGATCTGACGGTCTTCACCCTTCTTGATTGCGTCCACCTTGGCGCCGATGAGCTCGACGTTGTACTTCTCCAGGACACCGTTTTCGTGCAGCGCCATGGCTGCGTTCAGTGCGGTCTGGCCACCGAGGGTTGGAAGCAGTGCATCTGGCTTCTCCTTGGCGATGATGCTTTCGATTACCTCTGGAGTAATTGGCTCCACGTAGGTGGCATCGGCGAAGTCTGGGTCGGTCATGATGGTGGCAGGGTTGCTGTTCACCAGGATGACGCGGATGCCCTCTTCACGAAGAACGCGGCAGGCCTGAGTTCCCGAGTAGTCGAACTCACAGGCCTGACCGATGACGATTGGGCCCGAACCGATTACGAGGACGGAATTAATGTCTTGACGCTTTGGCATTAGTTGTTACCTTCGTTTCCGGCCTTAGCAGCGCGGTTGGTGTTGATTACTTCGATCAGTCGGTCGAAGAGGTAGTTGGAGTCGTGTGGGCCAGCAGCGGCTTCCGGGTGGTACTGCACGCTGAAAGCAGGGATGTCGAAGCATTCAAGACCCTCAACACAGTTGTCATTCAGGCTCACGTGGCTTACGCGGACCTTTCCGTAACCAGCAGGTGATTCAACGGTTTCGCCGTTTTCGCCACCAGGAACACGCACAGCGAAGCCGTGGTTGTGTGCCGTTACTTCAACCTTGCCGGTGGTGCGGTCCATTACCGGCTGGTTGATTCCGCGGTGACCGAAGGTGAGCTTGTAGGTCTCGAAGCCCAGGGCGCGGCCCAGGAGCTGGTTACCGAAGCAGATGCCGAAGAACGGAATCTTGTGGTCCAGAATCTGGCGCAGAACTGCCACCTGGCCGTCCGATGCTTCAGGGTCGCCAGGGCCGTTGCTGAAGAAGACTGCGTCCGGGTGGTATTCCAGCAATGCCTTGGCGTCGGTCTTGGCAGGGAAAACCTTTACCTCAAGGCCACGTGCACACATGTGCTCGATGGTGGATCGCTTGATGCCAAGGTCGATGATGGCCACGCGGCCAGCGAACTCGCCCTGGTGTGGTTCGGTGTAGGC
>JBDLQA010000018.1:0-6531 GCA_039800845.1 Actinomycetota bacterium
ATAACGAGAATGGCCGCTGCTTTGATGAGGAGGATCGAGAATGGACGGTTAACCAGTCCAGTCTTGGCGCGACGAGCGCGGTCCCAAACACCAAACAAGAGAGTGCCAACTGCGCAGAGAATGATCATCAGCCAACCCGCCCAGTCAGGCATGTTGTTGTTCATGATGGCAAGAACTTCAGGGTTTTCAACGCGGTAAACGCCACCCTCACCCAGCAGAACCAACTGCATACCCTGGAAGCCCAGGAAGAATGCAAGGGTCACCACGAATGACGGCACACCGATTTTCGCCACGATGAAGCCAATAATCCAGCCGATGACTCCACCTACGACGAAAGCAGCACCGAGCGCTGCGAGCCAGTTCCAGTTCTCGAACTTGACCAGCACGATGTAAACGGCCATTGCTACGCCCGCGGTAACACCAGCGGATAGGTCGATTTCACCGAGAAGGATAACGAACACCAGCGCACCCGAGAGCATGGTCAGCTCTGCAGCCTGAACAAACAGGTTGGTTACATTGAGGTTAGTGAGGAAGAACGGGCTTAGCGCAGCGAAAATAGCCGCCAGCACGATAGTCGCACCCACTGCAGGGAGCGAGCCCATGTCGCCGGAACGAACACGCGAGATGTAGGAGCGGAACTGCTCGCCGAGTGTGCCCTCGTGGCCGCTAGCAAGCGAAGTTACTTGATTCGACATGATTATTTGGCTCCTTCGACGCTAATCGCGCTGGTGTCGGTGGACTTCAGGCCGGTGATGTACGCGACTACTTCGGCGTTGTCGGTCTCCTTGGTCTCAAGCTGAGCAACCAGGCGACCTAGGTACAAGACTGCGATGTGGTCTGCCACCTTGAAGACATCTCCAAGGTTGTGGCTGATGATGAGAACGCCAACACCGTTGTCTGCAAGGCGGCGGACAAGGTTCAGCACCTGCTCGGTCTGGGCAACACCCAGAGCGGCGGTTGGCTCATCGAGGATTACAAGCTTTGCTTCGCGCAGGACCGAGCGCGCAATGGCAACGGTCTGACGCTGTCCACCCGAAAGGGACGAAACCTTCTGACGTACCGACTTCACGGTACGAACCGAGAGGCTCTGCAGCGCCTTAGTGGCCTGGAGCTCCATCTCGGACTCGTGCAGAGTGCCGTTCTGCAGGACCTCGTGGCCCAGGAACATGTTCTGCACGATATCCAGGTTCTCGCAGAGCGCGAGGTCCTGGTAAACAACCTCGATACCGAGATCGCTTGCGTCTAGTGGGTGGTGAATCTTGACTTCTTCACCGTTGAACTTCACAGTTCCTTCGTCGTAAGGCTGAACGCCCGATAGACCCTTGATCAGGGTTGACTTACCTGCACCGTTGTCTCCAACGAGTGCGGTTACCTTTCCGGCGTAAAGCTTGAGGTCGATGCCCTTTAGGACGTCTACTGGACCGAAGCTCTTCTTAATTCCGGAGAGTTCTACTACTGGAGTTACCACTAGCTGCTCTTTCTTTGTTGCGGTTTTGTTTAAAACTTTGGAAAAGCCCTGCGCCTGCTACCAGGCGCAGGGCTTTCCTAGTCAGTTGTTACTTGACGCCGTACTTTGCACAAGCAGCCTTGACTGCAGCGGTGCAGAGGTCGGCAACCTTAGCGTCGCCAGCCTTTACGACCTGCTCAACGTTTGCAGCCTTGATCAGGATTGGGGTCATTGCTACGAACGGAGTGCCGTCAGCGAGCTTCTTGGTTACGACTGGCTTCTGGCCCTTCAGGAGCTTGATAGCGAGGTCGCTAGCAGCCTTTGCCTCAACCTTGAATGGCTTGTAGACGGTTGCAGTCTGCTTGCCAAGAAGGATGTTCTGGAGACCAGCGATCGAAGCGTCCTGACCGGAGATAACGGCCTTCTGCTTGTTCTTGTCCAGGATTGCAATGATCGATGCAGCGTTGTTGTCGTTTGGCGACAGAACAGCGTCAATCTTGCCCTTTAGAGCGGTGAAAGCCTGCTCGAACTCAGTTCCAGCAGTTGGACCGTCCCAGGTGCCCTTCATGGTGTAAGCAGCCTTAGCGCCTGCCTTCTTCAGAACAGCAAGTGCACCGTTGAGGAACATAGCTGCGTTGCCGTCGGTTGGGTCGCCCGAACCGTAAACGATGCTTGCAGTCTTGACGTTCTTGCCAGCAGCCTTCAGGCCGTCAACAACAGTCTGGCCCTCGAGAGCACCAACAGCGGTGTTGTCGAACGATACGTAGTAGCTTGCGCCAGCGATTGGGCGGTCGTAAGCGATGGTTGGGATGCCCTGAGCCTTAGCCTTGGCAGCAACAGCGGCACCAGCGCCCTGGTAGTCAACCAGAACCATAACACCACAGCCCTTAGCGAGCTGAGCGTCTGCGATCGTTGCGAACTTTGCGGTGTCCTTCTGTGCGTTCTGGATGTCGGTTTCGAAACCGGCAGCCTTGAAAGCAGCGTCCAGAGCTGGACGGTCGCCCGACTCCCAGCGGGTGCCGCTGTCAGCGTCTGGCAGGATTACGCAAGCACGCTTGCTGGCAGCTGCGTGAGCGGCACCGGTGCCGGTCAGAAGCAGAGCCGAAGCGGCAGCGATTGCAACTGCAGCAGAGAATGCAGTCTTCTTCATTGTGTCTCCTCGAGATTGGTTTTTGTTTTTTGTTGCAGCCCCCAAGAGGGCACCTCGAAAACCGAGGTTGAAACCATTGTTGCCCAAAACAACAAAGCGAATTGACGTTTTTTAGTAACGATCAGGCAACGTTACCATTTTGTTGCTTTAAACAACAAGTAAGCGCTTGCGAGCCTAAAGCCCTTTATTTACATGGGGTTTAGCCGAGCAGTTTGCTGGCAACTGATTGATATTGCAAGCGAATTACATTTTCTTGCGGGATTTCCACCACGGCCAGCGTCTCTATTGCCCAGCTTGGCTGTGATCCAGTCAACGCCCATGCCGCTTGACGCGCTGCACCATCGGCGACGTATTCGCCAGGCGCGGGGACAACCACCGGAATCCCAAAAATCTGAGCTGCGATTTGCTGAACCGCAGGGTTCGCAGCTGCACCGCCAACCAGAAGGATTCGCTTAGCTTCCACGCCAGCCCGAATCAGCGCCTCCAAGCCATCGGCAAGACCACAGAGCATTCCTTCGATGGCGGCACGCGCAAAGTTCTCGCGCGTTGAATTTGCCAGGGTCAAACCGGAGAGCGAAGCAGTCGCGTCGGGAAGGTTCGGCGTGCGCTCCCCCTCGAAGTAGGGAACCAATACGAGTCCACCAGCGCCGGGCGCAGCCTGCAGGGCAAGCTCCCCTAGCTGCGAGTGGCTGACCTGGAGCAAATCCGCGAACTTGTCCAAGACTCTTGCCGCGTTCAGTGTGCAAACCAGAGGTAGGTAGCTGCCGCTCGCGCTTGCAAAGCCCGCAATGCAGCCGGTCTTGTCTTGCGTGCCGGTTGCAGCAACCGAAAAAACAGTTCCCGAAGTGCCTAGCGAAACAATCACATCGCCGTCAACTGCTCCGGCACCGAGACCGGCTGCAGCGTTGTCTCCGGCTCCGCCGGCGATTGCACCCTTGAAGCCTTCGCGAGTTGAGTTAGCTTCGTAAGCGAAACTTCCCGGCTTCACAATCGCAGGTAGGGCAGGTACTCGCCCCAGGATCCAGGAAAGGATTTCGGTGACGTACTCGCCGGTTGCCGGGTTGAAGTATCCGGTGCCGCTGGCGTCCGAGGCATCGCTGGCCAGCTTGGAAAGGTCGGGGCCAAACTGGCTTTGGCCAACCGGACCGTAACCCGCAAGACGCCAAGAGAGGTAGTCGTGCGGCAGGCAGATTGCCGCCACGCGCGAGGCATTTGCCGGCTCGTTAGCGGCAACCCATGCCACCTTGGTGCTGGTGAAAGAGGCAACCGGAATGGAGCCAGTGTGGCTCGCCAAATAATCGGCACCAAAGTGGTCGATCAACCGCTGCGCATCAGGTGCGCTGCGGGTGTCGTTCCAAAGCAGTGCGTCGCGCACCACGTTGCCATCGGAATCCAGCAACACCATTCCGTGCTGTTGGCCACCGATGGAAATTGCGGCAACATCGTTTAGGCCGCCGGCGTCGGCAATCGCACTCTGAAGCGCATCCCACCAGTGCGAGGGGTTTACCTCGGTGCCGCTGGGATGGCTAGCCCGACCGGAACGCACCAGCGCGCCAGTTTCGGAATCGCGGATTACAACCTTGCAGGACTGCGTCGAGGAATCGACGCCGGCAACCAAAACCATTTTTAGCGTGCGCCCATCAGGTGCTCGATAGCCAACTGGTTCAGGTGAACGAAGTTGAAGCCATTGCCGTTGTAGTAGGCCTCGTAGTCGAAGTCCTCATAAGCGCCCTTGTCGGCCAAAAGCTGCTCGTAGCTCTCGCCAGCGTTCAGGGTTGGCTTGCGCAGTTCGTGAACGCGCGATGCCTCAAGCGCGACCTTTACTTCTGGGTCCGCGTTGAATGCGGCGGCACGCTCCTTCAGTAACAGGTAGGTGCGCATGTTGGCTGCAGCCGATGCCCAAACACCGTTGTAGTCCTCGGTGCGGCTTGGCTTGTAGTCGAAGTGGCGTGGGCCGTTGTAGCTGCGGGTGCCGTTTAGGCCACCGAATTCAAGCAGGTTTACCAGACTAAAGGCGTTCAATAGGTCGCCGTGACCGAATACCAGGTCCTGGTCGAACTTGATGCCGCGCTGACCGTTGAGGTCAATGTGGTACAGCTTGCCGTGCTCCAGGGCCTGCTCGATGCCGGCGGTGAAGTTCAAACCAGCCATCTGCTCGTGGCCAACCTCAGGGTTCAGACCAACCAGCTCTGGGTGCTCCAGAGTGTTGATGAAGGCCATCGCGTGTCCAATGGTTGGCAGCAGGATGTCACCGCGTGGCTCGTTTGGCTTTGGCTCAATGGCGAAACGGATGTCGTAGCCCTTGTCCAATACGTACTGACCCAGCAGGTTTACTGCCTCGCGGTAGCGCTCAAGCGCAGCACGGGTGTCCTTGGCCCCATCGTATTCAGATCCCTCGCGGCCACCCCACATAACGAAGGTCTTGGCGCCAAGTTCCGCTGCTAGATCGATGTTGCGGAGCACCTTGCGAAGAGCGAAGCGGCGAACACCCCGATCATTGCTAGTGAATCCGCCGTCCTTGAAAACAGGGTGACTAAACAGGTTGGTGGTTACCATCGGGATGATCATGCCGGTGTCGGCCAAGGCCTGCTTCAGGCGACCGATTTCGCGGTCGCGCACTGCGTTCTCAGACATGAATGGGAACAGGTCGTCATCGTGGAAAGTAAGACCGTAAGCACCGAGCTCGGTCAGCTTGTGAACGGCCTCGACAACATCCAACTCAGCACGGGTGGCCGAGCCGAACTGGTCCTGTGCGCGCCAGCCCACGGTCCAGAGACCGAATGAGAACTTGTCTTCGCGAGTTGGAGTAAGTGCCATGATTTGTTCCTTAAAACCTGAGATTTTCGGGGTCTATTTGTTGTTTCGAACAACTTTGTTTGTTGTTTAGCACAACAATACCGATATTTTGAAACGGAATATTCCACTAGGTTTGGTTTAAAGGAGATTGTTATATGGCTGATACAAAAACGCCGCGTTCGCCTCTGGGTCAGAACCGCGAAAACCTGCGCCAACACAATCTCTCGGTCGTGCTCCGTCAGCTTCACCAGTCGCGCGCCGTACCGCGCTCGCACCTCACGTCCATCACCGGTCTGAACCGCTCCACAATCTCCGACCTCGTTGGTGAACTCGTTTCCCTGGGCCTTGCCAATGAGTCCGAGGCTCAGGTCGCGGGAAACGTCGGCCGCCCGTCGCTGACGGTCGAAGCCTCAAGCGACATCGTTGCCTTCGCTGTAAACCCTGAAATCGACGCCACAACTGTTGGAATGATTTCTTTCGATGGCCGCCTTCTTCAGAAGGTTCGCTACCCAACGCAGCTGCAGCCAGATGCTCAAACCGCGGCGCAGATTGCCGCAAAGATCATCGCGGACATGCGCTCCAAACTTCCGGCCACCACCCGCATCGCTGGCATCGGTGCCGCTGTTCCGGGCCAGATTCGTGTACGCGACGGCGTTGTTCGCTTGGCACCTCACCTGAACTGGGTTGAGGTTCCGTTTGGACCGATGCTTGCGCAGCTAACCGGCCTGCCGGTGATGGTGGACAACGATGCCACCAGCGCCTGCACCGCCGAGCGAATCTTTGGTGCTGGCCGCGGATCATCCAACGCAGTATTCCTATTCGCCGGTTCCGGCGGTATCGGTGGCGGTGTAGTGGTGGACGATGTGCTCCTCCGAGGGGCATCCGGTTACGCGGGCGAGCTGGGCCACATTCAGATTTCGTCTTCCAAGGCCATGGACTTCTCCGGCATTCCCGGAACCCTCGAGGCGCTCGTAAAGCGTGACGACCTGCTAGAGGCATTCCGCGTTGATGCAGCCACCGATGAAGAGCTCGACGTGGATATCCAGACCTGCAATGATGTAAAAATCATCAAGGTCATCAATCACCAGATCGACGAACTGGGGCGTGCCGTCGGTGTGCTGGCGACAATCTTCAATCC
>JBDLQA010000019.1:0-3721 GCA_039800845.1 Actinomycetota bacterium
GCTGAGCGCCAGCTTGGCATCAGTGGCCGCTTGGAGATCGAGAAGCTGGGCGTTGAAAAGTTCAATGAGACCTGCCGCAGTTCGGTTCTGAAGTTCACCAAGGAGTGGGAGCGTTACGTTACCCGCCAGGCTCGTTGGGTCGACTTCGAGAATGATTACAAGACCCTTGACACCCCGTTCACCGAGAGTGTGCTTTGGGCCTTCAGTGAGCTTTACAAGAAGGGTCTGATTTACGAGGGCTTCAAGGTCTTGGCCTACTGCTGGCGCTGCGAGACTCCGCTCTCCAACCATGAACTTCGCATGGATGACGAGGTCTACAAGAACCGTCAGGACCAGACCCTGACCGTGACTTTCCCGGTGGTTGCTGGCCAGGCTGGTTTCGAAAATCTTGCCGGAGTTCGCCTTCTGGCATGGACCACCACCCCTTGGACCCTGCCAACCAACTTTGCACTGGCAGTCGGTCCGGAGATCCAGTATTCGGTGGTTCCTGCAGGACCTTTGGGTGCCGGCGATGGCGCTGCCGCGGGTGAGGCTAGCTACCTCCTTGCCCACTCGCTGATTGGCAACTACGCCAAGGACCTAGGTTATGAATCGGCCGAGGCGGCCATGGCTGCCGTTACTGCCAGCTACGTGGGTTCCGCTCTTGGTGGGCTGCGCTACGAGCGCCTATTTGACTACTATGCTGACTCGTCCAAGTTCGAGACCGCCAACAACTGGCAGGTTCTGGTCGATGACTACGTTGGCGAGGGCGACGGCACGGGAATCGTTCACCAGGCGCCAGCCTACGGTGAGGACGACCAGCGCGTTTGCTTAGCTGCTGGCATCCAGACTCAGATTTCCATCGATGACCGCGGTCTTTTCAATAGTTTGATCACTGACTTCGAAGGTCAGCACGTTTTCGAGGCAAACAAGCCGATTACTCAGCACCTGAAGGCCGCGGGCAGGGTCCTGCGTCAGGCCAGCTACGAACACAGCTACCCGCACTGCTACCGATGCAAGAACCCACTGATCTACAAGGCGGTTTCATCCTGGTTCGTGGAGACCACGAAGCTGAAGGATCGCATGCTGGAGCTCAACCAGCAGATCAACTGGACTCCGGAGCACACCAAGGATGGTCAGTTCGGTAAGTGGCTGGAAAATGTTCGTGACTGGGCCATCAGCCGCAATCGTTTCTGGGGCGCACCCATTCCGGTCTGGAAGAGTGACGACCCTAACTATCCACGCATCGATGTCTACGGATCGGTCGACGAGCTGGAGCGAGACTTCGGTGTGCGCTTGGCAGACTTCCACCGTCCGGGCATCGACAACCTAACTCGTCCTAACCCGGATGACCCAACCGGTAAGTCCACCATGCGCCGCGTGCCAGAGGTTTTGGACTGCTGGTTTGAGTCTGGCTCGATGCCTTACGCTCAGGTTCCCTACCCGTTTGAGAACCAGGATTGGTTCGAGAGCCACTTCCCGGGCGACTTCATCGTTGAGTACATCGGCCAGACCCGTGGTTGGTTCTACACCCTCCACGTACTTTCGGTCGCGCTATTCGACCGTCCAGCTTTCAAGAACGTTGTTTCACACGGAATCATCCTTGGCAATGACGGTCAGAAGATGTCGAAGAGCCTACGCAATTATCCGGATGTTTCCGAGGTAATGGACCGTGACGGCGCCGACGCAATGCGCTGGTTCCTGATGTCCAGCACCATCCTGCGCGGTGGCAATCTATCGGTGACCGAACAGGGCATTCGCGAAGGCGTGCGCCAGGTTCTGCTGCCGCTATGGAACACCTATTACTTCTTCACGCTCTACGCCAACGCCTCAAACTATGAGGCTAAGCGCAGCACCAGCAGCCAGGATGTCCTGGACCGCTACCTGCTGGCCAAGACCGGTGTGCTAATCACCGATGTGGCAACCGCGCTCGAGAAGTTCGACTCATTCCAGGCTGCGAGCCTACTTCGCGACTTCGCGGATGTTTTGACCAACTGGTACGTGCGCCGCAGCCGTGACCGTTTCTGGGAGGGCAGCCCCGAGGCATTCGACACCCTGTACACGGTGCTCGAGACTGTCACTCGAGTGGCTGCGCCGCTACTTCCACTGATCTCCGAGGAAATCTGGAAGGGCCTTACCGATGGCCGTTCCGTTCACCTGGAAGCATGGCCAGATGCAAACGAGTTCCCAGCCGATGACGCACTGGTTGCGGCCATGGACCAGGTCCGCACCGTAGCTTCGGTTTCAAGCAGCCTTCGTAAGGCTGCTCAGCTTCGCGTGCGCTTACCGCTGGCAAAGCTGTCCGTGGTGGCGCCAAACGCTGCTGCGCTACAACCATTTGCCGGCATCATCGCCGATGAACTAAACGTTAAGTCTGTTGACCTAGTTGAGCTGTCTGCCGATGCCGGCACCAAGTTCGGCGTTGAAAAGCGCCTCACCGTGAACGCTCGCGCGGCTGGTCCGCGTCTGGGCAAGGGCGTGCAGGCAATCATCCTGGCGGCCAAGGACGGTTTCTGGTCCGAGGAAAACGGTGTTGTAACCGTAAACGGCACCGTCCTGGAGCCAGGGGAGTACAGCCTCGAGCTGGTGGCTGCGGCCACCGCTGAGAGCTCAAACCTGGTGGGTATTTTGCCGAGCGGATTTGTTCTGCTCGACAGCCAGGTGACCCCGGAGCTTGCAGCCGAAGGTGTTGCTCGTGACCTGATTCGTGCAGTTCAGGCGGCGCGTAAGGACGCTGGTCTAGATGTGTCCGACCGCATCAAGCTGGAGGTTACCGCCGGAGCTGAAGTGGTTGCGGCAGCCGAAACCCACGCCGAGTTGATCAAGAGCGAGACTCTGACCGTTGAGTTCGACCTCACCGTTGGCCAGCCGGAATCGGCCGTCACCGTTGGTGAGGACCTGCCGGTGGCAATCTCTGTGAGCAAGAATTGACCCGCAACACCGAGGCCTACTGGGCCAAGTTGGCCGCGCAGGTAGAGACCGAACTTCTTGAGCGCGTACCGGAGAACAATGTCCGTCCGCGTCTGGAGCCAACTCGTCGCGCAGTAGAGCTTCTGGGAGACCCTCAGCACTCGTACCGCGTCATTCACGTGACCGGTACTAACGGCAAGACCAGCACGACGCGCTTCATTGAGCGCATCCTGCGCGAGCACGGCCTGCGTACCGGACGTTTCACCAGCCCGCATCTGGTCAAACTTAACGAGCGCATTGCCATAGATGGCGAACCGGTATCGGACCAGGTTCTCTGGGAGCTTTGGGAAGACACCAAACCGATTCTGGAGATTGTAGACGCCGAGTTGGCGGCTAACGGCGAGGGACGACTTACCTTCTTTGAGGCACTTGCGGCACTCGGTTTCGCAATCTTTGCCGACGCTCCGGTGGACGTCTTGGTTCTCGAAGTTGGAATGGGTGGAACTTGGGACAGCACCAACGTCGCCGATGGTGATGTAGCGGTGTTCACTCCTATTGGCCTTGACCACACCGACCGCCTCGGTGAAACAATCTCCGAGATCGCTGAAACCAAGGCTGGAATCATCAAGCAGGATGCGATCGTGGTTTCCGCGCTGCAACACTGGGATGCGCAGACGGTTCTATCCCAGGTGGCGTCTGACAAAGCTGAGTCCTTCAACCAGTTGGGCACCGATTTCGACATCACCGAAGCCACTGTTGACGGCTTCGGTCAACGATTCTCGATTCGCGGCCTCGCTGGCGAGTATTCCGACCTCTTCCTACCGCTTATGGG
>JBDLQA010000020.1:0-64297 GCA_039800845.1 Actinomycetota bacterium
CTCATTAGTGAGCTACTCCTTTTACGTCCTCCGGTTTGGCCGGGGGAGTTGGGTTGATTACCTGAAACTTCTGAGCTGAGTGCCTAGGCGAGCGCGGCGAAGATGCCGGCAACATCGTTGGCTACATCCGACACAGTGAGGGTTAGCACTGGACGAGGTAGGTCGCCCAGGACCTTGCCGTCACCGGCAGCCTGCGATGCAATCAGCTCGCCGAAGGTGAACTCGCGTCCCGGTACTGCTAGGTCGGCTTCGCCCTTGGCCAAGATCTGCAGGAACACGCCCTGACGAGGACCACCCTTGTGGTACTGGCCAGTGGAGTGAAGGAAGCGTGGACCCCAACCGAAGGTGGTAGGGCGCTGAGTGCGCTTTGCTACTGCTTCGCGGAGGTCGTAGGCTCCAGGAATCGAGGTGCGGTCCAGGTAAGCCTGTACCGAGACGTAGCCATCTTCCTGGCTCAGCGAAGCGAAGAGTGCGTCAAGCGCTCCCTTTACGGTGCTGACACCAGCGAGGTCCAGGTTGTAGGCGCGAACCTCAACACCGTTGTCGGTGAAGACCGGCGCGGTTGCTGCTGCACGCTCATTGAGCATGGCGCGAGCCGCTACCTTTGCACTCTCTACGTCTGGCTGGTCGAATGGGTTCAGTTCGAGAAGGCGGGATGCAACTACTGTCGCGAACTCCCAGACCAGGAACTGGGCACCGAGCGGGCCGCTGATGGCGACTTCGTCGCCCTTGGCTGCGGTTGCGTCTGCAACTACGCGAACCACGAGTAGGTCGTTGACGGTGTTCTCGGACTCGAAGCTGTTTGGCTCCAAAACAACAGGCAGCACACCCTTGCCGATCTTGCCGGTGCTCTCGGCGATGAGCTGCTCAGCCCAGTCACCGAAGCCAACAATCTCGGTTCCGGCAGCGATTACGCCAACCTTGTCGCGCCAATTGCGGTCGGCGGTTGCGCCTGCCACAAGTGCGGTGCGGGCCATTGCTGCACCAAGGATAAGGCCAGGGTTCTGCTCACTGTCGCTTGCCAAGATTTCGGCCACAGACTGGGCCTGGTCCAGCAAGCCAGCGATGTCGGCGCCAGCGAGGCCAGAAGGCACCAAACCGAATGCGGTTAGCGCACTGTAACGGCCACCAACGGTTGGGTCGGCGTTGAAGATGCGGTAGCCATCAGCCTTGGCTGCGGCTTCCATAGGGGATCCCGGGTCGGTCACAATCACGATGCGCTCAGCCACCGGAAGTCCGGCATCGGCAAAAGCCTTCTCGAAGGTACGCTTCTGCGAATCGGTCTCCACGGTGGAACCCGACTTGCTGGAAACGACTACCGCGGTGCGAGCGAGGTCGCCCGATAGCGCGTCGTTGATCTGGTCTGGGTCGGTGCTGTCAAGCACAACAAGCTCAACACCAGCGGTGCTGGTGATAACTTCTGGAGCCAGCGACGAACCACCCATTCCGCAGAGAACGAAACGGTCTACGCCCTGCTTTGCGAACTCATCGCGTATAGCGAGGATTGGCGCGACCAGCGCGGCACTGTCGAATGCGCTGGTAACCCAGCCCAGACGAATGCTCGATTCTGCTTCGGCATCCTTACCCCACAGTGTGAAGTCCTTGGCTGCGATGCGGCTAGCTACCTTGTCGGCAACCAGGACAGGCACGTATTCAGCGGCTGCAGCAGCAGCTGCACCCGAAACTGCGATCTTCAGGCTCATGGTTACTTTGCTGCTTCCAGAGCTGCTGCAACCGACTCAACCAGTTCGTTCCACGAAACAACGAACTTGTCGACGCCTTCGGTCTCCAGCAGTGCGGTCACGTCATCGTAGGAAACGCCGGCTGCAGCAACTGCATCCAGGATTGCCTTCGAGTCAGCGTAGTGAGCGGTGATGCTGTTAGATGGAACGATTCCGTGGTCGTAAACGGCTTCCATGGTCTTCTCAGGCATGGTGTTAACCAGTGCCGGAGCTACCAGCTCGGTGACGTAAAGGGTGTCGCTGAGCGCTGGGTCCTTCACACCGGTGGATGCCATCAGAGGGCGCTGCTTGTTGGCGCCTGCGGCCTCGAGCGCTGCCCACTCATCGGTGGCGAAGTCCTGCTCGAACACCTGGTAAGCCAGGCGAGCGTTTGCCAGAGCAGCCTTGCTCTTCAGAGCCAAAGCCTCAGGGGTGCCAACAGCAACTAGGCGCTTGTCGATCTCTAGATCAACGCGCGAAACGAAGAACGAAGCAACCGAGTGGATCTTGCTGATGTCGTGACCAGCAGCCTTAGCCAGCTTCACACCTTCGATGTAGGCGGCGATGACTTCCTGGTAGCGCTGTAGCGAGAAGATGAGGGTTACGTTGACGCTGATGCCCTCTGCGATCACCTGGGTGATGGCGCCGAGGCCAGCCTTGGTTGCAGGAATCTTGATCATTACGTTTTCGCGGTTCACCTTTGCGAAGAGCTCCTTGGCCTGCTTCACGGTGTTCACGGTGTCGTGTGCCAGACCTGGCTCTACCTCGATGGAGACACGGCCGTCAAAGCCATTCGACTCCTCGTAAACGCCAGCGAAGATGTCGCAGGCTTCAGCAACGTCAAGAGTGGTGATCTCGAAGATCGCCTTTGCGGCGTCTGCACCAGCAGCCGCAAGCTCGCGTACCTGGTCGCCGTAGCCTTCACCCTTACCGATGGAAGCCGCGAAGATGCTCGGGTTGGTGGTTACACCGCTAACCGAACGGTTGGTGATGAGGTTACGCAGTGCGCCCGAACGGATTCGGGTGCGCGATAGGTCGTCCAGCCAAATGCTGACACCGTTTGCTGCCAGCTGTGCGAGTGGGGAGTTGGTCATTTTGACTCTTTTCCTGTTCTAAATCTGTCTTGTATCGAAAACTTTGTGGTGGCTAGGCCCTTTAGGTCCGAGGCCCGCAGGGTAGCGGGACCTCGGCGCACTGTAAAAAGGGGGAGGACTAGGCGTTCTTGGCGTCTAGAGCGGCTGCAACAACGGCTTCGGCGGTCATGCCGAACTCGCGGTACAGAGTCTTTGCGTCTGCCGATGCACCAAAGTGCTCGATCGAAACGCTCTTACCGAATGGGCCAACGTACTTGTTCCAGCCAAGGCTCAGGCCGGCTTCAACCGAAACCTTTGCCTTCACAGCTGCAGGTAGAACCTGCTCGCGGTAGGCGGCTGGCTGCTCATCGAACCACTCCAGGCAAGGAGCCGAGACAACGCGAGTTGCGACGCCCTGTGCTTCAAGCTGCTGGCGAGCCGCGACAGCGATCTCTACCTCGGAACCGGTGGCAACCAGGATTACCTCAGGCTTGCCGTTCGTTGCCTCCAGCAGGGTGTAGGCACCCTTGGCTGTGTTCTCCGCACCAGCGAAGACAGCGCCGGTGGCGTCCGCTTCACCGCGGGCGTAGACCGGCAGGTTCTGACGGCTTAGAGCCAGACCAGCTGGACCCTGACGACGCTCCAGAACGGTCTTCCATGCGTACGAAGTCTCGTTTGCATCCGCTGGGCGAACGATGTCCAGGTTCGGAATCGCGCGCAGGGTAGACAGCTGCTCGATGGGCTGGTGGGTAGGGCCGTCTTCGCCCAGAGCCACGGAGTCGTGGGTCCAAACGAAGATGGACGGGATGCCCATCAGTGCAGCCAAGCGGACTGCTGGACGCATGTAGTCACTAAAGATAAGGAAGGTGCCGCCGAATGCGCGGGTGTTTCCGTGGAGGACGATTCCGTTCAGGATCGATCCCATTGCGTGCTCGCGAATACCGAAGTGCAGGACGCGACCGTATGGGTCGCCGGTCCACTCGTGGGTGGACCACTCGGCAGGAACGAACGACTTCGCACCGCTGATGGTGGTCATGTTGGAGTCTGCGAGGTCGGCCGAGCCACCCCAGAGTTCCGGCATAACCGCAGCGATGGCGTTGATTACCTTGCCCGAAGCAACACGAGTCGAGATGCTGGTGCCGCCCTCGAATACCGGCAGAGCTGCCTCCAGACCCTCTGGGGTCTCACCTGCGACTACGCGCTCCAGCAACGCCTTCTTGTCGGCGTTCTCGGATGCCCACGCGTCGAACGAGGTCTCCCAGGCAGCGCGCTCGCGGTCGAAGCGCTCGGTGTTGCGAGTGTGGGCCAAAACCTCTGGTGCCACCTGGAAGGTCTGCTCTGGGTCGAAGCCCAAAACAGTCTTCAGACCGGCAAGTTCCTCTGCGCCAAGTGCCGAACCGTGGATCTTGCCCGAGTTCTGCTTCTTTGGCGAAGGCCAGCCGATGATGGTGCGAAGGGTGATGAGCGATGGCTTGTCGGTGACAGCCTTTGCCTTTTCGATAGCGCTGTAGAGCTCCTCGAGGTCTTCAACGTAGTTACCGGTCTTCTTCCAGTCGACAACCTGGGTGTGCCAACCGTAGGACTCGTAGCGCTTGCTGAGGTCCTCGGTGAAAGCGATGTTGGTGTCGTCTTCGATGGAAATCTGGTTGGAGTCGTAAATGACAACCAGGTTGCCGAGCTTCTGGTGACCCGCCAGCGATGCCGCTTCCGCGGTTACGCCTTCCTGCATGTCGCCGTCGCCAGCGATTACGTAGACGAAGTGGTCGAATGGGCTAGTACCCGCTGGTGCAGCTGGGTCGAACAGACCGCGCTCGAAGCGCGCTGCGTAAGCAAAACCGGTGGCCGATGCCAAACCCTGCCCCAGAGGACCGGTAGTAATTTCAACACCCTTGGTGTGGCCGTACTCAGGGTGACCAGGCGTTGCCGAACCCCAGGTGCGCAGAGCCTTGAGGTCGTCTAGCTCCAAGCCGTAGCCGTGGAGGAACAGCTGGTTGTAGATGGTGAGCGACGAGTGACCGACAGAAAGAATGAAGCGGTCGCGGCCCAGCCAGCGATCTTCGCGTGGGTCGTGGCGCATTACCTTGTTGAACAAAAGGTAAGCAACTGGCGCCAGGCTAATGGCAGTTCCAGGGTGGCCGTTACCGACCTTTTCTACTGCATCCGCGGCAAGCACACGTGCGGTGTCTACAGCCTTAGAGTCGAGTTCGGTCCAGTGGAATGCTGACAAGACAGCTCCTTCTTTATTTGCGGGTAAATGAACTAAAGTTTGCGGATGTCCATTACGAGGCGCCGTTGCCAATGGTTGAGGGTCTCCCAGCCCAACGCAAAGCCGATTTTGGCTAGAGAAAACTCCCTAAAAGTCTATACCCGTTGCACCCCGGATAGCCCGATAATTCCTTGATTTGTCGCGTGTTTATGACAATAAATGGAGATAAGTAAAGCAGGGCTTTACTTATTCCCTGAAGTTGAATATTTTTCCAACTTCTTTCCCAGCCGATTAGTCGCTTACAATTGGACAAATGTCGAAAAGCCAACCTTCTGCAAGCGCGCCTGGTCCAGGTGCCCCGGTTTCGGCTACTGCTCTCAGCAAAATCAAGGCGTACATCGCCCTCACTAAGCCCCGCGTAATCGAGCTTTTGCTGATTACCACCGTGCCAACGATGATCTTGGCTCAGCGCGGAATGCCTAGCCTGCTTCTCATCCTGAACACCCTCATCGGTGGCGCACTCAGTGCGGGAAGTGCCAACGCTTTCAACTGCTACATCGATTCCGATATCGACAAACTAATGGGACGCACCAAGGGTCGCCCGCTGGTTACCGGCGAACTCACCAATCGTCAGGCCTTCATCTTCGCGTGGACCATCGGTCTGCTGTCCTTCGCGTGGCTCGGCCTCACCACAAACTGGTTAGCGGCTTGGCTATCGGTGGCGGCCATTCTGTTCTATGTCTTCATCTACACGCTGTTGCTGAAGCGCCGCACCCCGCAAAACATCGTTTGGGGCGGGGCTGCGGGTTCCATGCCTGTACTCATCGGTTGGGCAGCGGTCACCAACAACCTGTCCATCGCACCGTGGGTACTGTTCCTGGTGATCTTCCTTTGGACTCCACCGCACTACTGGCCGCTATCGATGCGCTACCGCGAAGACTACGCAACCGCAGGCGTCCCTATGCTGCCGGTGGTCCGCGGCGACCGCACTGTCGCCATCCAGATCATTCTTTATTCGTGGGCTCTGTTCATCAGCACGCTCATCCTGATTCCGGCCGGCAACATGGGCTGGATCTACACCGCGGTTTCGGTGCTGGCCGGTGGCTGGTTCATGTTTGAGTCTTACGTGCTTTACCGCCAGGGAATCACCGGCAATGTAAAGAACCCGATGCGCCTATTCCACGGCAGCATCAGCTACTTGACTGTGCTATTTATCGCGGTTGCTATCGACCCGCTGATTCATCTGCCCCTATAGAGCCTCGCGGGCGCTTTAGAGCCTGGCGGGCACTTTAGAGTTTGGCGAAGGCGAGTACGCCGGCCAACCCAAACATCACCAGTGCGATGATGGTGTCCAGCACCTTCCAGAACATCGGCTTTGAAAGCGCCTTGCTGGCTGCCTTCGCACCGAATCCAACACCCGCGAACCAAATCCAAGACGCGGTAGCCGCCCCGAGAACAAACCACCAGCGATTGACACCGAACTGGTTACCGATTGACCCGAGGAAAACCACCGTGTCCAGGTAGACATGCGGGTTTAGCCAGGTCAGCATCAGGGCTGTAACCGCGGCTTTTTGCATACTTAGGCGCGAAACCGAGCCGTCCGCCTGCAGATTTTCACTCTTCAAAACTGACATCGCCGTCCGCACGCCGAACCAGGTTAGATACGCCACGCCACCCCAGCGCATCACGGCTAATAGCCAGGGGAGAGCCGTGACAATCGCTCCCATTCCACCCACGCCAGCAGCGATCAAAACGGTGTCGCTAATGGCGCAGATGAGCACAATCAGACCAATGTGATTGCGTGCAAGCCCCTGGCGCACCACAAAGGCATTCTGAGCACCGATTGCCACGATTAGGCCGAAACCGGTGGCGAGCCCCACCCAAATTGCATTCACTAGGAGGCCTTGATTTCTTCAAGACGAGCCAAGGCTTCGTGCCTCTCAACATCGTGGTCAACGATGCGCGCCGGGTAGCCGTTGGCGTAGCCGCCGATTACCTCCCATGGGGTGTGAACATCGGGGCCATCCAGATGAGACAGCTCCGGCACATACTTGCGGACGTACGCTCCATCCGGGTCGAATTTCAAACCCTGAAGGATCGGATTAAACACTCGGTAGTAAGGGCTGGCATCTGTGCCACAACCGGCCGTCCACTGCCAGCCGTGGGCGTTGGAGGCGGGGTCAAAATCGCTCAAATTGCGCTCAAACCACTCGGCTCCGTGCTGCCATTCGATGTGCAAATCTTTCACCAAGAAGGAAGCGACAATCATGCGGACACGGTTATGCATCCATCCGGTTTCCAATAGCTGACGCATGCCCGCGTCCACCATCGGGTAACCGGTTTTACCCTGTTGCCAAGCGGTCAGACGCTCGTCCGCCAGCGCACCTTCGTCGTAACGCATTTTGGCGAAACGCGGTTCGTAATAGTCGGTTGTGGTGTGTGGGTTGTGCCACAGCACATCGGCATAAAACTCACGCCAGGCGATTTCCTTGCGGAAAACTTCGTGTGCCGAAGAGTTCCCAAGCTGAGCTAGCAAGGTTCGAGGGTGAATCTCACCGAAAGCTAGGGCGTGCGAAAGGTGGCTGGTGCCGCTCAAATCGGCGCGATTTCTGTTTTCGTCGTACTGGTCTAGTGCGCGCTTCTTGAAGCGCTCCCAGGTGCGCAGTGCGAAGGCCTCACCGGCCTTCACCGCAAACGGCGAAGCCTTGGTGGGTGCTGGAATGCCTTCGTTCCCAGGCATTAGTCGCCAGTCGAGTTTCACTTCTGGCAATGCCACCGGGGCATCCCAGCCGACAGCCATCCAGCCCTTGTAAAACGGCGTATAAACCCGGTACGGAGTGCCATCCGGCTTGGCCACCGAACCCGGAGCGACAGCGTAGGGACTGCCCTCCAGAATCAAATGAATTCCTTGAGCGGCCAGAAATTTGCCCACCGATAACTGCAGCTTCTTGCCCGCGGGATCGAAGAGCCTGGTGGCGAACACGCGATTGGAGCCGGCTGCTGTAGCAGCCTTTGCAATCTGGTGACCGAATGAATCCGAACCAGGTGCCGATGAGTCAGCCGAAGTAGCGTGAAGGACATTTAGGCGGCCACCCAACGACGCATTGAGCGCTAACAAAGATTCAGTGAGCGAATGCTGACGAATACCCTCAAGGCTCGCATACTCGGCGGAATCAACTACGTAAACCGGGGTAACGCGGTGAGCTTCGCCATCGGCGCCGGCGGCACTCCGAACAGCCAGGTTCAGAGCCGAGTTGTCCTGCAGGCGCAGGTCACGGGTGAACCAGAAAACGCTGGACACGTTAGCTGCCCGAAACAGCTGACTTGGAGCGGCCAGCCAGGACAGTGAAAGCGATTAGGGAGATCAGGCACGATGCCAAAAGCATGTGGATTTCCACCAGGGGAGCAGGTACACCTAGGCGCGCCTGGGCTACACCAACGATGGCTTGGACGCACACTGTTGCCACCAGCGCGCCGGCAATTTTGGTCCCCAAAGAGCGCACTTTCGGAGTTCCCGCAGCGCGGTCGGATCGGCTGAAACTGAGCCACTGAACCACGGCCAAAGCCAGAAGAAGGTAGGCGGGGTAGCTGTGGTAGTGCTGCCAGAGCGTCAGGTCAAGGCCATTGCGGACGCTCTGCGCGTCTCCGGCGTGCGGACCGGCGCCGGTCACCAAAACACCGATAACCACGGCGATGGCTCCCACCACAGCGATGGCAGGAGAAAGCGAACGGGCCAGGCTGGGTACCGCCGAAATAGTTGGGTTGTAAACCCGCCAAACCAGGATGGTGGCAACCACGATCATGAATCCGCTCAGGATGAAGTGCGAACCAACGAACCACGGGTTCAGCTTGGACCACACGGTGAAACCACCGAGCACTGCCTGGGCTGGAATTCCAAGGAACAAAACAACTGCCTGCCAGCGCAATCCCAGAGCGCGATCAACTCCCTTTCGGAAGATCACCAATAGCGTTGCTACTGCAATAACCAGCAGCACAAAAGTCAGCATTCTGTTGCTGAATTCGATCAATCCGTGGATTCCCTGTGCGGGAACGGTGGTGAGGTCTTTATCGGTGCACTTAGGCCAGGTTGGGCAACCAAGACCCGAAGCGGTGAGGCGCACAAGACCGCCAGTAACCACAATCAGGATCTGGGAAATCAGTGAAGCCCAGGCCCAAAACTTGAGAGTGCCAGAGCCGATTACGCGGTCCAAGAATCCATTGCTATTTGAAGGCAAAATTGTTGCCCTTTCTTGCAGGTTGCTCTTTCGCACCGGGGTGCAAAACAGGTAAAATTCATAGGTTGCCCAGGCGATGACGCCTGAAGTTTCACCACTTCCAAGTCTTACACGGCTTTACGGAATGAATACCCACACCGAGTGGTTTGAAACCATGGTCCAACCACAGTTTTCAGGTTCAAGCACATCCAATAGAGGAGGTTCTGCGTGTCAGATAACGTCATTGAGCGCCCGGAACTCGACAGTCTCGGCGTCTATGAGTTCGGCTGGTCCGACAAAGACGACGCCGGCACCAACGCCCGCCGCGGAATCAACGAAGAAGTCGTAGCCGACATCTCCGGCAAGAAGAGCGAGCCGGAATGGATGACCTCCCTTCGCCTGAAGGGTTACAAGTACTTCACGCAGAAGCCAATGCCAGCATGGGGATCCGACCTCTCGGGCATCGACTTCGACAACATCAAGTACTTCGTGCGCTCCACCGAGCGCCAGGCTTCCAGCTGGGAAGACCTGCCAGACGACATCAAGAACACCTACGAGCGCCTGGGCATCCCAGAGGCCGAGCGTAAGCGTCTGGTTGCCGGTGTTGCAGCTCAGTACGAGTCCGAGGTTGTTTACCACCAGATTCGCGAGGACCTGGAGCAGCAGGGTGTCATCTTCCTAGACACCGACACCGCTTTGAAGGAGCATCCTGAGCTTTTCCAGGAGTACTTCGGTACCGTTATTCCTGCCGGCGACAACAAGTTCGCGGCTCTGAACACCGCCGTTTGGTCTGGTGGTTCGTTCGTATACGTCCCTAAGGGCGTGCACGTAGAGATTCCACTACAGGCATACTTCCGCATCAACACCGAGAACATGGGTCAGTTTGAGCGCACCCTGATCATCGCCGATGAGGGCAGCTACGTGCACTACATCGAGGGTTGCACCGCACCGATCTACAACTCGGACTCCCTGCACTCGGCAGTGGTTGAGATCATCGTTAAGAAGAACGCTCGAGTTCGCTACACCACCATCCAGAACTGGTCCAACAACGTTTACAACCTGGTTACCAAGCGCGCAATCGCGCACGAAGGCGCAACCATGGAGTGGGTCGATGGCAACATCGGTTCCAAGGTGACCATGAAGTACCCGGCAATCATCCTGGCCGGCGAGCACGCTAAGGGCGAGACCCTTTCCGTTGCTTTCGCGGGTGAAGGACAGCACCAGGATGCAGGTGCCAAGATGATTCACCTGGCTCCTTACACCTCCAGCAGCATCGTCTCTAAGTCGATTGCCCGCGCAGGTGGCCGCACCAGCTACCGCGGTGAGATTCGCGTCAACCCGGGTGCACACCACTCGGCTAACACCGTTCGTTGCGATGCCCTGCTTGTGGATTCAATCAGCCGCTCCGACACCTACCCAACCGTCGACGTTCGTGAAGACGACGTCAGCATGGGTCACGAAGCAACTGTTTCGCGCGTGAGCGACGAACAGCTGTTCTACCTAATGTCCCGCGGCATGCCAGAGGACGAAGCAATGGCGATGATTGTGCGCGGCTTCATTGAGCCAATCGCCAAGGAGCTTCCAATGGAATACGCCTTGGAGCTCAACAAACTTATCGAAATGCAGATGGAAGGGGCCGTCGGTTAATGACCACCCCAGTAGCACCCCTGATCGAGGGTATTGACTCCAACGCGCAGCACGGTCTCTCGGCTCACTCGCATGGCTATGTGCCTGGCGTTGCCGACGTACCGATTCAGACTCGTTCTGAGCGCGTTCGTTCTTACAAGGTTGCCGATTTCGGACCAATCTCGCGTCGTGAAGAGCAGTGGAAGTACACCACCAGCGACCAGATTCGCGGGCTGGACGAAGACGCCCTAACCGAGTACCTTGGCGACCTAGACCTGAAGAGCCCAGACAACGTCACCACCGCCTGGGTTGGCGCAGACCACGCTGCCTTCGGCAGCGCTGGCATTCCTGAGGACCGCGTTTCTGCGGCCGCTTGGGAAAGCGCCGAGCAGGCCTACCTGATTGCCCTTCCTGCCGACCAGAAGCTTGAGTGCGAGGTCCAGCTGGGCATTGTCTCGCACGACACCACACCGAGTGCCCTGCACCTGATTGTGGAGGCCAAGGCTGGGGCAGAGGGAACCGTAATCCTTGACCACAAGGGCGACGCCGTTCTAGCAGAAAACCTAGAAATCATCGTTGGCGACAACGCGCACCTCACCGTGGTTAGCATCCAGGACTGGAACGCGGGCTCGGTTCACCTGAGCTCGCAGTTTGCCAAGCTTGGCCGCAACGCCACACTTAAGCACGTTGTAGTTAGCCTCGGTGGAGACGTCCTCCGCGTCACCCCGAACGCCGAATTCAGCGCTCCTGGCGCATCGGTGGAGATGCTGGGTGTTTACTTCGCAGACGCCGGCCAGCAGATTGAGCACCGCCTGTTTGTTGACCACGCCGTGCCTAACTGCCGCTCGCGCGTTACCTATAAGGGTGCGCTGCAGGGTAAGAACGCTCACACCATCTGGGTGGGAGACGTCCTGATTCGTGCGGCCGCTGAAGGCACCGACACCTACGAGTTGAACCGCAACCTGCTTCTCACCGATGGCGCACGCGCCGACTCGGTTCCAAACCTTGAGATCGAGACCGGTCAGATTGAAGGTGCGGGCCACGCCAGCGCTTCCGGCCGCTTCGATGACGAACAGCTGTTCTACCTACAGGCTCGTGGAATCGACGAGGATGAAGCGCGCCGCCTCGTGGTTCGCGGATTCCTAAACGAAATCATTCAGCAGATCGGCAACGACGAGGTTGAGACCCGTCTGAACGCCGCAATCGAGGCTGAACTAACCCTTGGCAAGAAGAGCGGGAGCAACAAGTAATGGCAATCAAGATTTGTGCCGTAGAGGACATCAAGAAGGGCAAGTCGATCCGCGTAAAACTGGGGGACCAGGCCATCGCAATCGTCCGCACCCCATCGGGTGACGTAAAGGCAATCAACGACAAGTGCTCGCACGGTGAAGTATCGCTCAGCGAAGGCTTCATCGACGACCAGACCATCGAGTGCTGGGCTCACGGCGCGAAGTTCTCCCTGGAGACCGGCGAGGCCCTGACCCTGCCAGCATTCGAGCCAGTATCGGTTTACCCAATCATCATCGAGAACGACACCATCTACCTCGACTACGACGTCGAGTAATCTGGCGCGGCTCCACCACGTCTATTCCCCTCACACACAACTTCACTCAAAGGTATTCCAATGGCACTTCTAGAAATCAAGAACCTGCACGTTTCGGTTGAGACCGAGCAGGGCGAGAAGCAGATTCTTCGCGGAGTAGATCTGCAGATCCGCACCGGCGAGACCCACGCAATCATGGGTCCAAACGGTTCGGGTAAGAGCACCTTGGCTTACACCATCGCTGGTCACCCTAAGTACACCGTCACCGAGGGCGAGATCCTGCTTGACGGCGAGAACGTACTTGAGATGAGCGTTGACGAGCGTGCCCGCGCTGGCCTGTTCCTGGCGATGCAGTACCCCGTGGAGATCCCTGGCGTTTCCGTCAGCAACTTCCTGCGTACCGCCAAGACCGCCATCGATGGCGAGGCCCCTGCGCTTCGCACCTGGGTGAAGGACGTCCGCAGCGCCATGGACAACTTGAAGATGGACAAGGCTTTCAGTGAGCGTAACGTCAACGAGGGCTTCAGCGGTGGAGAGAAGAAGCGCCACGAGATCCTGCAGCTGGAGCTTCTGAAGCCACAGTTCGCAGTTCTGGACGAGACCGACAGTGGTCTTGACGTCGACGCACTGAAGATTGTTTCCGAGGGCGTAAACCGCGCGAAGGAAGCCAACGACATGGGCGTGCTTCTGATCACCCACTACACCCGAATCCTCAATTACATCAAGCCAGACTTCGTTCACGTTTTCGTAGCCGGCAAGGTAGCTGAGCAGGGTGGTCCAGAGCTTGCAGAGCGCCTCGAAGCCGAAGGCTACGACCGCTACGTTGCAGCAGCAGCGCACTAACTGAAGCTTGCCTGCAATGGACTACAACCCAGAGAAGTCGGTAACAACCGACGGCACCCGCGAGCTAGACGCTGCCAAGTATGACGAGGTAGTTGAAGCCCTAAAAGACGTAATCGACCCTGAAATCGGTGTCAACATTTACGACCTGGGCCTGATCTATGGCCTGCAGTGGAGCATCGAGGATGACGCACTGCTCATCAACATGACTCTTACCTCCGCCGGCTGCCCGCTAACCGACGTACTGGAGGAGCAGACCGCGGACGCCCTTGACGGCGTGGTTGATGCCTTCCGGATCAACTGGGTATGGATGCCACCATGGGGTCCTGAAAAGATCACCGAGGACGGCAAAGAGCAGATGCGCGCCATCGGCTTCGCGATCTAGAACTTCCTAAAAAAAATCCCCGACGCAATCGCATCGGGGATTTTTTGCCTAACGAGCCAACGCGTCTTGTGCGTTCTTCCAGGTGACATAGCCGCCACTAAGGTTTACAACATCGATACCGTGACCCCGGAGAATCTGAGTCGCCACGTGCCCGCGTTGACCCACTTGGCAGGTGACCACTACCCGCTGACCAACTAGCTCCGGTAAATGCTCCCTCAACGAATCAACCGGAATGTTGATAGCGCCGGGAATGGTTCCGCGCGCATTCTCGGCATCGGTGCGGACATCCACCAGAATGCGGCCGTCTGCTAGTTCGCGCTGCAATTCGTGCCACTGGATGGTGGGTGTAACTCCGTGACGCACATTGTTTCCCACGTAACCCACGTGGTTTACAGGGTCCTTAGCGCTTCCAAACTGCGGCGCATAGGAGAGTTCCAGGTCCATCAGCTCGTCCACCGTCATGCCGGCTCGAATTGCGGTAGCTAAGACATCGATACGTTTGTCCACACCGTCCAAGCCAATTCCTTGCGCCCCCAGCAATCGACCAGTAACGGGGTCGAACAAAATCTTCAGAGTCACGCGCTGTGCACCAGGGTAGTAGCCGGCGTGGCTACCAGGATGAACATGAACTACCGTGTGTGCAATACCAGAAGCCGATGCCACCTTCTCGCTTAAGCCCGTCATAGCTGCGGCCATGCCGAATGCGCCGATGATGATGGTGCCCAGCGCAGGATGAGCCTTGGGCTCCAACCCCGCGATGGAATCCGCAATCAAACGGCCGTGGCGGTTTGCAAGGTTCGCGAGTGGAATGATGACGGCACCAGATAGCACCTCATTCTCTTTCTCAACCGCGTCGCCCGCCGCGTAAATGTGAGGGTCACTCGTGCGCTGTTGAGCGTCAACCCAGAGCCCGCCGGTTGACCCCAACCTTAATCCAGCAGCCTTGGCTAGAGCGTTGTCGGGCTCCACACCGGTTGCGGAGAAGACCAAGTCGGCACGGAGACGGCGACCATCGGCAAGCACAACCTCGGTCTCAGTGACCTCTGCAGGCGTCGAATTCACCAGTAACTCAACCCCATGTCCAACCAGGTGCGCCTGCAGCGGTTCCACAATCTCGGGATCAAACATGCTCAAGATTGCCCCTCCACGTTGAACTAGAGTTGTGTGCACCCCCAGGTGAGCCAGATTCTCGGCAAGTTCCACACCGATGAATCCAGCACCCAAAACTACAACGCGCGCATCCGGTCCGGCCTCCTGGACTGCCGCTTTTATGCGGTCGGCATCAACCACGTCACGAAGCGTCTGAGCGCGCTCGATGCCGGGGATGTTGATTCGGCGTGGGCGGGCACCTGTGGCAATGACTAGGTTGTCGTAGCTTTCCATAGTGGTCACATCGGTGAGGAGATTGTGGACCGAAACCTGCTTAGCCGCAGGGTAAATGGCCGTTACCCTATGGCTAACGCGAACGTCCAGGCGGAAACGCTTGAAAAGGCTCTCGGGTGTTTGCAGCAGTAGGTCGGCACGATCGGTAATGACATCGCTGATGAAGTAAGGCAGTCCACAGTTGGCGTAACTAACGTTCGGACCCATCTCAAAGACAATGATCTCATCTTGCTCACGCAGGCGGCGAAGGCGGGTGGCGGCGCTCATTCCGGCGGCAACTCCGCCGATGATTACGGTCTTCATTAGGCCAGCGCCATGAAAGCTTTTTCGAGCCGAACGCGGTCAGCCTGTCCGGTCTCATCGGCCTGGCAGTGAGCCATTCCGGTAGAGATGATGCTGAAACCGGCTCTTGTTAGAGCTGTGGAGGCGGCGGCCAATTGTGTGAGAAGTTCGGTACAGTCTCGACCCTCATCAAGCATCTTTACGATGCCACCAATCTGCCCTTGAACACGCATCAGGCGATCGCGGGCAGTTTTCAGTTCGGCTGGTTCTAACTGCATATATTTCCTCCCAGTTGTATTACACTCTATTTAAACATACCCTAGGGGGTATGCAAAGCAGCCGAGCAAGTCTCGGTTTACCAATAGGAGGATTAGAAATGTGTCAGCAAGTAACCTGTCGCAAGTGCGGTAAAGCAACATGGGCTGGCTGCGGTCAGCACATTGATCAGGCTCTGGCAGGTGTGCCAAAGAGCCAGCGATGCCAGGGACACGAAAACGATCCGAAGCCTGAGAAGAGTGGCTTCTTCAGCAAGCTGTTCGGCAAGTAAATAAAAATAAAAAATCCCCGACGCAATCGCGCCGGGGATTTTTTGTTTGGAAACTTAGTTGCCCTTTACCTTCTTGACCAGAGCCCAAGCACCTGGAACCAGGCCGGCAGCGATAACTGCCTTGGCTGCGTCCCAGATCAGGAATGGAACCAGGCCGTACTGAAGGCCGAGTGCCCAGTTGCCACCAAGAGCGGTGATGGTAAGAACAGGAACGCCAACTGCGTATACAACTGCGGAACCTACAACATAGCTAGCAGCCATCTTCAGAACGTTGCTGCTCCAGTTGAGCTCAGCCAGTTTGCCAACAACGAAACCGGCCAGGATAAAGCCGAAGATGTAACCACCGGTTGCGCCGAGCAACACGTTGAGGCCGTGTGCTCCACCCGAGAATACTGGGAGGAACAGGCCGGCAACAGCGTAGAGGGCCATAGAGAGCATTCCGCGAACCGAGCCGAGTGCGGCACCGGTGAGAAGAACAGCCAAAGTCTGGAAGGTGAAAGGAACTGGCATGCCAGGAACCTGGATCTGCAGCTGGGCTGCGAGAGCGGTAAGTGCGGCACCAGCAACAACGAGGACGATGTCCGCTGCTAGCGAGTTTGGAACAATGCGGTCAACCAGGGTTGGCTTCACGGCTAGGGTCATCGACATTTTGTTCTCCTAATGAAACGTTGATGAGACGCAGGCGGCAACGCTGGAACCCGCAGATTGTTACTTTCGATTGTAAACTAGAGCCTTTGGATTCAGCGGAATATTGCGCAAAGAAGAATCCCGCTTTCTCCTAACCCAGAACAGGCTGTGACCCGATGATTGGTGTACGTGATCTTGAGATCACCATCGGTGCTCGCACCTTGATGAGTGGCGTGAATTTCCGCGTGGAAAAGGGCGACAAGATTGGTCTTGTTGGCCGTAACGGTGCGGGAAAAACCACGATGACCAAGATTCTGGCCGGTGAGGGAGCACCTACTTCCGGCTTCGTCGACCGCAGTGGCGAGATCGGTTACCTACCTCAGGACCCTCGCAACGGCGACCCAACCGAGCTGGTTCGCACTCGAATCCTCAATGCCCGCGGTCTGGGAGACATTCAGGCTCGCATGAACCAGGCATCGCTGGACATGGGCAGCATCGATGAAAAAGTTTATGAAGCCGCTATGAAGAAGTATGCGCGTGCCGAGGAGCAGTTTGCAGCTGCCGGCGGCTACGCAGCGGAGGCGGAAGCGGCCGCGATTGCCAGCAACCTGGGAATCAAGGACCACACGCTAGACCAGCCGATTTCCACTCTGTCCGGTGGTCAGCGCCGCCGCGTTGAGCTTGCCCGAATCCTGTTCAGCAACGCCGAGACTATGCTGCTGGACGAACCTACCAACCACTTGGATGCCGACAGCATCGTATGGTTGCGCGAATTCTTGAAGAACTATCAGGGTGGCCTGATTATCATCAGCCACGACATCGACCTGGTGGAAGAGACCGTCAACAAGGTGTTTTACTTGGACGCCCAGCGTCAGGTTATCGACATCTACAACATGGGTTGGAAGCAGTACCTCAAGCAGCGCGAAGCCGACCAAGAGCGCCGCAAGCGTGAACGCGCGATTGCGGAGAAAAAGGCAGCCACCCTGCAGCTGCAGGCCGCCAAGTTCGGCGCCAAGGCCACCAAGGCGGCGGCCGCACACCAGATGGCCCGCCGAGCCGAGCGACTGCTTTCAGACCTCGAGGACGTCCGTGAATCGGACAAGGTCGCGAAGATCAAGTTCCCAGACCCAGCCCCTTGCGGTAAGACCCCGCTCATGGCCAAGAACCTGAGCAAGTCTTACGGCTCGCTAGAGATCTTCACGGCTGTTGACCTTGCCATCGACAAGGGTTCGAAGGTAGTGGTCATCGGCTTCAACGGTGCTGGTAAGACCACCCTTTTGCGCATGCTGGCGGGGCTTGAGAAGCCGGACACCGGAAGCATCGAGCCGGGTCACGGCCTGAAGATTGGCTATTTTGCGCAGGAGCACGAAACCCTGGACTTCAGCAAGACGGTTCTGGAAAACATGCAGGCAAACGCCAGTCATTTGAACGACACCGATGCCCGAAAGGTGCTCGGTTCGTTCCTGTTCAGCGGCGACGACGTCTCGAAACCGGCCGGAGTGCTTTCTGGCGGTGAGCGAACCCGTCTGGCTCTGGCATCGCTGGTGGTTTCGAGCGCAAACGTTTTGCTTCTAGATGAGCCAACCAACAACCTGGACCCCGCCAGCCGCGAGGAGATTCTTCATGCCCTGGACCAGTTCAAGGGTGCGGTTGTGCTGGTTTCCCACGATGTTGGCGCTGTGCAGGCGCTGAACCCGGAGCGTGTCCTGATTCTGCCGGACGGCGATGAAGACCACTGGGGCGACACCTATCTGGACCTGATTACGCTCTCTTAGCGATTCTTTGCTGGCTTAACCATCCAGCAGCGCGTCTTCTTCTTCCTTGTCGGAATCACCAAGGCGCTTGCGACGCGGCTTTGGCACATAGGTTGAATCTTCCGCCGTGCGCTTCTCAATCAAATCCTGACGGACATTGGCGCCGATAGCAGCGAAGCCCAATAGCGCGAACAAGACCCATTGGAATGCATAGCTGAGGTGGTTGCCCTCGGTGAGGTCCGGCTTTGTAAATAGCACTGGCAGCGATGCGGAACTTGGCGACTCCACAGCCAAACGCAGGTAGGCGCCGACATATAAATCGGTGGCTTTCACACCCCACTGCTTATTCAAAACCGGGGGAGTGATGCTCATGGCCTGACCGATGGGAGCTTTCCGTGAATCCGGCTGCTGGGCATGGATCAAGCGGCCAACCAGCTGGATTTTGCCGGTTGGAACAGTGGGAATGCTGTCTGGCAGGTCCTGATTTTCACCGGTGGAAATCCATCCGCGATCAATAACAACAACGCGGCCCGAATCCATGGCAAACGGCACAAGCTGGTGGAATCCGGCGTTGCCATCGTTGATTTGGTTTCTGAGTAAAAGCGCTTTGTCGGCCAGGTAGTGACCGGAAACCAAAACCGGGCGGTACTCGTATTTGACCGAAAAGCCGGAAACGTTCTTCACCAGATCTTGCAGCGTTGAAACGGTGTGATCATAGTTGCGGTCGATTCGAGCGATGACCTTAACCACCTGAATGCGACGGTTCAGCTGCCAGTTGGCCAGGAACCCGCAGGCAACAGCGAAAATCGTGGCGATCGCGATCCATCGAATCCATCGACGGAAACCAGTTCGGAAGTAATCACGAGTCAGTTCGTTCACGGCTCGCGCACCTCCAGGAAGAATCCGCGGGCGTCCAGGTACTCGCGAAGGAAATCGACGTGTTCAGGGCAAGCCTGCCAGGTTTTGGTTCGTCCATCAGTGTGGATCTTTGGGTTTCGCCAAACCACAAGACTCACGGCCTCGGCACTGCAACCAGCTCTCGAACACTTAACCACCTGACTATTCTCGCAGGTCGGCCAGTGGGAGGCCGCTTGGCGCATGCAGTAAGGATTGGCTAGCGATCATTCCGACTTTGAGGCCTGTCGGAAAGCATCGGCGCCGATAGCGATGGTTGGGGCTTCAGCCTTGGGCACCGACTTCTTGCTGCTATCGATTCCGGTGGCATTGGCGATGACCACCGCGAAGTAGGGAAGAAGGACCGCTCCGGTAACTGCAACCCACATGATGGGGCCACCTGGATTGCAAACTGCAACGATGATGCAGATCACGCGCACTGCCTGCGAAATCGAGTACTTGATGATGCGGCCGCGGCGCTCTTCTTCCGGCGAGATGCCGATTGAGGTTGCGCTCTGTGGCTGACTTGCCAAAATGACTCCCAAGTAAATAAAGCTCTAACACCAAGGCTAGCCCTAGAATTTACTTGTTCCAACCGCAAAGCGATAAGCCGCATTCCCCAGATGGGGTCAGGCAGGAAAAGGCATAAATATGAGCACTCCTCGTACCGTTCTAGTCACTGGTGGCAACCGTGGCATCGGCCGAAGCATCGCTGAGGAGTTTGTAGCTCAGGGACACCGCGTTGCGGTAACCGTACGCAGTGGCGAAGGCCCTGCTGGAACCCTTTCGGTAAAGGCGGACGTAACTGACAGTGCATCGCTGGACGCCGCTTTCGCAGAGGTTGAAGCCAAGCTCGGCCCGATCGAGGTTTTGGTAGCCAACGCGGGAATCACCAAGGACACACTGCTGATGCGCATGACGGACGAAGAGTTCGAGCAGGTAATCGACACCAACCTGAATGGCGTTTTCCGCGTTGTTAAGCGCGCAACCAAGGGAATGATCAAGGCTCGCTTTGGTCGCGTTATCCTCATCGGTTCGGTAGTTGGCCTTCTGGGTAACGCCGGCCAGGTCAACTACTCTGCGGCTAAGGCGGCTCTGGTGGGCATGGCCCGCAGCATCACCCGCGAGCTTGGTGGCCGAGGCATCACCGCAAACGTGGTGGCGCCGGGATTCATCGACACCGACATGACCGCATCGCTTCCTCAGGAACACTTGGACGCGTTCAAGGCCAAGATTCCAGCCGGTCGTTTTGCTAGCCCTGAGGAAGTCGCCCGCGTTGTCAGCTGGTTGGCCGGCGAAGACGCAGGCTACATTTCCGGCGCTGTCATCCCTGTGGATGGCGGACTCGGCATGGGCCACTAAGCAAATCAAGTTTTTCTAAATTTCAAAACCCCACACAGGAGTAAAAATGGTAAACCCACTCGCAGCAGGAAGCCTGGCAGGTAAAGCAGCGCTAGTAACCGGTTCTTCGCGCGGAATCGGTGCCGACACCGTCGGTTATTTCGCTGAAGCCGGCGCCGCTGTCGTAGTGAACTACCGCAACAAGGAAGCGCGCGCCAACAAGATTGTTGACGGCATCAAAGCAAATGGCGGTCAGGCTATCGCTGTGGGCGCAGACCTCACCGATGCAGCTTCCGTCACCGCGATGTTTGAGGCAGCCAAGGAAGCATTCGGTCAGCTGGACATTCTGGTCATGAACGCTTCCGGCGGCATGGAAGCCGGCCTGGGCGAAGACTACGCAATGCGCCTGAACCGCGACTCGCAGGTGAACCTGTTGACCACCGCGCTGCCTTACCTCAAGGATGGTGCCCGCGTTGTGTTTGTCACCAGCCACCAGGCTCACTTCATCCGCACCACTCCAACCATGGAGGCCTACGTTCAGGTTGCTCTTTCTAAGCGTGCGGGCGAGGACGCCTTGCGCGAGATGATCCCAACCCTGGCGGAACGCAACATCGGTTTCGTGGTTGTATCGGGCGACATGATCGAGGGCACCATCACCGCCACGCTGCTAGAGCGCACCCAGCCGGGCGCGATTGAGGCACGTCGCGAGGGTGCGGGCAAGCTTTACAACGTGAGCGAGTTTGCTGCGGAGATCGCCAGTGCGGCCGTAGAGCCAGTTCCAGAGGACAACACCCGTCTGGTAGGCGACACCCGCGACTTCATCGCTGAATAAAGGCCGGTTTTAGAGCCCTAGAACAGGGATAAGTTCGCGTAAGTCCTGCTTGTCGATGACAATCTGCGCCTTCTCGCGCACCAGAGGCTTCGCGTTGAACGCCACACCCAGGCCAGCAGCGGCCAGCATGTCTAGGTCGTTTGCACCGTCACCAACGGCGACGGTGTGGCAAATCTGCACACCGGATGCGTTGGCCCATTCAATCAAGCTTTCAGCCTTAACCGCGCGGTCGATGATTTTGCCTTCGACCTTGCCGGTTAGCCTGCCATCGATGACTTCAAGGTCGTTTGCACGAGCAAAGTCCAGGCCAAGCTTGGCGGCCAGGGGAGTAAGCACCTGAGTGAAGCCGCCCGAAACAGCACCTACGAAACCGCCAGCGGCGTGCACTGCATCGATGAGTTCCTGAACACCAGGGGTTGGCTGAATTCGCTCGTAGACATCGGCAAAGACCTGCTCAGGCAATCCGGCGAGCGCCTTTACGCGCTCACGAAGGCTCTCCGCGAAGTCGAGCTCACCGCGCATTGCGCGCTCGGTAACTTCGGCAACTTCGGCACGCTTGCCTGCTACATCGGCCAGAAGTTCAATGACTTCGTCCTGGATCAGGGTGCTGTCGACGTCAAATACAACGAGAATTTTGCTCACCTGCTAATTCTGCCTGAAATGTGAACGACCGGCCGCCCATTTCGGGTGCGGCCGGTCGCTGCAGAGTTGAGAAGGCTACGGAGTAACCGTGATTCCCTTAGCCACCACAGTGATTCCGGAATCGGTAACCACGAAGCCTCGGGCAAGGTCTCGTTGTTTGTCCACTCCGATGGCGGCACCATCCGTGACAATCACATCCTTGTCCAGAATCGCCTTGCGTACGGTGGCATCACGGCCGACGGTCACGTTATCCATCAGCACCGAATCGGTGACAAGGGCACGCGAACCAATACGCACGTTTGGCGAAAGCACACTTCGTTCCACGATTCCACCGGTAACCACGGTTCCCAGAGACACGATCGAGTCGTTGGTACGACCCTGGTTGCCCTCGGAGTCGTGGACGAACTTGGCAGGTGGCAGGTTTACCTGCTGGGTGTGGATTGGCCAGTCACTGTTGTAGAGGTTGAAGATCGGCATCACCGAGATCAAGTCCATGTGGCTCTCGTAGTAGCTGTCGATTGTTCCGACATCGCGCCAGTAAGCGTGGTCACGTTCGGTGGCACCCGGAACTATGTTCTTGGTGAAGTCATAGACAGTTGCATCGCCCTTGCTCACGAAGTAAGGCACGATGTCGCCACCCATGTCGTGATCCGAGTCTTCGCGTTCGCCGTCCTGGTTGATCGCGTCAACTAGAGCCTTGGCGTCAAAGACATAGTTACCCATGGAGCACAGAACTTCATCGGGGGAGTCTGGCAGGCCCTTAGGGTCCTTTGGCTTCTCACGGAAAGCCGCAATCTTGGATGGGTCAGCGTCGTCCACTTCGACCACGCCGAACTGGCTGGCGATCGACTTAGGCTGACGAATCGCAGCGACGGTAACGCCGCGACCCGATTCGATGTGAGCCTTGATCATCTGCTCGAAGTCCATACGGTAGATGTGGTCCGCACCGGTAACAACAACGATGTCGGGCTTTTCGTCTGCGAGCAGGTTCATGCTCTGCAAGATGGCATCGGCGGATCCGGTGAACCAGCGCTTACCCAAACGCTGCTGGGCCGGCACAGACGCCACATAGGAACCCAGCAGAGGGGACATACGCCAGAGCATGGAGATGTGGCGGTCTAGGGAATGCGACTTGTATTGGGTTAGAACCACAATGCGGCGCAAACCAGAGTTGATGAGGTTGGACAGTGCGAAGTCGACCAGACGGTATGAACCGCCGAAAGGCACTGCAGGCTTGGCGCGGTCGGCGGTAAGCGGCATGAGTCGCTTACCTTCTCCACCGGCTAGAACCATTCCGAAAATACGTGGACTGCTACTCATATCTGAATGTTATTGGTGTTTTGTATCGGGCAGGTAACATACCCCTATGAGAGTTGACCTGATCACCAAGGAATATCCGCCCTTCATTTATGGAGGAGCAGGCGTACATGTGGCGGAATTAGTGAGAGTTCTGCGCAAACACATCGAAGTTCAGGTGCGCGCCTTCGGTGAAGACCGTAATGAAACCGATACAAAGGCATACCGCCATTCGGGCGATTTTGACGGGGTAAACGCGGCGGTGCAGACCATGGCCACCGACCTTGCGATGGTCTCCGATGTAGCTGGCGCCGACCTGGTTCACTCTCACACCTGGTACGCCAACTTCGCTGGCCAGGTGGCCGGAACTCTCCACGGGATCCCGCACCTGATCACCGCTCACTCTCTTGAGCCGCTTCGTCCTTGGAAAGAAGATCAGCTCGGCGGCGGTTACCGTCTTTCCAGTTGGGTAGAGCGCACCGCCTACGAGGCCGCCACGGGAATCATCGCTGTGAGCGATGGCATGCGCCAGGACATCCTTCGCGCCTATCCTCAGATCGACCCAGCGAAGGTATCTGTTGTTCACAACGGAATCGACCTCGATGCATTCCAGGCCGCGAACAACCCTGATTTGGTTCGAGCAAACGGAATCGACCCGGACAAGCGTTCGGTTGTGTTCGTGGGCCGCATCACCCAGCAGAAGGGCCTGCCTTACCTGTTGAAGGCCGCGCGCGACCTGCCAGCGGATGTTCAGTTGGTTCTCTGCGCCGGCGCCCCAGACACCCCTGAAATCCTTCAGACCGTAACCGACCTCGTTGCTGAGCTGCGCAAGGTACGAGACAACGTGATATGGGTGGAGAAGCACATGAGCCGTCCAGAGCTCATCGCAGTTCTTTCGGCCGCCACCGTATTCGCCTGCCCAAGCATCTACGAGCCGCTCGGAATCGTAAACCTCGAAGCCATGGCTTGTGGAACCCCTGTGGTAGCAACGGCAACCGGCGGAATCCCTGAGGTTGTGGTTCACGAGCAGACCGGCCTCCTGGTGCCGATCGAGCAGGTCATGGACGGTTCAGGCAAGCCGCTGGATGAGGCAAAGTTTGTCTCTGACCTTGCAGCTGCGCTGAATACCGCGCTGGAATCGCGAGACCTGGCTTCGTTCGGCGCCGCCGGACGCAAGCGCGTGGAAGACCACTTCTCGTGGGACAGCATCGCTGAACGCACCCTTGATGTCTACCGACAGGCGATTAACCGCGGCTAGTTGCCGTGTAATAGCCGGCTGAAGGCCAATCAACTTATAGGCTTCTAACCATGTCAGTAATCAATCTCCGTGACGTTTCGGTTGTCCGCGATGGTAAGCAGATCCTCAGCAATGTGGACTGGCAGGTAGAGGGTAATCAACGCTGGGTCATCATTGGTCCAAATGGCGCCGGTAAGACCACTCTGCTGCGCATTATCGCAACTCAAATTCACCCAACTCACGGCTCTGCTGCCGTGCTTGGCGAAGACTTTGGTCACGTAGATCTGCAGGAGCTGCGTCCGCGCATCGGCTTCGCGTCTTCCGCGCTGGCATCGCGAATCCCAGTCACCGAAACCGTGCTGGACACCGTGATGACTGCTAGCCACGGCGTGGTTGGTCGTTGGACCGAGAAGTACGACTCAGTTGACGAGCGTCGAGCGCTTCGCGTCTTGAGCGAGTGGGACCTTGGCGACTTCGCCAAGCGCACTTTCGGAAGCCTTTCCGATGGCGAGAAGAAGCGTGCCCAGATTGCGCGCGCTGTCATGCCAGACCCAGAACTTCTGCTTCTGGATGAACCAGTTGCCAGCCTCGACCTAGCTGCTCGCGAGCAGACCGTCACCCTGATTGGCAACTACGCTCAAAGCCCCTACGCGCCGGCCATTGTTATGGTTACCCACCACCTGGAAGAGATTCCTGCTGGCTTCACCCACGCAATGATTCTGGTGGATGGCCACGTCTTTGCAGCGGGCGAAATCAATCACGTTCTGAACAGCGACAATGTCAGTGAAGCGTTCGGCATCGGAATCGACATTTCGATGGTCGAGGGCCGCTACCAGGCTCGCGCGCGCCGTCACTAGAAGCAGTAGTCGCTAGTCAGCGGGGCCCACGCGGCACCGCCTTGATAAGGCACAAGTTTCCGGCTGCTGCCGATCTTTACACGCCCAGAAGCACAGGCACCATTGACAGCACCAAAAGTGTCGCCATTGTCCAGTTGAACACCCTCACCGCCGAAGGCTTTTGTAGGTAACGCTGAACCAAAGTGCCCAAACCTGCCCAGGTGGCCGTGCTTGCAAAAGCAATCAGACTGTTGATGAGAACCACCAGGATCAACTTGGGTGCCGGCGGATTTGGTGGCAGATAAGTGGCGAAGAATCCCACACTCACAATGAGTGTTTTTGGGTTGATCAGTTGGAAAGCCGCGGCGCCCCAAACCGTCATCGGCCTGCTGCGACCACCTTCGCTGGAGCCGCTTGGGGCGGAACTAGTGGCGATTTTGTAGGCCAGGTAAAGCAGGTAGCCAAAACTTGCGAGCCGAAGAATGAAATACAACCAGGGCAACAGCTTGAATACTTCGCCGAGGCCCAGACCGATAGCCAACTGAAGAACGAAAACGCCCACGGTGATTCCAAACATGTGGGGGAGCGTGCGGCGGAATCCGAAGTTGGTACCCGAAGCCAACAGCATCATGTTGTTGGGGCCGGGCGTGAAGGCGGTCACGAAGGAATAGACCACGATGGGTCCCAGCCAAATCAAATCCATAGTGGCTTGAGTCTAATGAGCGGCTGCGCGAAAATTGCTACAAGAACATGAGGGAATGCGCTTTTACTTGCAACCGAATCTCTGGTATGCTGTTCTCTTAGTGCTTGTTGCACGACCACCCCAAAGATTTCATTTGAAGGAAGTATTGCCATGAAGGCTGACATCCACCCAGAGTACTCCGCAGTAGTATTCCGCGACCTCGCTTCGGGCGTTGCATTCTTGACCCGCTCCACCGTCAAGACCAGCAAGACCATCGAGTGGGAAGACGGCAACACCTACCCTTGCTACGACGTAGAAATTTCGTCGGCATCGCACCCGTTCTACACCGGTAAGCAGCGCATCATGGATGCTGCTGGTCGTGTTGAGCGCTTCAACGCACGTTACAAGGGCTTCGGCGCCTAATAACGGCACACCAAAACTTAGAAAACCCCGAGCATTGCTCGGGGTTTTCGCTTTAACCTAGCTTTAGTGGCCAGCCCGGATTCTCAACGAAGTCTGGATTCACGTTCTCTTTCATCCACTTTGCAAAGCTGGCCTCTTGGGCAACAGCCCAATCCACCTGCGAGGCGTGAACGGTTGCCAGATCATCGGATAGCTTGGCGCCAAACTTACGAACCAAAGCCTGCAGTACGCGCCCCGAAGCTACGGCATCGGCAGTTGCGTTATGGGCATCGCTCAACTGAACGCCGTAATACTCGGCCGCGTTTTCCAGGCGGCGCTTTCCCTTACGGTACTGATCCACGGCGCGGTCCAGCACCAGAGGGTCAAGGACGAATGTCGGGTAAAGGGGAGTGACGCCGTGACGAATTGCCTCCCAGTGGAGGATGGTGAAGTCATAGGGTGCGTTGTATGCAACCACAGGAATTCCGCGCTCCTGGTAGCCCCTTAGCGCGGCAACAATCTCCGCTACAACATCGGCGGCCGGACGGCCCTGCGAACGCGCCATTTCGGTGCTGATTCCGTGGACTGCCGACGCCGATGAGGGAATCTCAATGCCTGGATCCGCCAGCCACTCCTGAGCCGGGCCAATCAACTGCCCGTCCGCATCGAGTTCCGCTACACAGGCGGTAACTATTCGGGCTTCGCGAAGATCTAGGCCAGTGGTCTCGGTGTCGAAAACAACAATGTGCTGGGCCCACTGGTGGTAAACGTTTGAATCGTTAGCTTCAGGCATAAGGCAAGGCTATAAGCCGCTTGCTACATCTTCAGGCAGGCGAGCCGCAGACGCTAAGAAACTAGAGCAGGCCAACGCCTGCCGCGAGCTCCATCGCAGCTTCCGAGCGGTTCAGCGTGAAGATGTGCAGACCCGGTGCGCCTGCTTCCAGCAGGTCTAGGCCCAGACGGATGGTGTAGTCCATTCCGATTCGGCGCGCTTCAGCTTCATCCGCGGTTTCCAACTTGTGAGCCAGATCTTCAGGAACTGCGGCTCCACTCATGGCAGCCATGCGCAGAAGCTGTTTGGCATTTGACACCGGCATGAGGCCCGGAACAATCGGCAGATCGGCTCCCGCGGCTTTGGCCTGGGCCACTAGATCGGTGTAGTAACCCACGCCAAAGAACAGCTGAGTTACCGCAAAAGCGGCTCCCTGTGCCTGCTTCAACGAGAGCACGTTGGCATCGTGGGCCAAATCTGGCGATTCAGGATGACCTTCCGGGAAGGCGGCGACACCAACTTCAAGGTTGGTCTCAGCACGCACCAACTGGACTAGCTCCAGAGCGGTTTTAAGCTCGCCCTGAGCCAACGCATCCGGATTGTCCTTAGGAGCATCGCCACGGAGGGCAAGGACCGAGCGAACACCGGCCTGCTGGAATCGGGAAATGGTTTTGCGGGCACTGTCGCGGCTAGCACCTACGCAAGTTAGGTGGCCAACAGTCAGAATCTCTGGCGCCATGCGGTCCAGCACTTCAAAGGATTTATCCTGGTTGGATCCACCAGCGCCGTAGGTAACCGAAACGAAGTCAGCGTTTACTTCCAACACCTTTTCAAAGGTTTGCCACATGGTCTCCTCACTGCCTTCGCGAGGAGGGAAAAACTCGAAAGAAAGTGCCTTCTGACCCAAAGCGGCACGAGCTTCAAGCAGCGAAAAAACACCCTCGCTCGCATCGGAGCCGAGGGAAGTGCGTGGGGGAGTTACGTAACCTGACATCCCTTCAAGTTTAACGGCGGTTAGACTTGATTACGTATGTTTACTCCCCGTTCTCAAGCCCTACTAGAGGCAATTCGTAATCGTGTTGTGGTCGCCGATGGCGCCATGGGAACCATGATTCAGGAAGCCAAGCCAACGCTGGCCGATTACCAGAATCTTGAGGGCTGCAACGAGGTCCTGAATGTGACCCGCCCGGACATCATCAAGTCCATCCACGCCAGGTACCTTGAGGCCGGCGCGGAGGCAATTGAAACCAATACTTTCGGTGCAAACTGGGCTAACCTGGCGGAATACGACATCGAAGAGCGCATCGAGGAACTAGCCGAAGCTGGCGCCCGCGTTGCCCGTGAAATCGCGGACGAATACACCACCGCGGAAAAGCCACGTTGGGTTCTGGGATCAGTTGGTCCGGGAACCAAACTACCTAGCCTTGGTCACGCCCCGTATGCACACTTGCGCGACGCCTACCACACTCAGGTTCGCGGCATGATCAACGGTGGCATCGATGCCGTTCTGGTAGAAACCGCACAGGACCTTCTTCAGGCTAAATCAGCCATCGTAGGTGCAAAGCGTGCGATGACCGAAACCGGCATCAAGGTGCCGATTTTGATGTCGGTCACTATTGAAACCACCGGAACCATGCTGATGGGTTCGGAAATCGGTGCGGCCCTAACAACTCTGCAGGCGCTGGGCGTTGACTCCATCGGTCTGAACTGTGCAACCGGACCGAAGGAAATGAGCGAGCACCTTCGCTACCTGAGCCGATTCAGTAATCTGCCAATCGTTGTCATGCCAAACGCTGGACTGCCGGAACTGACCTCCGATGGCGCCTACTATCCACTGACTCCGAGCGAGCTCGCGACCGCACAGTTGCAGTTCGTAAACGAATACGGCGCTGGCCTGGTTGGCGGCTGCTGTGGCACCACTCCGGAGCACATCGCGGCCGTTGCGGCGGCGGTAGCGGGCAAGAAGCCAAGCCGCCCGACCACTATTGTGGAGCCGGGATTGGCATCGCTGTATCAGCACCAGCCATACGACCAGACCAACACCTACCTTTCGATCGGTGAGCGCACCAACGCCAACGGATCGAAGGCCTTCCGCGAAGCCATGCTTGCCCAGAACTGGGAAGAGTGCCTTGAAATTGCGCGCTCCCAGACCCGCGAGGGTGCACACGCGCTGGATGTCTGTGTGGACTATGTTGGCCGCGATGGCGCTGCCGACATGCGTGAGCTGGTTAGCCGCCTCGCAACCGCGACCACCTTGCCTCTAGTTCTAGACTCGACCGAGCCAGGTGTGCTCGAGGCCGGTCTGGAATGCATCGGTGGCCGCGCGATGGTCAACTCCGTCAACTATGAGGATGGCGACGGCCCAACCAGTCGTTTCCAGCGAATCATGCCAGTGGTGAAGGAACACGGCGCTGCCGTGGTTGCCCTAACAATCGATGAAGAGGGTCAGGCGCGAACCGCGGACACCAAGTTTGCGATCGCCAAGCGACTGATTGAAGACCTAACCCAGAACTGGGGAATGGCGCTCACCGACATCACAGTTGACTGCCTTACCTTCCCGATTGCCACCGGACAGGACGAAACTCGTCGCGATGGCATCGAGACCATCGAAGCGATTCGACGCCTGAACGAGGCATTCCCAGGCGTTCAGAGCACCCTCGGCCTCAGCAACATTTCGTTTGGTCTATCGCCTGCCGCAAGGCACGTTCTGAACTCGGTCTTCCTGGCCGAGTGCGTGAAGGTGGGTCTCACCAGCGCAATCGTTCACGCGGCTCGAATCATGCCGTTGAACCAGATTCCGGAAGAGCAGCTGAAGGCCGCGCTGGACCTAATCTATGACCGCCGCGAGTACGACGAAGAGGGCATCGTAAGCTTCGACCCGCTGTCGCGTTACCTCGATGTTTTCAGCGGTGTCGACAGCACCAGCGCCAAGCAGTCCCGCGCCGAGGAGCTAGCAGCTCTGCCGCTGGATGAGCGCCTAGAGCGCCGCATCATCGATGGCGAGAAGAAGGGTCTGGAAGCAGACCTGGACGCCGCATTGGCAGAGGGTAAGGCCGCGCTGGCAATCATCAACGACCACCTGCTGAAGGGTATGCAGGTTGTGGGTGAACTATTCGGTAGCGGTGAGATGCAGCTGCCGTTCGTTCTGCAGAGCGCCGAAGTTATGAAGACCGCGGTTGCGCACCTGGAGCCGCACATCGAGAAGTCGGAAGATTCCGGCAAGGGTCGCATCCTTTTGGCTACCGTTCGCGGCGATGTCCACGACATCGGTAAGAACCTGGTTGACATCATCCTCAGCAACAACGGATTCGAGACAGTAAACATCGGCATCAAGCAGCCGATTAATGACATTTTGAAGGCCGCTGAAGAGCACAACGTAGACGTAATCGGCATGAGTGGCCTGCTTGTAAAGAGCACGCAGATCATGCGCGAAAATCTCGAGGAAATGAACCTGCGCGGCGTTGCAACCCGCTGGCCGGTAATCCTCGGTGGCGCCGCCCTTACCCGCTCATTCGTGGAGCAGGACCTGGCCGAGATCTACGAGGGCGAAGTGCGTTATGCGCGCGATGCCTTTGAGGGTCTGCGCCTGATGGACGCGCTTGTGAAGATCAAGCGTGGCGAGCCGGGAGCCGAGCTTCCTGCACTGAAAAAGCGAATCACTCCGCGCACCAATTTGCTGGAGAAGACCGCTCCAGAGAACATGCCTGCACGTTCCGACGTAGCCACCGACAACGAGATTCCAACCTCGCCGTTCTTGGGCACCAGGGTTGTCAAGGGAATCCCGCTGCGCGATTACGCGGCCTTCCTAGATGAGCGCGCGACCTTCATGGGCCAGTGGGGTCTGAAGCCTGGTCGTGGCGATGACGGCAAGTCTTATGAGGAGCTCGTGGAGACCGAGGGTCGCCCACGCCTGCGCGCTTGGCTGGAGAAAATCCAGAGTGAAGGCTGGCTGGAAGCGGCAGTGGTTTACGGCTACTTCCCGGCATACAGCGATGGAGACGACCTGGTTATCCTTCACCATGGCCCGGAAAACGCCACCGATGGCGGTTCCGGCGGGGTTCCTGGAACCGAGCGCCTGCGCTTCACATTCCCACGTCAGGCCCGCGACCGTCACCTCTGCCTAGCCGATTACGTGGCAAGCAAGGAATCCGGCAAGATCGACGTCGTTCCATTCCAGCTGGTAACGATGGGCGCTCGCATCAGCGACGAAGCCAACAAGCTCTATGCCGCAAACGAGTACCGTGACTACCTGGAAATCCACGGACTTTCGGTGCAGCTGACCGAGGCGCTTGCTGAGTACTGGCATGCGCGCGTGCGGTCCGAACTCGGATTCGATGGGGACGACGCAAAGGAAATCAAGGACTTCTTCGACCTTGCCTATCGCGGTGCCCGCTACTCCTTCGGCTACCCGGCTTGCCCGGAGCTGGAGGATAGAATCAAACTCGTCGAGCTGCTGAAGCCGGAAGCAATCGGTGTGGAACTCTCAGAAGAGTTGCAGCTACACCCCGAGCAGTCCACCGACGCAATGATTTTGCACCACCCAGAGGCTAAGTACTTCTCGGTCTAAGGAATTCAACGATGACTCAAACCCCACCGGAGCTGGCCGCGCTGGCCCTGGCACGGGCTGAGATTCAGACAGTTGAGCTGAAGTCGGTCAAGACCACTTACTGGCGCTATTCGCCAACCCAGGAATCCAAGGGAACCCTCATTTTGGTTCACGGCTACCGCGGCAATCACCACGGTCTCGAAGCCATCATTGGAGCGCTTCCAGACTTTGAAATATTTGCCCCGGACCTTCCTGGTTTCGGAATCGCTGCGCCTTTCAAGGGCCGTCACTCCGTGGTTGCCTACGCCACATGGTTGGGCGAGTTTGTTGCCGCACTGGACCGCCCAAACGCCACCGTCGTGGGTCACTCGTTTGGTTCGATCATCACCGCTTCGGCAGCGCACAAGGGCCTGAGTAACCGCCTGGTTCTGATCAACCCGGTCTCCAAATTTGAACGTCGCGGTCGTGAAAAGGTGCTTGAGGCACTTTCAAATGGTTTCTACGATTTTGGAAACGCACTTCCGGAGCCACTTGGTAATGGACTGCTGAAGAACCCGATGATGGTTCGCATCATGAGCGAGGTACTTGCCAAGACCAAGAATCGTCAACTGCGAGCCTGGATTCACAAGCAGCATGCCGAGAACTTCAGTGAGTTCGCCGAACGCCGAGTTGCCATTGAGGGCTATTCCGCTAGCAACTCTCGAAGCGTCTCCAGCTATGCGCGCGGAATCACCAATGACACTCTGCTGATAGCTGGCGATTTGGACGACATCACGGCACTCTCGGACCAACAGCGAGTTTTGCGCATGTTCCCACACGCAACCCTGAAGGTGATTAGGGGAGTGGGCCATCTGGTTCACTACGAAACTCCGGCGCAGGCAGCCGAGTTCACGCGCGATTTCGTTTTGGGCGGCAACGAGTAACCGCCGTGACCCCGACCATTCACTTTGATTGCCGGTACATCCGTGTGGATCACCACGATGGCATCAGCCGATTTTCAGCAGGCCTATTTAGCGCTCTAAGCCGACTCACTGGCGTCGTGGCAATCATCAGCGACAAAAAACAACTGGATCATCTGCCGGCCGGCACCGAGTGGGTCATGCTCAATGACCCGACCCATTGGTCGGAGCCGTTCGCATCGCTGAAGCTGAACAAGCTTGGCGCCGAAGTGGTTTATAGCCCAATGCAGACCATCGGCTCTTTTGGGCGCAAGTTCAAGCTGATTCTCACCTTGCACGACCTCATCTATTACAGTCATCCAGCTCCACCGCCAAGCATGCCGCTTGCGGTACGTATCGGCTGGCGCCTATTCCATCTGACGTATGTACCGCAGAGATTGCTCCTAAACGCCGCCGATGCAGTCGTCACCGTTAGCCAAACCAGCGCTAGGTTGATGCGTCTGCACAGGCTGACTCACAAGCCGATCCACGTGGTGTACAACGCCGCGGATTCCGACGACGGCAGCGGTGAACAACACGCTCCTAAGAGCCGCCCCAGCGGCCCACAGCGGCTTGTATACATGGGTTCATTCATGGACTACAAGAATGTTCAAACCCTCATCAAGGGCATGGGCAGCCTTGCAGACTACGAACTTCACTTGTTGAGTCGAATCACCCCAGCGCGACGGGCGCAACTTGAATCCATCGCCTCCCAAAAGGGCGGTGCATTGGTCTTCCACAACGGAGTCAGCGAGGCTGAATACCACGAGATTCTAGACGGCGCCGTGGCGCTGGTGCACGCTTCCATGGATGAGGGATTTGGAATCCCGCTTGTTGAGGCGATGTGTAGGGGAGTACCGATTGTGGTTTCCGACATCGAGATTTTTCACGAGATCGGTGGGGATGCGGCCCGCTACTTCAATCCGCTCAGCGGGGAAGCATTTGCCGAAAAAGTCCTCTATCTTGAACACCAAGATGCTTGGCTGGCCGCCTCTGAAGCAGGGCTTGCGCAGGCCGCCAAGTTCTCCTGGGAAACCTCAGCTGAAGCCTTGCTCGAGGCAATAAATACGCTCTAGATGGCGTCCCAAGCCTTGCGCAACGGCTCACCCTGATAGGTGTGCGGGTTGTAGCTCAGGATGTGCCAGCCCTTGGCATCGGTGTGTGCAATAACGCTCAGCGAGGTATTTCCAAAGCGATCACCAGCATTCGGCAAGGTGTTTTCGCTCACGAGTTCGATAACTTTTCGAATGAGTGCACCGTGAGAAACGGTGAGCACTCTCTTGCCGCGGTAACTCTGCAAAAGGACGTCCAGCAGCAACCAAACTCGGTCAGCCAGTTCCACCAGCGATTCACCACCTGGAATCACGGCCAGGTTCGTGAACTGCTGGCTCCATTCCTCATAGGTTAGGCCTTCGCCAACGCCAAAGGCGCGTTCCAGCAGCAGCGGTTCGATGTCAGGATCTGGCAGACCGGCAAGCTCCGCGACTATCTGAGCGGTGTCTTTGGCGCGGGACAAAGGACTGCACGCAACGTGGGTCCAATCGGCCGCAAAAATGTGCTGCGAAACAGCACGAGCCTGCGCCAATCCGGTCTCGTTCAAAGGAATGTCGGTGGTGCCTTGCAGGCGAAAATCAATGTTCCAGTCGGTCTGGCCGTGGCGCAGTAAGCCGACTATTGTTTCAGTCAATCAGGAGCCTTTCGAGGGCAATCGACGTGTTCGCATCGATTTTGGCGAGGGCTAACTCATCGCCCTTGGTGGCTCCAAGGTTGATGATGATCACTGGCTTATCAGCCTTTAGGGCACGCTTCACAAACCTCATGCCGGAATTCACCGACAGCGAAGTACCCGCAACCAGCAGTGCTCCCGCATTGTCCACCAGCGACATACAGTTTTCAACCAGCGATGCCTCAACCTGTTCGCCGAAGAACACCACGTCTGGCTTGAGCACGCCGGAACATTCCGGGCAGCCCGGAATCTTGAAGTCCTTGGTGGCCTCGATTTCGGCATCGCCATCGGGGGAGTATTCCACCTCAATGTCCTTGCTAACCGTCGGGTTTAGCTCGGACAGCATTACATCGATGGCGGCACGTGTGTAGACCTTTGCGCAACGCATGCAGCGAACACGATCCAGGCGGCCGTGGAGTTCAAATACGTTCTTTGAGCCGGCGAGCTGATGCAGTCCGTCCACATTCTGGGTGATGATTCCGGAAACCGTGCCATGTTTCTCCGCCAGAGCCAAGGCGAAGTGGCCGGGGTTTGGCTTGGCCTGAGTGATACGCGACCATCCAACGTAGGAACGCGCCCAGTAGCGCTGCTGAGCCTCGAACGAGCCCATGAAGTTATCGAAGGTCATCGGGTGCTGGTGGGTTCGGCCGGCACCGCGGTAATCGGGGATTCCGGAGTCTGTACTAATGCCGGCACCGGTGAGAACCGCCAGTTTCAGACCGGCCAGTTTCTCACGGGCGTAGTCGATACCAAACTGGGCTGCGGCGGAAAGTTCCTGGCCTGTTTCGTTTGACATCACAGTCAATATTAAGCCAGAACCACCTTGAAGTCTTCACCCGAGTTAGCCAGGACAATATCCTCCGCGGCCCCGCGCTGATCGATTAGCTTGATCACGAGTCGCTGGCGCTTGTGAGCGGCATAGCCGTTGCCCTTTGTGGTGCCGCTTAGGGTTAGGGTCGATCCGGTCTTGGTGAGCGTAAACGTGGTGCGCAGGGCATCGCCGGCCAACGCACCAAAGGTCAGCCCGTCATCCTCCTGCAGCCTGGATTCCCAAACGCCATCATCGATAGGCGCGTAGACGCGCAGTTCCAGCGTCTCGGGGTAGTAGTCGGCGGTCGACTGAACTCCCGCGGGCCACATCGGAATGACCGATCCAGCCTTGACGAACATCGGGATTCGCTCCAGAGGCGCATTCGCCTTAATGCGCGCGCCGTCGGAAACAACCAGGGAATTCTTGTACCAGCAGTACCAGCCACCCTTAGGAAGGTAAACGGCTCGGCTCTCGGCCCCAGCCTCAAGCACCGGAGCAACCAGCAACTGACCGCCAAGTAGGTACTGGTCGTCCAGATCGCGAACCTCGACATCGTTCTGGTAGTCGAAAATCAGTGGACGCTGGATTGGCGCACCGGTCTCGCTAGCATCGACAAAGGCCTGGTACAGGTAAGGCATGAGACGGTAGCGCAGCTGAACTGCCTTGCGGGCAATCTCTAACACTTCTTCACCAAAGGCGAAAGCGTACTGGTCCACCTGGTTTGCCGAGTTGTGATTACGCGCAAAAGGAGTGAGGGCACCCGCCTGAATCCAGCGCGCAAAAAGCTCCGCATTACTGTTTTCGGCAAATCCACCGATGTCCGCACCCACGAATGACTGACCGCTGAGGCTCAGGCCAGTCGCCATTGGAATCTGAAGCCAAAGGTGGTCCCAGCGGGACATGTTGTCGCCCAGCCAATTGGCTGCATAGCGCTGGATGCCCGCCGAACCGGCGCGGGACAAAATGAAGGTGCGCAGGTCTGGCATCGCCGTGCGAAGGCCCTGCTCGGTTCCCATCGCCATCAAGAGCGCATAAGAGTTGTGATACCGTTCGTGGCTGAACTTACCTTTACCGAAACGCATCGGAGTGGGGGAGATGCCGCCAGTGGCAGGCTCGTTCATGTCGTTCCAGATGCCAGCAAGGCCACTTGCCACATGCTGCGCGTTTAGGTCACCCCACCACTCGCGCGCATCGGGGTTCACGAAGTCTGGGAAGGCGGTGTTACCGGGCCAAACCTGACCGATGTAAATGTCGCCGCCCTCGGTAAGACAGAAAACCTCACGCTCCAAACCGGAATCAAACACCTCGTAACCCGGGTCAAACTTCACACCGGGATCGATGATTGTGATCACGCGGATTCCCTGCTTACGCAGCTGTTCCAACATCGATGGAACGTTCGGGAACTGCTCGGTGTTCCAGGTGAACACGCGGTAGCCGTCCATGTAATCGATGTCCAACCAGAGAGTGTCAAGAGGGATTTCGAGGTCACGGTGGCGGGCAGCAAGGTCAAGGACATCCTGCTGACTGTAGTTATTCCAGCGGCACTGGTGGTAGCCAAGCGCCCAGATTGGCGGCAGCTGGGTGCGACCGGTGAGCCAGGTGTAGTCACGCAGAATGGCGCCGATGCTCGGACCAGCAAACAAGTACTCGGTGTACTGGCCACCGTTGAACTCGATATTGATTTGGTTCTCGTCGCGGAAATCGTAGTAAGCGCGGAATCCGTTATCGATGAACGAGCCAGAAGCGTAACTGGTAGCGGCGTCCTGGTGATAGAAGAACGGAATCGAGACGTAGTAGGGGTCAAACTCGGTGCTGGTGCTATCCGCGCGCGGATGGGTGTCTGCGTGAGCCTTAGCGAATTCCCCGGCAGCATTCGGATTCAATACATCCGTGTTCCAGAGGTGGAAGTCACGGCCGCGACGATTCTGTTTGCCCGTCTTTTCACCCAATCCATAGATAGGGTCTAGGGCATTGGCCTTGCGGGCGATGCGCCAATCGTTGTTGAGAATTTGGTATCCACCGATGGATTCAGCCACGACCGAGCCATCCATGCGGGTCAGCTTGAAGTTGAAATCAGCCAGATTCAGGCTTAACTCAAGGGCGATCGTGTTCAGTTTCAGGTGCGAATCATCAAAATCGAGTTCGAAAGCGCGGTCGAAACCGGCCTTCACCGACTCTGAAATAGGGTCGATGGCAAGTGCGAAACTGGGGGATTCATCGAAGACTCCGCCGCGGCTTATCTTCAAACGGATGAGGTCTGCTTTGATTACGTCAACACGGAGTTTCTCGTGCGCCAAGCCAGCCTCGAAGCCGTTTTCGGTGCGGCGAACTGAATGAACATTGCTAAGCGAGACGAAGCCAGATTCCTGCATGAAAACAATGCTATTTGTCGGCGCCGAGCAGCAAACGCTTGCAATGAAAAGCAAGCGCTTTCAGTCGAAAATTGCTGGGCCGTTAGGGCTGGCCGTTTAGGGCTGAGCCCTTAGCGCTGGGCCGTTAGATCGTGTACGAACCAACCGTGTGACGCACGTTGTTGGTGCCCACGACGGTGGAGTATTCGGGAACACCTTTGGTCACAACCGCGTTTGCGCCTACATAGGAGTTGTCGCCGATGGTGATGTTGCCGATTACCTTTGCCCCTGCGCCCAGAACCACCTTATTGCCGATGGTTGGGTGGCGCTTTGCCTTGGTGTTTTCTCGAGATCCGAGGGTCACCTGGTGGAACATCATTACGTCGTCCCCGATGACGGCGGTTTCACCGATTACCACACCGTTACCGTGGTCAATCACGAAGCGGCGGCCGATCTGCGCTCCCGGGTGAATCTCAATGCCGGTCCAGAACTTTGCCCAGTTGCTTACCATACGAGCCAGCAAGTAGAAGTGGGCCTTCCAAAGGATGTGGGCAACTCGATAGGTCCAGATGGCATGAATACCGGGAGTGGTCAGCAGCAACTCAAAACCGCTACGGGCGGCTGGATCTAACGCCAACCCGTTTCGGATATCTTCTGCGATTCGTTTAATCATGCCTGCCTAGTTTGCCAGATTGTGGTTGCCCTTAAGGCGAGAAAAAGGGGCGCCCGAAGACGCCCCTTCTCGAGTTGTTACTTTGCGGTGTACTGGTCAGTCAGTTCTTTGTAAAGGATGCTCGACAGGTAGCGCTCACCGAACGAAGGAATGATGACAACGATGTTCTTACCAGCAAACTCCGGACGCTTCGAAACTTCGTTTGCAGCCCAGATCGCTGCACCGGAGGAGATACCTACGAGGATGCCCTCTTCGGTAGCGGTGCGACGAGCCCAGATGAACGAGTTCTCGTTTACGGCGTCGAATACTTCGTCGTAAACGGTGGTGTCCAGGATGGATGGAACGAAGTTAGGACCGATACCAGCTAGTGGGTGAGGGCCAGGGGCTCCACCCGAAAGGATTGGTGAGGCAGCAGGCTCAACAACGAAGATCTTTACGTCTGGGTTGAGTTCCTTCAAACGACGCCCGACACCAGTCACGGTTCCACCGGTACCGGAACCAGCGACAACTGCGGCTACATCGCCGTCTAGGTCGCGCCAGATTTCCTCGGCAGTGGTCTCGCGGTGAATCTTTGGACCGGCTGGGTTGTCGAACTGACGAACCAGAACCGAACCCTCGATCTCCTTGCCGAGCTCCTCAGCCTTGTTCACTGCACCCTTCATGCCCTCTGGGCCCGGGGTCAGAACTAGCTCAGCACCGTAAGCGCGCAGCAAAACCTTGCGCTCGGTGCTCATGGTCTCTGGCATGGTGAGGATTACGCGGTAGCCGCGGGCTGCACCAACCATTGCAAGACCAATTCCGGTGTTACCACTTGTTGCCTCGATGATGGTTCCGCCGGCCTTTAGCTCGCCAGATTCCTCAGCTGCGTCAACCATAGCGATTGCCAGGCGGTCCTTGACCGAAGACGATGGGTTGTAGAACTCGAGCTTGGCGTAAACGTTAGCCTGACCCTCGATGACGCGGTTTAGGCGCACCAGAGGAGTATTACCGAATGCCTCGGTGATGTTGTTGTAAATAGCCATGGGTTCCCCTAAGGAAGTGGTTTGCTGGTGTCAAAAGTTTATCTACAGGTTTTGTGGGAAAACCCTTTGTTTCCTTCGGTTACAAGCCCGAAACTGTGAACTTCCTGACCTCAAACTTAAGAAAAAAATAAGGTTTGGCGCCTAGGTTCATTTCATGCCCAAATTTGCCCGCTCGCTAAGCACGCGTTTGCTTGTAGCCGGCCTTGCGGTCCTAGGCCTGGAACTGTGGCAGATCGGCCGTCCATCGATGTGGGCCGACGAAGTGGCGACTATCGCTGGCAGTAACCGGCCTTTCCTAGGCATTTTGCACATGCTGCAAACCATCGATGCCGTGCACGGAACTTATTACCTGTTCATCCACGCGCTGGGTCAGGTGGTTGGGTTTGGCACCATTGCCATCCGGGTGCCAAGCGCCGTGGCCATCGCTCTCACCAGCGTGATCGTCTTCAAAATTGTCCACACTTACTTCGGCGAGCGCCTTGCCTGGTTCGCGCTGGTCATTTGCGCTCTCTTGCCCCGCCTTGCCTGGGCCGCGCTTGAGGCGCGCTCGTACGCCATCGATGCCTTGCTTGGCGCTCTACTGATGTGGATTTTCCTGCTGCTGACTGAGCCGAACGCGAGCGGTAGGCGCGCAAAGTGGCTTTGGGTTGCGTATACCTTCACCCTGGCGCTCTCGATGCACTTCTTCGTCTACATTGCGCTCTACGCGGGCACTCAGGGAATCTGGCTGCTCTGGCGCCGCAGAGACCTGTTCAAACGCTGGATGACATCAACTTTGATCTCCGTAGCGGTTTCCGCCTACCTGATTGTCTGGGTGGTATTGGAGAAAGGGCAGGTGGGCTGGCTTCCGCCCATCAGTTCGGCCACAGCCATCGAGGTATTCGTCGGGCAGGCTTTCTGGGGCGACCTAGCCTTGGCGTTTGTGGCCAACGGGCTTATCGCGGCGGTTATTTTCGGAGCTCATCACCGGAGCCGCTCTGTGAGCGATGCTCAACACCAGCTGATCCAACTTTTCGGCCTGGTAATCAGCGTGCCAAGCGCGATTGTCATCGTCTACTCGATTGTGGGCGGAAGTATCTACGACTCACGCTACTTCACCTTTAGTGCACCGATTGTGGCAATCTTGCTGGCCATTGCCGTGGACCAACTTTTCTCCAAGCGCATGGCCTTTGCCGCCCTGGCGCTGATTGTGGGGCTCAGCCTTCCCGCGTACTTCCACTTCCGTTCCCTGGATGCAAAAGGCACGCACTGGAACTCCGTGGCCAAAATCATTGAGTCTCATTCCCAGCCGGGTGACGGCATTCTTTACACCGATTACGACCGCAAAAGCCCTAGCCAGAGCAGGTTGAAGATTGCTTTCCCTCACCAGCTCAGGAACATCACCGATTTGACGGCAGTGACCCCGTATTACAAGGCGCCAGGCCTTTACCCGGAGCGGGAGTCGATTGCTGCTGCGGGCCACAAGTTTGCTAGCTTTAAGCGCATCTTGGTCATCCAGGTGAGCTCCGAAAAGCGCGAGTTTGCCACGGTAAAGCGCATCCTCGCGCTTCATCATTTCAACCAGACCTCGCGCATCCACCTGTACAACACCTGGCTGCTCACCTTCACAAGGTGACAGCCTGCGCCTAGCCTCTGCAGGAAGCGCTAGCTGTTTAAGGCGGCTGTAAGGAGGCTGCGCCAGAATCTGTCCCATGAAGCGTTGGCAATCACTTTCCTGGGCGAGCGGCTTGGCAGCCCTCATTGCACTAACCGCATTCAACGTTTTCTATAACCTTCAGCACGCAGAACGCAGTGGCTACTACGCGATGGTTGCAACCTCAATGAGCCGCAGCTGGCATAACGCCTTCTTTGGTGCTGCGGATCCTTCCGGTTTGCTTGCGCTGGACAAAATACCCGGGTCGTACTGGATTCCCGCGATTCTTGTGCACCTCATCGGCTTTCACAATGCCTCGGTCGTGGCTCCAAATGGGGTTGCCACGGTCATTGCCGTCATCATGATGAGCCTGGCCGGCAGGCGCATCGGTGGAATCTGGGTTGGACTTTTGTCTGGGCTGCTTTTTGCTTGCACTCCGATTGTCATCGCTGTGGCTCGTTCAAACGAGCCCGAAAGCGCATTTTTGCTTTCGATGTCCCTAACGGCCTACTTCATAACTGTTGCCTTAAAGTGGCGCACGCGCCTGGGTCTGACGCTGGCGGGCTTGGCCATCGCGCTGGCGTTCCAGCAGTATATGATCATGGCCTGGGCAGTTTGGCCAGCGCTTGCGATCGCGTGGTGGTTCACCGTCAGTTCAAGCAAAATCAGACGACTGCTGGACCTCGTCATCGCAGGAGCTATCTCAGCCTTTGCATCGGTGTTGTGGATTCTCGCAGTGTGGGCAACCCCTCAAAGTGAGCGGCCTTACATCGGTAACACCCTGCACAACAATCCCTGGGAAATGGTCTTTGGATACAACGCTTTGGGGCGTTTTGGCAACAGTGGCCAGATGGCGGGGCAGCGCAACAGTGGAAGCCTGACATTCAAAACGTTTACCCCGCCGTTTAGCGGCCACCCATCACTGATTCGGCTTTTCTACCATCAGGTGATCGGCCAAATCTCATGGCTCATTCCCGCCACCATAGTTGCGCTTATCTATTTAGCGATCCAGGGCAGGCGCAAGCAGTATGTGCTGGCGTTCGGAGTCTGGTTCGGCACCTCACTGGTGATGTTCAGCGCAGTCTCGGGCATGCATCAGTACTACACCGCCACACTTGCCATCCCAATGAGTCTGCTAGTTGCAGTTGCAAGCTATGACGCTTACGTGGCAAAGCACCGATGGTGGCTGATTGGCCAAACCCTTGCCACAGCTGGCATGGCGATTCTGGTGGCTGCTCTAAACCCAACCTATTTACCTGTTTTGCCTTGGATTCAAGTTGCTCTCGCAATTGCGCTTGCCGCCTATGCAACCGCCGGGATCGCCGGCATCAGACCAGATTCGGGTGGATATCGCAAAGCAGGCGCCGTGCTTATGGTTGGCGCCCTCGTCTTCTCTCCGATGGTTTGGGCTCTAGATTCCATGAATCATCCATCATTCGTTAACCCGATGGCTGGCCCACCCGACACCTACACCACCAAGCTTGCCCATCACTCCGGACAAAACAGGGTTTTGAACGGCGGCGACGATACCGGCAACTCAGCCAGCAGGGGAGCAGGGGCTAAATCGACTGCCATCTCTCACGCCAAAGTGCTCAACTGGATTCAGACCAGACCACACGGCAAATACTCGCTTGTGACATTTGGTGCGGATGCCGCCGCGCCATACGTAATTCTCAAGCGCACCATCAGCCGACACATCGATGTTCTCCCGATCGGTGGCTTCAATGGCACCGATCCTGTACCCACTCTCGATGAGTTCAAAAAGCTGGTTAGGGAGCACCAAGTCAACTACGTGCTGATGGACAAATTCCTTGGCGATGAAAAGGCCTACGGCTCTTTGGAATCCGCAAGAATCAAAAAATGGGTTGCTGCGAATTGCCGCAAGAATGAGACTCCGCCAGACAAGGTGACCCTGTTCTATTGCTGGGCGAGGTAACCTGAAAGGTATGACTGTGCAACCCCGATTCAATCGCCTACCTCACCTCAAGGCCTGGCTTCCTGTTGCTGTGATCAGCGTTCTGCTCACCTTGCTGAGCGGCTTGGTTGGAACCATGTCTTCTGTCAGGGACGCTGAGTTTGCCATTGACAAGGCCCTGAATTCTGGCGGAAATGGCTTCACCAACTTCTTGGCGGTCGCGGCATCGGAGGCTTACAGCCCTAAGTTTGCAATCCTGATCACCATCATGATTGCTCTGCTGGTCTGGCTGGTTGGCCGTTCCCGCCTGGATGCACTCGCGTTCGCACTTACCGTCGGTTTCGGTTGGCTTCCTGCTCAGGCCTTCAAGATTCTCTTCAACGAGCCGCGCGCAGATGTCTCGTTTCTGGCCAACCAGGTGATGCCTCAGGAAGTTGATGCCAGCTTCCCAAGTGGGCATGTTTGCTTCGCTATCGCAATCGGTTTTGCGCTGGTGTATTTGGCCCGCAAATCGCGCGCCAAGTGGGTTGCTCTGGCTTTCTGGGTGGTTTCCGTAATCGTTGAAATCTGGGCCCGCCTCTACGTGGGAGCCCATCTGCTAAATGACGTGGCGGGAAGCTTCTTCACCACTGTTCTGGGAATCGTCGTATTCGCTTACCTCTGGAACAAGTGGTTCAGCGTGCGCCTTCAGGCCACCAAACTATTCCGCAAATAGCCTCAAAGCCCTGGGGATCATCCCCGATAAAGCAAAAGACCCCGGTCGAAGACTGGGGTCTTTTTTTCAGCCAAACTAGCCTTGCTGTTGTGTCCGAAAGGGGACTTGAACCCCTACCCTCTATCGAGGACTAGCACCTCAAGCTAGCGCGTCTGCCATTCCGCCACCCGGACAGGTGAGCGCCTTTATTTAGGCAACCTCTAGAGTCTACCAGAAAACTGGGGTAGCGTGATGTGTATGGCTCAAGATTCAAGATTCGCACTAAAGCAGTTCACCGCAGCACTCGAGAAGCACTTCGAGGCGGTTGCCGCTCGTCGCGGACCTGAAGATCTCTCGGTAGATCAGGCATTTTTCCAGCTGGAAGACGCTTTCTTGAACTACCAGGAGGCAATGGCGGAAGAGTTCGAAGAGGACCTTCCATTTGACCTTCTCGAAGGTGAAGACGACTAGTTTTCGTCTTCAGCCGATGGATTTTCCTCGGCTTTTCCAGGCTCCGTGCTTTCGTTCTTAGGCGTCTCGTTTGACGACTGACGCAGGAACTTCTCAAACTCGCTAGCTAGCAGGTCTGCACTGCCTTCGCTTTCCTGGAGTTCATCGCGCGCCTTTTCAAGCTGCTGAATGTAGCCAGCCATTTCTTCATCGGCTTCGGCGATTTCATCGATGCCGCGCTCCCAAGAAAAAGCCTCTTCCGCAAGCGTTCCGTGGTCGAAAGTGATTCCCAGAATGCGTTCAATCTCGGTTAGTACTGCAAGCGTGACCTTTGGCGAAGGGCTCTGGTGAACGTATGCCGGAACCTGAGCCCAAAGGTTGATGGTGGGGACGTTTAGTTCCTCGAGCGCCTGACTCAGCACGGTAAGGATGCCCACCGGGCCTTCGTAATCGCTCTTTTCAACGTCAAACTGGTGACGCACGTCCTCGTGCTGGCTGAAAGTCATGACCTTGATTGGCCTGGTGTGCGGAACATCGGCAATCATCGAACCAACAAACACCACGGCCTGGATGTCTCGGTCCTCTATGATTTCCAAAATCTCGGCAGCAAAGGCACGCCAGCGCAGTGCCGGTTCAATACCAATCAAAAGGAACAGGTTGGCTACCTCGGGGCGAGCAACGATGCTTTCAACACCCGGTGCCAATAGCTCAGTGGCAGGCCAGCGAATCTGGCGGTTGCCCTCTTCATCGAAGAAGACCTGCGGGCGGGCGTAGTGAAACTCCGCGTACTCTTCAGGGTCAATCACCTGAACCGAATCGGCATCGATTTGATCCGCAATCATCTTCAACGCCTGGGTTGCGGCCTCGGCGGCATCATTCCAGCCTTCAAATGCGACAAGAAGGGTGCGCTGGGAGAAAATTGGAAGCTGATTCACTTTGCTTTTACCTCTGCTCGGTTCCTTTTAACTCTAGAGGGGGTGGGGTACATCTATTGTTCGGGACTAACACCGTTCTCTCACAGGTAAAATTGAGCCATCATGACTCTTTCCCTCAAAACTGCCGCTGTCCTCTGGGACCTAGACGGCACACTCGTGGAAAGCGAAGGCTACTGGGCGCTGGCCGAGAAGGACCTCGCTGATCGCTATCCGGGGGAGTGGACACATGAAGACGGCCTGGCGCTGACCGGCCTAAGTCTCCCTGTTTCCTGCCAAATAATGCGAGACAAAATGGGCATCACCGACATCTCTGTAGAGGAGATGATCGAGGAACTTACCGACGGCGTGCTGAAGCACCTCACCAAAGAAGTTCACTGGCGCCCGGGCGCACTGGAACTTACCACCAAACTCCACGAAGCCGGCGTCAGGCAGGCGATCGTAACTATGTCCATCCGCCGCATGGCTCTAACCGTCCGCGATGAAGCGCACGCAGCCACCGGGCTGGAGCTCTTCGACCTAGTGGTTGCTGGCGACGACGTAAAAGAAGGCAAACCACACCCGGAGGCGTACCTGCTGGCGGCATCCCAGTTGGGCCTTTCGCCAGAAGAATGCGTAGCAATCGAAGACTCCCTGAACGGACTAACTTCGGCCGAAGCCGCGGGAACTAGGGCACTGGGCATTCCAAACGTGGTGGAGCTGCCGGCGGTACCGGGCCGAAACCTGTGGCCAACGCTGGTCGGCGTGGAACCACACCACCTCAACGAACTTTTCAACTAAAACTTACAATCCCGAAGGATCCCCGATGACCGAGAACCACTACACCGAGCTGCCACGCGGCCCATTCCGCGCCGGCGACCGCGTGCAGCTAACCGGCCCTAAGGGCAAGCTAAACACCATCACCCTGGTTCCAGGTGGCTCATTCGGCACCCACCGAGGAGACCTCAAGCATGACTCCATCATCGGTCTGGAAGAGGGATCGGTAGTTAGCACCGCAGCCGGCACCGAGTTCCTCGCATTCCGCCCGCTGCTCAGCGACTTCGCTCTATCGATGCCTCGCGGCGCTGCAATCATTTATCCAAAAGACTCAGCACTGATTGTGACCATGGGTGACATTTACCCTGGTGCCCGAGTGATTGAAGCTGGCGTTGGTTCTGGCGGATTGAGCATGTACCTACTGCGCGCCATCGGACCAACCGGAAAACTGGATTCCTTCGAGCGTCGCGAAGAGTTCGCATCCATCGCCAAGGCAAATATCACAACTCACTTCGGCGCCATGCCGGCCAACTGGGATGTCCACCTTGGTGACCTGCAGGAAGAGCTGCCGAAGAAGATCAAGCCGGCAAGCGTTGACCGTGTTGTGTTGGACATGCTTGCCCCTTGGGAGTGCGTGGATGAGGCCGCGGAAGCCCTAGTCCCAGGTGGTCTCTTCGTGGGCTATGTGGCAACTGTCACGCAGCTATCGCGCCTGTCCGAAGAGCTAAAGTCCAGCGGCCACTTCAACGAACCTGAGGCCTTTGAGTCGATGGTTCGCGACTGGCACCTGCAGGGCCTGGCAGTGCGCCCGGAGCACCGAATGATCGGCCACACCGGCTTCCTCATCGTTGCCCGCCGCCTCAACCCAGGAACCGTGCTGCCACAGTTCAAGACCCGCAACAAGCCTGAGTTCGCCGATGAAGACATCGCGGTCTGGAACCCAGATCACCTTGGCCAGCGCCGCATCAGCGACAAAAAGCTGCGCAAGACCGTTCGCAACGCGGAAGCAGCAGCCCAGGCCCGCATCGATGACGCTACAGAATCCGTTCAGGATTAGTCGGTAAACTTACACTCAAATCGGAAAACGAAGGTTAGTCTTTTGCGCAAAATCATCAGCATGGCAGCAGCCGCACTCATCGCAGTTACCAGCCTCACCGGCTGCTCGGCTGCAGCGGCAAAGGTAAGCACAGCACTCGATGCACCTATGGTCTGCAAGCACTTCGTGACCGGCAGCACCGCCGACCAAATCACCGCAAAGGTGCCAGCAACCGGCGAGCCAACCCTGTCTTTCCCAACCCCGCTCACCACCACCAAGAGCGAGACCAAGGTCCTGGTTGCAGGTACCGGCCCACGCTTCGGTGGCGCACAGCAGATCACCTTTGAATACCAGAGCTACAACGCCGGCACCGGCGCCAAGCTGCAGGGCACCAAGTGGGACGGCACCGATGCCGTGTCGCAGGTTGTTGCCAAGGCAGCTACGGGTTCCGCAAACTTCTGTGACGCCCTCGCTGGTGTGCGCGAAGGCTCGGTCGTGGCAACCATCATCTCAGCCAAGGATTCCCACGGCGGCAAGGCATACCCAACTTCCGGAATCGGTAAGAACGACTCCATCATCTTTGTTTTCAAGCTTCTGAAGGTCTTCCTGCCTAAGGCGCAGGGAACCCAGCAGCCTGCCGAGGACGGCTTCCCTCAGGTCGTCACTAACGCGGACGGCGCACCAGGTTTGGTCATGGCCAACTGGGATGCCAGCGCGGCTCCAACCGATTTCAAGTCAGAAACTCTTATTCAGGGCAAGGGCCCGACCATCAAGATGGGCGACACCGTAACCGTTCACTACTCGGGTTACATCTGGAGCACCGCCAAGACCATGTTCGATTCCTCGTGGAGCAAGGGCACTCCGGCAACCTTCCAGCTGCAGACCGGTGCTCTCATCCCAGGCTTCATCAAGGCACTGGTTGGTCAGCACGTAGGCTCGCAGGTTGTTGCGGTTCTGCCACCGGCGTATGGTTACGGCACCAGCGGTGCTGGCAGCATCCCTGCCAACTCCACCCTGATCTTCGTCATCGACATCCTGGGCAAGGGCAAGTAACCTAACCCGTAAGCGCAATTCACCAGAGACGGGGGAATCGATGTCTGACAGGATTTCGCCTTCGGAACGTCAGCTGAACCTGACATTCGCTCTGCTGCGAAGCCCAAGAGGCCTGACTCTGCGTGAAGTGGTCTCTACTGTCCCCGGATACGGCTACCTGAAGACTCCAACCGAGGCTTCCAAGGCGCAGTTCACCCGTGACAAGAACGACATTCGCAAGGCCGGAATCGTTCTTGAGCAGGTGACTGAACCGGGTTTCGAAACGGACAATCAGCTGTACCGCTACCGGGTTGCCAGCCGAACCTTTGCCTGGCCGGAAAACTTCCACCCGACCGCCCTGCAAACCCGCCTACTTGAGCTTGCCGCCCAGTGCTGGCAGGACATCAGCCTCACTGATGAACTCCAGATGGCCATGACCCGCTTGGTCGCCTTAGGCGACGTACCGGACCGTCAAGCCATCGCAGAACTGGTGCCAAGTTTCCGCCCGCTTGACGCCGCGTTTGGCCCTATTGCTGCAGCCATAGAAGACCAACTGTCCATCACCTTCAACTACCGCAAGGCGGGTTCCACCACCGTGGAATCGCGCTTTATCAGCCCTTGGCGCTTCCTGAATATCGAAGGTGAATGGTTGATTCAGGGCTGGGATCACGACCGCGAAGACACCCGCAACTTCTTGCTGAAGCGAATCGTGGATAAGAACGTGAAGGTCAGCAAGAGCGATGACCCTTACGTCGAGGCCACCGATGAACTGCTGCGCCTTGCCGACGCAGACCTTGAGAAGTTCCGCGCGGAAAACATCGCGGTGATTGAGGTAACACCAAACACTGCGGCCTGGAGTCATTTCGAGATGGACTTTGAGGAATCGACCACCAAGACTCTGCGCTACATGGACAAAGAGCTTCTGGCCATTCAGTTGCGAAGGTTCGGTTCACAGCTTCGCGTTGTGGAACCCCAGCAACTGGCCGATGAAATTGCCGCCGGACTAAAGAAGGTGGCGGCCGCTCATGCCTAAAATGACCAAGGTTTTCGGACCGGAACGCACCAATCTGATGTACGCCATCATCGGCCACGTAATGAACGTGGGCGAGGCCAGCATCGCCGAACTGGCCGACCGCTTCGGATACACCGCCACAGAGGTTGAGGAAGCCGTGCGCTCCATCGGCGTTGCCGATACTGGAGAAACCGCTTCATACTTCAACAGTCCGTTCGAGCTTGATTACGACGCACTTGAAGAAGAGCAGATCGTGACTTTCGTTGACCACTCCGTGGAGATGGCAACCCCGCGTCTAACAACCAAGCAGACCGCCGCCATCAGCGCAGGTTTGAAGGTTTTGGAGCAGATTCCCGGCTTCGAATACCGCGATGAAGTTGCCGAACTTTTGGACGCCCTGCACGCCGGTTCTGGAGCGATGGATGCCGACACCATCCAGGTTGCTACCGGTCACGTGGATTCCGATATCCTGTTGCTTCGCGAGGCAATCTTGAACTCCGTTGCCATCCGCTGCAACTACCGCAACGGCAAGGGCGAGGTCACTGAGGGCCGTGTCATCGAGCCTCTTCGCCTGGAATCTCGTGATCAGGTCTGGTACCTGCGCGGATTCTGCGTCAGCAAGAATCAGGAAGTGCGCGTCTTCCGCCTGGATGCCATGGATGCGGTGGAACTCACTGACCTGCCCATCGATGAAGCTCACAAGCAGATTCCACTGGAGGGCGACCTTTACGAGGCGGGGGAGAACGCCATTTCCGTTGTCCTGGAAGTAGACCCGGAAGCCTATGCGGTTTTGCACGACTACAGGGCCAGCGTTTCGCACAAACCAAAGGGAACCGTTCGCGCGGAAATCAAGGTTTCCAGCCTGCTGACCCTGCCACCTATGGTTGCCAGTTACGGTGGAGCGGTGCGAGTTCTTGCACCCGCCGAGGCCCGAGTACTAGTGCGAAACTTTGCCCTGGCTGCCCTAGGTGAACCAGTGCCTGTTGAAGGTGCCGAATAATGCCATTCTGGGCCTGGCTGCTGATTGATTTCGGCGTGCTGATTCTTGGCGCTGGCTGGTGGACCTACCTGCTTTGGGACCTCTACAACCGAGGCAAGAGAATCGTGAATGACTCCGCCGAAACCATCGCTGCGGTGGAAGAGCTGCAAAAAGCCTTGGAAACCACCGAAACTTATGAAAAACCTGCCTCGGACCTATCCGCGGATCCGGTGAAAAAAGAGGCAGCTTGGTTGCGTCGCAAAGCCAACTCGGAGCAGAAGAAACTCGACAGACAGCGTAGGCTTATAGCGAGACTTCGAAAGTAGGACACGTGTTCAAAACTCTGTTTGAAGGCCCTGTGGGCGTCATCCTGATTCTGATTATTCTGGCCGTATTTTTCGGTCCGAAGCTTCCTGGCGCAGCAAAGGGAATCGCTCAGTCGATCAAGGTTTTCAAGAAGGAACTCAACGACGGAAAGTCGAACGAGTCCAAGGATGGCGACAAGAAGGCTGACAAGCCTTCGGACGACTAACAGTCGTTCCCTTCAACTTCCCAATTTCACCAACCCCACCAACGATTATGGCGAGGCGCAAGAATCCAGATGCCCAGATGAAACTGGGCGGTCACCTGAAGGAATTCAGGAATCGATTCTTTGTCGCCTCGCTTTTCATAATTGCGGGCTCGGTGGCAGGTTGGTACCTGTTTGACCCGGTTTTCAATGCGCTTCAGCAGCCGATTTTGACGGTTGCCAAGGATGCCCACATCAATGCAACGGTGAACTTTGGAACCATCGGTGGCGCCTTCGACCTTCGCCTTCAGATTGCTGCTTCCATCGGCGTGGTTATTTCAAGTCCGTTATGGCTCTACCAGCTCTGGGCCTTCATTGTGCCCGCTCTGCGCCGCAGGGAAAAGCTCTACACCGTGGCCTTCTTGGCGGCAGCCATCCCGCTGTTTGTAGGGGGCTGCGCAATGGCCTGGTATGCCTTGCCAAACTTCGTTCATGCGCTGCTGTCCATGACTCCAGCCGGAAGCGCAAACCTCATCAACGCCAATGAATACATTCTTTTCGCGGTTCGAATCCTGCTGGTCTTCGGAATCGCTTTCGTTCTTCCGGTTGTGCTGGTTTTGCTCAACTTCATGGGTTTGCTGAGCGCCAAAGCGATTGTCAAAGGTTGGCGACTCGCAGTAGTAATCTCAGCCTTTATCGCCGCGCTTTCCACTCCGGTGGCAGATCCAACCAGCATGTTCTTGCTGATGATTCCACTGCTGGTTTTGTACTTCGTTGCTTTGGGCATTGCCGCATTGCGCGATCGCATCGTCGGTAACCGCCAGTCCAAAATGCTGGCCGAATACGGCATCTCCGATGTCACAGAGAGCGCCTAGTGCCAAGCCAGAAACGCCCAAAATCCAAAGCCCCAGTAGAGGACACCCGAAGCCCATCGGAACGGTACGCGGCAGCAAAAGACGCTAAGCGAATTGAGGCCGTGGAGGATTTCCGCGCGCTTATAAAGTTCCCGCTGGACAACTTCCAGGAACGCGCTTGTCGCTCACTGGCAACCGACAAAAGCGTGCTGGTGGCGGCGCCAACCGGAGCCGGCAAGACCATCGTTGGTGAGTTCGCTATCCACTTGGCAATCGCCAAGGATTTGAAGGTTTTCTACACCACCCCGATCAAGGCGCTGTCCAACCAGAAGTATGCGGAACTTTGCAAACGATACGGTGAGTCACGAGTCGGCCTGCTGACAGGCGATAACAACACCAACTCCGACGCGCAGATTGTTGTGATGACAACCGAAGTGCTACGCAACATGATTTACGCCAACAGCGACAGCCTGATCAACTTGGGCTATGTGGTGATGGATGAAGTGCACTATTTGGCCGACAGGTTCCGCGGAGCCGTTTGGGAAGAGGTGATCCTGCACCTTCCGAAGGATGTAAAGATCATCAGCCTGAGTGCCACGGTGAGCAACGCCGAGGAATTTGGTGCCTGGCTAAACGAGGTCCGCGGCCAGACCGATGTAATCGTCTCTGAAATCAGGCCGGTTCCACTAACCCAGCACGTCCTCTTCAAAGACGAGCTGATGCCCCTGTTCGACGGCAGGGGAGAGGGTCGGGTCAACCCCGAGCTGCTTCAAATGCACAACAACAAGTTGCGCCAAAATCAGCCGAAACAGAGCCGCGGCAAGAACGCAAAGCCGGGTGGTTACCGAAACCGCGAACCCCAGATTGAGCGCCTCTCGAAGCCGGAAATCATCGACATTCTGGATGAAGCAGAACTGCTACCCGCAATCTTCTTCGTGTTCTCCAGAGCCGGATGCGAGGCCGCGGTTCGCGCCTGCCACCACAGCAGCATCCGTCTAACCACCAAAGAAGAGCAGCGCCAGATCCGCATGTTTGTGGAGGAGCGCGTTTACAACATCGCCGATGAGGACCTCAGCACACTTGGCTACTTCGAATGGCTGGCGGGGTTGGAACGTGGCGTTGCAGCCCACCACGCGGGCATGCTTCCGGCGTTCAAGGAGGTAGTTGAGGAACTGTTCCTTCGCCGCTTGGTGAAGGTTGTTTTCGCCACCGAAACCCTGGCGCTCGGCATCAATATGCCTGCCCGTACGGTGGTTCTGGAGCGCCTGGATAAGTACAACGGCGAGGGTAGAGTTCAACTCACACCGGGCGAATACACACAGCTGACCGGTCGCGCCGGCCGTCGCGGAATCGACACCGAGGGCCACAGCGTTATTCAGTGGGCGGGCAACCTGGACCCGATGACTGTTTCGGGTCTGGCATCCAAGCGCACCTATCCGATGATGAGCTCGTTCCGCCCAACGCACAACATGACCGTGAACCTTCTTGAGGCCTTCGGTCGAAAGCGTGCCCGCGAAGTTCTGGAGACCTCGTTCGCCCAGTTCCAAGCCGACCGTTCGGTGGTTGGCCTGGCACGAGGTATCCGTGAAAAGCAGATGTCTCTTCAGGGCTATGAAGAAGCGATGCAGTGCCACTTGGGAGACTTCGCGGAATACGCCCAAATGCGCCGCGACATCACCGATCTTGAGCGCGTCATGGCGGCCGGCCGGGTCAGAGCGGAACGCGGCAAGCAGGTGCGCATCAGCGACAAACGCCGAGAAGCCGAAAAGCAGATCAATGACCTAAAGCAGCGCGTGCGCCAGCACCCTTGTCACGGTTGTAGCGAGCGCGAACAGCATGCACGTTGGGGCGAGCGTTGGCACCGACTTTCGCGCGAAATCGAGCAGGTTGTCAGCCAGATCGAACGACACACCAACCAGGTGGCGCGCACATTCGACCGCATTTGCGACCTCCTGCTATCGCTCGACTACCTGGTTGAGAAAGACGGCGACCTAGACGTTTTGGAAGACGGCAAGACTCTGGCGCGCATCTATGGAGACCGCGACTTGCTGGTGAGCGAGTGCCTCCGTTCAGGCTATTGGCGAGACCTTGACCCTGCCGGTCTGGCTGCGATGGCTGCGGCCTTGGTCTATGAAGGCCGCCGCGATGACGAAAACTTTGAGATCAAACTTCCGCGTGGAAACTTCGAGCAGGCGTTTGAGCGCACCGAAGACATGCTCGAGGACCTTGACAACTTGGCCAAGCAGCACAAACTGCCAGGCTCCTCACCGATGCAAGCGGCCCTGTGTCTGCCGATTCACCGCTGGGCCACCGGAGCAAAGTTGGATTCGGTGCTGCAGCAGGCAGACTTGCTGCCAGGCGACTTCATTAGATGGACCAAGCAGATCATCGACATGCTGGATCAGATCTCTCAGGTAGCCGAGCCTGCAATCGCTGCCACCGCGAAGCAAGCCGTAGACAAGGTAAAACGCGGTATCGTGGCCTACTCGTACTATGGCTAACCGTCCTAACGTTGGCCGAATGCCGGCTGTACGAACACCAGCCGGCCTAGTAATGGCATTGATTTGGCGCCCGCTTACCGCCATTGCTGGAGGCTTACTGGCAGGGCTGGCTCTGCCTCGCGCAGATTTGTGGGGGGCAATATTCGCATCGGTGATTCTCATTCACCTAGCTGTTCGAGGACTTGGCTTCTGGAAGGGAACCGGCATCGGTCTCTTTGCCGGCGTGACTTTCTATGCGTCGCAGAGCGTCTGGATGTCGCGCTATCTTGGGCCCGAGCCGTGGCTTGCCCTGTCTGTGCTTGAAGGCATCATCTTCGCGCTCGGACTCGGGCTTGCCGCTGTGGTTTGGAAGTGGCTTGCTGGGCATCGAAGGCGCCTGCGAGCCTGGTACCAGTTGCTGGTTACAATCTGGCTGCCCGCGATTTGGGTGGCCCGCGAATGGATCGCCTGCCATTTTCCATACGGCGGTTACCAGTGGTCGCGTTTGGGCCAGGCCGCGGCAAACACGGTGCTGGCGCAACTGGCGTTTTACGGTGGCATCAGCCTGGTCAGTTTCGCGGTTGCCGCACTATCGGTGGGTGTTCTTCTAAAGGTTGAAACACTGCTGGTCTTGGGGCTAAAGAACCGCAAATACTGGGCAAGCCGCATTGCCGCCGGGCTCTCGGTTGGGTTGGCACTGCTGGCACTTTCCGTCGGACACTATACACTCGCGGTGGTGCCGGCTTCCCCTGCGGCAACCACCCACGAGTCGGGAGCTCACCCGAAGGTTCTGCGCTTACTGGCAATTCAGGGCAACGCGAATGCCGGCCTGTTTGCGAATCCCGTTCCGGGAAGCATTCTCAGCAAGCATTTGGCAGCGACCGAAGACTTCCTGACCAAGCATCCCAAGGAGCAATTCGACCTGATTGTTTGGCCTGAAAACTCCGCCGATGTGGACCCGCTGCGCAATCCGTTAGCCGCTAACGCAATCCGCTCGGTGGTTGCCAAAACCGGGAAACCGCTGCTGGTTGGTGCGGTAACCGAGCGTGGCGCGAAAGAGTACAACTCGGGTTTGCTCTTCCAACCGGCCAGCGCCAAAGTGCTCCAGTACGACAAGCTTCGCCCCGTTCCATTCGGTGAATACGTGCCGGATCGAGCATTCTGGCGCACGTTCGCACCAGACCTAATCGACCTAATCTCTAGAGGGTTCACTCCCGGCACTCGTTCCGGCGTGCTTCCCGCGGCCGGCACACGCATCGGTGACCTTATTTGTTTTGAAATCGGCATCGATGAAATCCCGCGAAATCTGGTGCGCGGGGGAGCAGCGTTTATTGTCAGCCAGGCTAATAACTCCGATTTCGGGCACACCGCGGAGGCATTCCAGCAAGAGGCTCTGGTTCGCCTGCAGGCTATTTCCACAGGTCGTTCGATAGTTCATGCGAGCACCGTGGCCACCACCGAAATCGTTGACCCTCAAGGTCGCGTGCTTTCCGCAACTCGAGCATTCGAACCTGGCGCAGCTATCGCCACAATCCCTCTTAGCGACGAGCTAACTCCGGCCATGCGATTCTTCGGCTGGGTGGATTGGACCAGCCTCGCATTGGCGGTCTTAGGCGCCTTGATTCTGTTGGACCTTCAGGTTCTTAAACGCATAACCTCAGGTTCTTCTCAGCCTCATCTTCTAGATTCGATCGAAGTCGATCGAGAGGCTCCTTTGAACACGCTGGTAATCATGCCCACCTACAACGAGGCTGAGAGCATTCAACGCATCGCCGGCCACCTGTTGGAGGTTGTTGCAGGTGTTGACCTGCTGATTGTTGACGACAACAGCCCCGATGGCACCGGTGCCTTGGCTGACGCGATGGCGGCGGCAAACCCTCGAGTGCACGTGCTGCACCGCACCGAGAAAAATGGTCTTGGCCCCGCTTACCTGGCAGGCTTCGCGTGGGGATTTGAGCACAAATACGACTACCTGGTGGAAATGGACGCCGACGGTAGCCACCGAGCCGAAGACCTACTTTCACTGCTTGCACAGGCTGCAAACCATGACTTAGTGATCGGTTCGCGCTGGGTAAAGGGTGGGAAGGTTGTGAACTGGCCGCTTTCCAGGCAGATCATCAGCCGCGTTGGCAACATTTACGCACGGACCATGCTTCGCACCGGCATCCGTGACATCACCGCTGGTTTCCGCGTCTTCCGCTCCGACTTCTTGAAACAGCTAGACCTCAGCACCGTGGCCTCAGCGGGGTACTCGTTCCAGGTGGAAATGGCCTGGCGCTGCTACAACGCCAAAGCACGCATTCAGGAGGTGCCGATCACCTTCGTGGAGCGTGAAACCGGCTACTCCAAGATGAGCAAAAAGATTGTTTTCGAGGCTCTGTGGCGCGTGACCCGATGGGGTCTCCGCCTGGCCTAAACCAAACCAAACCAAACCAAAAGTAAAGAGCCACCCTTCGGATTGCAGTCCGAGCGGGTGGCTCTTCAAGTTGGCTTGGTAAATAAGCAGTATCGTCCCAAACGCAACTTCTACGCTGCCTTGCGAGGCAACGAAGCAGGGGAGAGGTGCCTAGATATCGGCTAGCGGCACCTATGCGTGTTGAAGCGCCTTTGCTGCGGCGGCTTCGCGGCGGCTTCGCAGGTTAGCCAGTTGTTCGTCCAGAAGTTCCTGAAGTTCCTCGATGCTTCGACGCTCCAAAAGCATTTCCCAGTGGCTTCGAGGGGTCTTTTCCTCGTGCAGAGTTGGGTCGATCATTACGCCGTCAATCATCAGGATTGCTTCCTTGGAACAGGTTTTGCATTCCCAGGTTTCCGGCACTTCGGCGTCAACCGCAAAGTTCAGGTCCGAAATGTGTCCGAGCACGCACTGATAGCTGTGCTTGGTGCGAGCTTCAAACTTCACATTGCGCTCGGTCTCCAGGCTGTTGGTGCCAAGACGCATACCGCGCATCGATGATTGAGACATTTGTCGCTCCTTCGTTCACCCAACGGTGAATAACGCCTTTTGGGCGATTTCGGATTTCGCGGCAACATCTTTGATTGCCACGCAGTGCTAAACACTCCGAAACGGAAAAAGATTCCGAAATGAAGGAATTGTTCAGGAAATAAAAGGCAGCTACTTACGAAGTGCGGCAACGGCCAAATCGGCACGGTCGGTAACAATGCCGTCGGCACCGGCCGCAACCAGGCGCAGCATCTCTGCCGGCTCATTGATGGTCCAGTAGTGCACTTCAACGCCATGCTTTTGAACGCTGCTTATAAACCTAGGGGAGTCGAGGCGCAGCCGTCCCTGGCTAACTGGGATCTGCAAGGCGCTCATCTTGGTCAGCGCCATGCCCAACAGAATTCCGGCACCGATTTTCTGGGCCAGGATGGCTCGAAGAGTGCGGATTGCGCCGGCACTGCGTGCCACTCCAGGCAGCTTTGAAGCGGCTGCGTCGCCACGTGCATCGCTGAAACTGGCAACTAGAACCCGTGCCTGCGCGCCATGTTCGACGATAACTCGGGTGCCCGACGTGATGGATCCGACAGTCTTGAAATCGAGGTTGAATCGAGCGGTAGGGAAGCGCTCTAAGGCTTCAGCCAGAGATGGAATGTGCCCGCCGTGTTCCAGTTTTAGCTTTTGCAGTTCAGCGAAGGAAAGCTTGTAAACAGGGCTATCCACGCCCGCGACCCTCAGGAGGTTGTCGTCGTGGAACAGCACAGGAACACCGTCAGCGGAAACCTGGATGTCGCTCTCGATGAAGTCCGCACCTACTTCCAGGGCACGAGCAAAAGCCGGGAGAGTGTTTTCGTCTAGAGCCGATCCATCGGCGGCAATTGCCAAGCCACGGTGAGCCAAAATGCGCACGGATTCGGTGGGGTAGAGGTACACGAGGCTAGGCTAGCAACATGCCTGCCCTAAAGCCTGTAGCACTCGCCAAACTATTCGTTGGCCTCTATATCTTTGGCTGGGGAGTGGCGCTTATGGTCCACTCGGCGATTGGTCTAGGCCCCTGGGATATCTTTGCTCAGGGTGTTTCCAAAGTTATGCATACCAGTTACGGTCTGGCAAGCATCGTGGTTAGTGCCATCGTGCTTATCTGCTGGATTCCACTGAAGCAGCGGCCAGCTTTTGGCACCTTGATGAACGCTGTCCTTATCGGACTATTCGCAGACACAGTATTCCCGATCCTTCCCGTTTTGACGGACTACTGGCAGCAGCTTTTGATGTTTGTTTTGGGCATGCTTTTGCTGGCACTTGCCACAGGCCTTTATATTTCCGCCAACTACGGCATGGGGCCACGAGACGGCCTAATGGTAGGCACCGCCAGAGTCACCGGCTGGGCGATTTGGAAGGTCCGAATGGGCTACGAGTTCCTGGTTATGGTAACCGGATGGCTGATGGGCGGTCAGGTGCGTGAAGGAACGCTAATTTTCGCCGTTTGCATCGGATTTTTGATGCAGTGGTCGTTGAAATTGTTCAAAGTGAAGGCTCACCGCCCTGTTGAGGAAGCCTAAACATTATGTCAAGTAACGGAAAAGGCCCGAAGGTCAAAAAGCACCACAGGCCGGCCAATCCGGAGTCCGTAGACCACGTAAAACATCGCGAAACCGCGCGCGTTTTCCTGCAGAATCCAGCGGGAGAGCTGCTGATGATGAACACGCATTGGGATCCGGGCACAGGTTTGCCGCCGCGTTGGTTGACGCCGGGTGGCGGCATCGATCCAGGAGAAAGCATCCTGGCAGCCGCGGTACGAGAACTGTTTGAGGAAACCGGGCTGGTTGTGGAACCAGAGGCTCTGGGAGAACTGGAGCTGAGCCTGCCATTCAAAATGGTTTGGGCCAACGGCCAGTACGAAACTGGAATTGCACATTTTTATAGATTGACCGTAGAAACCGATTTTGCGATTGACAACGCCAACTGGACGGTCGACGAACACCGCGATGTGATCGAGTGGCGCTGGTGGAAGCCCGCAGACCTAATTGCATCTGGCGTAACGGTTGGCCCGCCAGGGCTGCTTGAGTACCTACAGCACCACTCCTAAAACTGATATTCTTTTGCCGATAATGCACATTATGTCAAGTAATGTTTTGGCAAAGCGATAGGCCCCACTTCTCACGTGAGGCCTACCCTGAGAGTCCAGCGCTTCGTTCAGAGTTGCGCCTATAGCTGCGTAGTCGCAATCCACTCTGTGAGCTTGCCTCGGGCTGCTCCGGAATCCAACGCGGCGCCAACGCGCGCAATAGCATCCTCGAATCGAACATTCAGGTCGACATCTGCGCGGGATGCATCCTTTGCAAGTTCGTAAGAAACCACTCCCGCGGCCGAGTTCAAAACCACGATGTCGCGAACCGCTGCGAGGTTGCCGTCGGTATTTCCGTCGAAGAGATCGCGGCAAACCTGAGCGTTGAAGTGCGCGTCTCCACCCAAAAGCTGCTGGTGCGATGCGCGAGCGATGCCGAAATCACGAGGGTCCAGGGTGTGCTTGCGCACCTCTCCCCCGGTCACTTCCCAAATCTGGCTGTTGTCGGTGGTGGTTAGCTCGTCGAGTCCGTCATCGCCGCGGAAAACTAGCGCGGTGCGGCCACGGGCCGCCATTTCGGCTGCCAAAAGCGGCGCCACAGAGGCATTCGCCACACCCAAACTGGTTGCAATCGGCTGAGCCGGGTTAGCCAATGGGCCGAGGAAATTGAAGGTGGTTGGCACACCCAACTGCTTGCGAATCGGCGCCACGTGGCGCATCGCAGGGTGGAAAACAGGCGCAAAGAAGAAGGTGAGGCCAATCTCGCGGAAAATGTCGGCCACGCGCTCCGGAGAAAGGTCCAGGCGGATGCCCAAAACCTCGAGCATCTCGGAAGATCCGGTCTTGCCGGATGCCGAACGGCTACCGTGCTTCATAACCGGCACACCAGCAGCCGATGTCAGGATGCTAGCCATCGATGAGACATTTACGGTTCCGACCATGTCTCCGCCGGTTCCCACGATGTCGACGGCATCGCTGCCTGTGTCTAAGATGACCGAGCGTTCCAACATGACGTCTACTAGGCCGGCGAGCTCATCAACGTTCTCCCCCTTGGAACGCAGGCCGATCATGAAAGCGCCCACCTGGGCGTCCGCGGCCTCTCCAGCCATAATCTGGTTCATGGCCCAGGCGGCAGCGGGACGGTCCAGGTTGGTTTTGTCCAGCAAACGGCCCAGAATAGCTGGCCAGCTAAGAGTTTCGGTCATGAGAAAAGTTTAGAGTAGCCCGCCACTCCCCTGTTTCTGGGAGTTTTCAGGTATTGAACTAGCCGATTCATTTGCAGTCCGAAGGGTCAAGAAATCCACCCGATGCCGCGTAAGGATTGCCTCACTTAAATTCTTCGAAATTAACTCAAATTCGGGTGGCTTTAAACGGGTCAATCGGCATTTAGCAGGCACTGCCTTGGTTATGCTAGAAGTATGACTACTATGCCAGTGTCGCAGCATTCTGCACCCGTCATTAACCGACCTAATTCCACCTCCGTAGGCACCATTGTGTGGCTGGGCAGTGAGGTGATGTTCTTCGCCGGTCTGTTCGCTATGTACTTCAGCCTGCGCGCCAACTCGGCAGGCCTTTGGGCAAGCCAGACCGCGCACCTGAACGTGCCGTTCGCGCTTACTAACACCCTGATCCTGGTGGCGTCGTCGTTCACCGCTCAGTTCGGTGTTTTCGCTGCCGAGCGCATGCAGCCACGCGCCACCGGCAAGAGCCCGAAGAACTGGGGAATGGTTGAGTGGTTCCTGCTCTCCTACGTCCTCGGCGCAATCTTCGTTTCGGGTCAGGTCTGGGAGTACACCAACCTGATCACCGAGCACGCGATGACCTTTGATGCAAACAGCTACACCAGCGCGTTCTACATCACCACTGGCTTCCACGCACTTCACGTGACCGGTGGTCTTATCGCCTTCTTGATCATCATCGGCAAGACCTTCGCAGCAAAGAAGTTTGGACACTACGAGGCAACTGGCGCCATCGTGGTCTCCTACTACTGGCACTTCGTGGACGTGGTCTGGATTGGCCTGTTCCTGATCATCTACGTTCTGAAATAAGCGATTCGGAGTTATTTACAAATGGCATTCCTAAACCGCAAGGGCAAGCTTTCCCGTCGCAAGCCGATGGCCGCAGCAGTAGTTATCGCTGCAGGTCTTCTCATCAGTGGTGGTGGCTACGCAGCAGCTAGCACCGCCATGCACAACACACAGTCGGCAACGGTTGCTTCGGCAGCGCAGATCGACGAAGGTCACAAGCTCTTCCTCGCGAACTGTGCTTCCTGTCACGGTGCGCACGCTGAAGGTACCAAGAACGCCCCAACCCTTATCGGTGTTGGCGCGGCTTCGGTTGACTTCCAGGTGAGCTCGGGTCGCATGCCTGCACAGGCTTCGGGTCCTCAGATTGAGGCAAAGGACCCTGCAGAATTCAACGACTCGCAGATTGCCGCACTTGCGGCTTACGTAGCCTCGCTAGGCCCTGGTCCTGCAATCCCAACCGACGCAATGGTTGCAAATAACGGAAACGCCACCCGCGGCGGCGAACTCTTCCGCACCAACTGTGCGATGTGTCACAACGCAGCAGGTGCAGGTGGCGCGCTGACCCAGGGTAAGTACGCTCCAGCTCTGACCGACACCCCAGCCCGTGAGATGTACGAGGCCATGGAGACCGGCCCTCAGAACATGCCTGTGTTCAACGATGCCAACTTGACCCCCAAGGACAAGAAGGACATCATCACCTACCTGGTCTACCTGCAGCAGCACCCATCCCCTGCTGGTCTGAACCTAGACAACCTCGGCCCCGTAGCCGAAGGCCTATTCGTCTGGATTTTCGTTCTCGGTGGAATCATCGGAATCACTGTTTGGTTGGGCGCAAAGAGCAACTAGCTCTAGGCATCGGCACAAAAACTTAGCAACTAAAAGGGAGCAAGCAATTGGCTAACAAAAACGAGTCGCACGAGGGCGAGCACGAATACGCTGCTGGCCTCGCGGTGGTTCCAGCCGACAAGATCGCGGATCCAGGTTTGGAACCTCACCGCGTCCGTATGACGGATAAAAGCAAGAAGCACGAAAAGACCGCTGCTCGTCAGGTTGCAGCCTGGTTCCTGATCAGCATCATCGGTAGCATCGCTGCCATCGTCTTCTACTTTGTATTCCCACTCAGCTCCGACCTCGGAACTGTCCGCAACAACACCTTCTTTGTGGGTGCGAGCATCGCTCTTGGAATGCTGGCAATCGGTTTTGGTGCAGTGCACTGGGCCAAGACCCTGATGCCAGATGCCGAAGTTGCAGAGGCACGTCACCAGACCCGCGGCAGCGAAGAAGTTCGTGCCCGCGCTGTGGAGATCGTGAACCTTGCAAACAGCGAGTCCGGTTTCAGCCGTCGCAAGCTGATTCGTCGCAGCCTTTACGGCGCACTGGCGCTGTTCCCACTTCCGGGTCTGGTTCTGTTCAAGGACATGACCACCAACGCAAACCCAACCGAGACCCTGCGCCACACCATGTGGAAGGCCGGAATGCGTTTGACCACCGACCCAACCGGCACCCCAATCAAGGCCGCCGACCTAACCCTTGGTTCGGTATTCCACGTAATCCCTGAGGGCTTGAACGAGCTCGAGGACAAGCTGGAGCAGAAGGCAAAGGCAGCGGTTCTGTTGGTTCGCCTTGACCCTGCAGACATCAAGAGCCAGAAGGAAGCCGACTGGGGCTACGACGGCATTGTTGCCTACAGCAAGATTTGTACCCACGTTGGTTGCCCAGTGGCACTGTACGAGCAGCACACTCACCACCTGCTCTGCCCATGCCACCAGTCGACCTTCGACATCACCAACGACTGTGAGGTCATCTTTGGCCCTGCAAGCCACGCGCTGCCACAGCTGCCTATTACCGTCGACGCCGAAGGCTACTTGGTCGCTAAGAGCGACTTCCACGAGCCTGTTGGCCCTAGCTTCTGGGAGCGCTAAGAATGAGCAACGCTACTACTGCTAAGAAAAAGGGCGGTTTCCTTGCAGGTACCGCTAACTACCTGGATGAGCGCGTTGGCGTAGCTGGAATCCTCAAGGAGTTCGGTCGCAAGATCTTCCCTGACCACTGGTCCTTCATGCTCGGTGAAGTTGCCCTGTACTCCTTCCTCGTGTTGGTGCTTTCGGGTATCTTCCTAACCTTCTTCTTCCAGCCTTCGCAGGTCCCGGTTATCTATGACGGCGTCTACGGCCCGCTCAAGGGTGCCGAGATGTCGATTGCATACAAGTCGGCTCTGGACATCTCGTTTGAGGTTCGCGGCGGTCTGTTGATGCGCGAACTGCACCACTGGGCAGCACTGCTGTTCGTTGCTGCAGCTGGCCTTCACATGATGCGAGTGTTCTTCACCGGTGCTTTCCGTAAGCCACGTGAAATCAACTGGGTTGTGGGTTTCGGTCTGTTCGTTTTGGCTATGGCCGGCGGATTCACCGGTTACTCGCTTCCAGACGACCTGCTGTCCGGTAACGGTCTGCGAATCATCGACGGCATGATCAAGGGCGTACCTGTAATCGGTGCCTACGTATCGTCGATGCTGTTCGGTGGCGAGTTCCCAGGAACCAACATCGTTGCGCGCCTTTACGGTCTGCACATCCTGTTGATTCCAGCACTGATCCTGGTCTTCGTGGCAATCCACCTCTTCATGGTTGTTATCCACAAGCACGCTCACTTCTCGGGCCCAGGTCGCCGCGACGACAACGTCGTTGGTTACCCACTGATGCCTGTTTATGTGGGTAAGGCTGGCGGATTCTTCTTCATCGTCTTCGGTGTTCTGATGCTGGTTGCAGCAACTGTGACTATCAACCCAATCTGGCTGTACGGAACCTATGACCCGTCGCCAGTTTCCGCCGGTACCCAGCCTGACTGGTACATCGGTTGGGCTGACGGTGCGCTGCGTCTTGCACCTACCCACCTTGAGGTCGTCACAGGTCCTTACACCTGGTCTTGGAACATCCTGCTTCCAATCCTGACCCTGTTGGTATTCATGGTTCTGTCGGCCTTCTACCCATTCTTCGAAGCTTGGGTAACTGGCGACAAGCGTGAGCACCACGTACTGGACCGTCCACGCAACGCCCCGGTTCGCACCGGTATCGGTGCTGCGGGTATGACCTTCTACGCAGTGCTTTGGGCAGCGGCTTCCACCGACCTCATTGCAACTCACTTCCGCCTAAGCCTCAACCTAGTTCTGTTGTCCTTGCAGATCAGCCTGATCGTTCTGCCGATCGTCGCATTCTTGATCACCAAGCGCGTATGCCTCAGCCTGCAGCGCAAGGACCGCGAGATTGTTCTGCACGGTCGTGAAACTGGTCGCATCATCCGCTTGCCACACGGCGAGTACCAGGAAGTTCACGCTCCGCTGGACGAGCACGAGATGTACAAGCTGGTTGACTTCGTTGACTACCAGCCAACCATCGCGCGTCCTAACGCACAGGGCAAGATCACCTTCACCGCTCGTGCACGTGCCGCATGGAGCCGCTTCTACTTCGAGGACCGTGTTGCACCGGTCACAGCAGGCGAGCTGGCAGCAGCACACGCACACCACGACCACGTCGAGGCAGCGGCTCCTGCAGCAGCCAAGGCGGTCGAGGCTAAGCCAGCAGCGGCCAAGAAGCCTGCTGCAAAGAAGCCGGCAGCTCCTAAGAAGCCTGCCGCCAAGAAGTCAGAGCCAAATAAGTAAGCTACTCAAAACAGAAGCGGCCGGGAGCAATCCCGGCCGCTTCTGTTTTAAATCAATCGTTTAGATAATATGGCTCAATACCGAGCCACAACAAAGCCTTTTGGAATGTGCTCGGCTTGCCGTGGGTGT
>JBDLQA010000021.1:0-13142 GCA_039800845.1 Actinomycetota bacterium
TGTAATCGTTCTCGAAGTCGACCCAACGAGCCTGGCGGGTAACGTAACGCTCCCACTCCTTGGTGAACTTCAGAACCGAACTGCGGCAGGTCTCATTGAACTTCTCAACGCCCAGCTTCTCGATCTCCAAGCGGCCACTGATGCCAAGCTGGCGCTCAGCTTCCACCTCGGCAGGCAAACCATGAGTGTCCCAGCCGAAACGACGCTCCACTCGGTATCCGCGCATGGTCTTGAAGCGCGGGAAGGTGTCCTTGGCGTAACCGGTAAGCAGGTGGCCGTAGTGAGGAAGGCCGTTTGCGAATGGAGGACCATCGTAGAAAACGAACTCAGGCGCGCCGGCGTCTTTGCGCTGGTCGATGGATGCCTGGAAAGTGTTGTCGTCCGCCCAGAAGTCCAAAATCTCCTGCTCGATTGCTGGGAACGCTGGGCTAGGGACTACTCCCTGCGCATTTCTACCGGCGCGAGCGAATGAAGATGAGTTCTTTGGATACATGTAGGGCTTTCTCAGACTGTCAGGACAGGGAATCTCCTAAGTCAATGTTAACCTTAAACAAACCCACATCTATGGAGACTCCTAGCGTGACTACTGCCCAAAACGGCTCGAAGAGCAACTATTTCGCACCTGCGACCACCCCTGAAAAGGTTGGCGTCGAGGGTCTCGAGCAGAAGTGGGGTGCAATTTGGCAGGATGCCGGCACCTTCGCCTTTGATCGAACCGTCAAAAAGGAGTGCGTCTACTCCATCGATACCCCTCCTCCAACCGTGTCGGGTTCGCTCCACGTGGGTCACGTTTTCAGCTACACCCACACCGATGTGGTTGCTCGTTTCAGGCGAATGAGCGGCTTTGAGGTGTACTACCCGATGGGCTGGGACGACAATGGCCTGCCTACTGAGCGCCGCGTGCAGAACTACTTCGGTGTTCGCTGCGATCCAACCCTGCCTTACATTGAAAACTTCGTTCCGCCTTTTGAGGGTGGCGATGGCAAGTCCACCAAGGCAGCCGACCAGGTTCCAATCGGTCGCCGCAACTTCATCGAACTGTGCGAGAAGCTGACCACCGAGGACGAGAAGCAGTTTGAGGCGCTTTGGCGTCAGCTTGGCGCCTCGGTTGACTGGGCCCAGACCTACCAGACCATTTCGCCATCGGCTCAGGCTGTTTCCCAGAAGGCGTTCCTGGAGAACCTTCGTCGCGGCGAGGCCTACCAGAACATGGCCCCTACCCTGTGGGACATCACCTTCCGAACCGCTGTTGCTCAGGCTGAGCTTGAAGACCGCGAGATGCCTGGCGCTTACCACCGCGTTGGATTCAATGCCGACCCGAGCCTGGTTGAAGGTGGCAAGGTTTACATCGAAACCACTCGCCCAGAGCTACTGCCGGCTTGTGTTGCATTGGTTGCCCACCCGGACGACGCCCGCTACCAGCACCTGTTCGGTAAGACCGTTCGTACCCCGCTATTCGATGTCGAAGTTCCAGTGGTTTCCCACCACTTGGCGCAGATCGACAAGGGTTCGGGCATCGCGATGATCTGTACCTTCGGCGACGTAACTGACGTGATTTGGTGGCGCGAACTAGACCTTCCAAACCGAGCCATCATCGGCTGGGATGGACGCATCCTTTCCGAGGCGCCTGAGGCCATCACCAGCGAGGCAGGCCGCGCAGCTTACGCCGAACTGGCCGGCAAGACCACCTTCAGCGCCAAGCAGCGAATCGTCGAGCTGCTGCAGGAATCCGGCGACATGGTTGGCGAGATTCGCAACATTCAGCACCCGGTGAAGTTCTTCGAAAAGGGCGACAAGCCGCTGGAGATCGTTTCCACTCGTCAGTGGTACATCCGCAATGGCGGCCGCGATGCCAAGCTGCGCGAGCGCCTTATTGAGTTGGGCAAGGACCTCAATTTCGTGCCTGATTTCATGCGCGTGCGCTACGAGAACTGGGTAAACGGCCTAACCGGCGACTGGCTGATTTCGCGCCAGCGCTTCTTCGGTGTGCCAATTCCTGTCTGGTACGCGCTGGACTCAGACGGCAACCCGATTTACGACACCCCGCTGGTTCCTGACTATGCGCAGCTGCCGGTAGACCCTTCCAGCGATGTTCCAGCGGGTTACACCGCCGACCAGCGTGGCATTGCAGGTGGATTCATCGGTGAAGTGGACATCATGGACACCTGGGCCACTTCCAGCCTCACCCCGCAGCTAGCCGGTGGCTGGATTGATGACCCAGAGAAGTTTGCGTTGGTTTACCCATACGACCTTCGCCCGCAGGGTCAGGACATCATCCGAACTTGGCTATTCAGCACCTTGCTGCGCAGCGAGCTTGAGCACGGTCAGCTGCCTTGGAAGAACGCCGCAATCAGCGGTTGGATCCTAGACCCGGACCGCAAGAAGATGTCCAAGTCCAAGGGCAACGTTGTAACCCCGACCGACCTACTGGTTGAGCACGGATCCGACGCAGTTCGCTACTGGGCGGCTAGTGCTCGCTTAGGCACCGATGCCGCCTTCGACACCGGAATGATGAAGATTGGCCGTCGTCTTGCAGTGAAGCTGCTGAACGCCTCCAAGTTCGTGCTTTCCTTCGAGGCACCGGCCGCTGGTTCGGCAGTGACCGAGACCGTTGACCAGGCACTCCTGCTGGAACTGGCCGACGTTGTGCGCGCAGCGACTGCCGCGTTTGAGGCATACGACCACACCAAGGCTCTGGAGTTGACCGAGAAGTTCTTCTGGGGCTTCACCGACAACTACCTTGAGCTCGTCAAGGAGCGTGCCTACGGCCAGGGTGGCGCAACCGCCAGCCAGCAAGCATCCGCCGTTCTGGCCCTGCGTCAGGCACTGCACGTAATGCTGCGCCTATTCGCACCGTTTATTCCATTCGCAACCGACGAAGTTTGGTCCTGGTGGCAGAATGCGGCTGAAGGCCACCGTTCGTCTATCCACCGTGCATCGTGGCCAAGCGCAGAGGAACTCACCGAGGGCCTTGACGCCGCTAACCACGGCCTCCTGGAGCTCGCATCGGCTGCCCTGGTTGGTGTTCGTAAGGCAAAGAGCGACGCCAAGGTGTCGATGAAGGCACCGGTTGAGTCTGCAACCCTGCAGGCTCCAGCGGCTGTCCTCACTAGCCTTCGCGCCCTGGAGAACGACATCAAGTCGCTTGGCAAGATCGCCGACTTGGCTTACGCCGAGGGCGACGAAGTTGCCCTGACTGACGTTGTACTGGCAGAGGTTCCGGAAACACCTGCGGAGTAGGTAAGCGCCGCTTCGAAAATCGATAGCAAAAGGGTTAGGCTCTAGGAATGAGCGCTAACCCTTTTGCATTTAAGTCCCAGCTTCCCTACGAAATGCCACCGTTCATCGCAATCAACGATGACGTGTACGCCCCTGCTTTCGATGACGCATTTGCAGAGCACCTGGCTGAGATTGAAGCGATTTTGGCCAGCGGTGAACCGACCTTCGAGAACACGATTGTTGCTCTGGAACGCAGCGGTTCCTACCTGACCCGAGTGGCTCAAGTTTTCTATTCCAAGCATTCTTCCGACACCACCGACAAAGTGGACGCGGTTTATGAAGAGTATGCGCCGAAGATGAGCGCTCACAGTGACTCCATCACCCTGAATCCAGCTCTGTTCCAGCGCATCGATGCGCTTTTCCAGCAGCGCGAAACTCTTGGCCTTGACCCTGAGAGTGACTGGCTGTTGCAGCGCTATCACCGTGAATACACTCTTGCCGGAGCCGGCCTAAATGAGGATCAGCGCAAGCAGCTGATGGCGCTCAACGAAGAGCTTTCCACCCTTGAAGCGCAGTTCAGCAAGAACGTGCTTACCGAAGGAAATGCTCTGGCCGTTGTGGTTGACAGCGAGGCCGAACTCGCGGGTCTGAGTGCCGGCGAGATTGCATCCGCCAAGGCAGCTGCCGATGACCGCGGCCTCGAGGGCAAGTACCTGATCACGATGGTGAACTTCAGCGGCCACCCATTGCTTTCGAGCCTCAAGAACCGCGCACTGCGACAGCAAATTCTTGAGAATGAACTGAAGCGCGCCATCCGCGGAAACGAGAACGACAACCGTGACGTGCTGGTGAAGATGGCGAAGCTTCGCGCCAAGCGAGCCATCCTGCTCGGCTTCAAGACGCATGCTCACGCGGTGACCGCTGATGAAACCGCAGGCAGCCCTGAGAACGTTCACGCCATGCTTCGTCGAATCGCTCCAGCAGCTGTCAAGAACGCGAAGAACGAGGCGGCGCTGCTCCAGGCGGAAATCGACAAAGAGCAGGCGGCCAAGGGTGAACCATCCTTCGAGTTGGCAGCCTGGGACTGGGATTACTACGCGGATAAGGTCCGTCTGGCCAAGTACAACGTTGATACGGCAGCGATGCGCCCGTACTTCGAGTTGGAACGCGTGCTGAATGACGGCGTCTTCTTCGCGGCTAGCAACCTGTTCAACATTACCTTCACGCCACGCCCCGACATCGTCAGCTATCACCCAGAGGCACATGTATGGGAAGTCAAGAACAACGATGGATCGCCGGTTGGTCTGTTCATCGGCGACTTCTACACCCGTGACTCAAAGCGCGGTGGAGCATGGATGAACAACTTCGTGGACCAGAGCCACTTGACCGGCAGCCTGCCGATTGTTCTAAACAACCTCAACATTCCTAAGCCGCCAGCTGGCGAGCCTACTTTGCTCACCCTTGATGAAGTAACCACGCTATTCCACGAGTTCGGTCACGCACTTCACGGCTTGTTCAGCAATGTTCAATACCCACACTTCTCGGGTACCAGCGTGCACCGAGACTTCGTTGAGTTCCCTAGCCAGGTCAACGAGATGTGGCTGATGTGGCCAGAGGTACTTGGCAACTACGCGAAGCACTACCAAACTGGCGAGCCAATGCCGCAGGCGTGGATTGACAACCTGACCGCAAGCCTGAAATTCAACGAGGGATTTGGCACCACCGCCTACCTAGGCGCGGCAATCCTGGACCTGGCTTGGCACGAACTGGAGGATGGCGGCAGCGCAGATGCCATCTCCGCCGACAAGGTTGAGGAGTTTGAAGCAAAGGCCCTAGCCGACTACGGCTTGGACTTCGCACCGGTTCCGGTCAGGTACCGCAGCACATACTTCTCCCACATCTTTGCGGGTGGTTACTCGGCCGGGTACTACGGCTACATCTGGAGCGAAGTTTTGGATGCCGACACAGTTGACTGGTTCAAGCAGAATGGCGGCTTCCAGGCGGCAAATGGTCTGCGTTTCCGCGAGATGTTACTCTCAAGAGGCGGCAGCGAGGAAGCTATGGGCATGTACCGCAACTTCCGAGGCCAGGATGCCGCTATCGAACCGCTGCTGGAACGCCGCGGACTGCTCTAGACCTGAGACGGTATGGGGTTACTTTCGGGCTCTCCAAGCCAGCTGAACGCGCCACACGAGCACTCCAGCTGACAACGCCCAGAAGGCTGCTCCAATCCCCCACGGAGCGATTCCTGAAGCTCCGACAAGGAAAGCGATAACCGCTGGCATGCGAATGTCATCAGATGCCGTTATTTCGCGCAGCGCTCCACCCATGGTGCCGAGCAGAGCCAGGCCGGAAGCCGCAAGGATAAGTACGTGCGGAGTCTCAAGTACGAAAGCCACGACCGGCGCCGCAACCGCGGCCAAAACCAAGTAAGCGACCCCTCCCCATACGCTCGCCAGCCAACGTCGCTTCGGGTTGGCATGCGCATGTTCGTTTGCGTTTAAAGCTGCTGTGATTGCCGCGAGATTCAGTGCAAATACACCCGTTACGGACGCGAACATCGTGGTCAGTCCTGTGGCAACCAAGGTTGACTTGAACGGCACTTCGTAACCGAAGGTCTTCATGATAGCTACACCCGGAATGTTCTGGCTTGCCATGGTCACCAGATACAGGGGAATAGCAACCGAGATGATCGCGGGCCACTCGAACATAGGCACAACAAAACTCGGCGTTGGCAAAAAGGTAATGCTGCTTAGGTTTGGCGGCATCAGAATGGCAATCAGGCTGTAGCTGAGGACTATCGCTGCCGGAGCCGCCCAGATGGGAGCGAAGCGGTAGAGAATCAACCAAACTGCCAGCACCGGCAAAACGATTGCTGGATACTGCGCTACGGCCTGAAAAGGCGATACGCAGAAGCTCAAGATGACGCCAGCTAGCATGGCGTTTGCGATTGGTTTAGGGATTCCGCTGACTATTGCGCCAAGCCTTGGTGAAAGCCCAGTAACTGCAAGTAGTGCTCCGGTGACAGCAAAGGCACCCACCGATGCCGCAAAACTCAGATGCAAGACACCGGCAGAAACCAGCATTGCCGCGCCCGGGGTGCTCCAGACAATGCTGAGCGGCATGCGATACCTGGCCGATAGAACTATTGAGAGCAAGCCATAGGCGAAGACGGCGACAACAACCGCAAAACCAACTTGGTTCTTGCTGGCACCTGAGGCAGAGAGCGCGGCAACAACGACTCCAAGGCTTGCTGCGGTTCCAGTTGCACTGGCAACTAAACCAGCGAGGATCGGTGCTTTGTGATCGCGAAGGTCAATCATCGGGTGCTCTTTTAGCAGACCGGATTAGGCAGACTTGCGGGTGCTCTTGTGAGGAAGAATGCGAGGAGCAACACCGTTGGTAACTACTTCCTCGGTGATCAAAACCACGCCAGCGAATTCGCTTCCTGGAATCTCGAACATGATTGGTCCGAGAATGTCCTCGAGGATGCTGCGCAGGCCTCGGGCACCGGTTTCGCGCTTGATGGCGAGGTCGGCAATGGCATCCAAAGCTGCTGGCTCGAAGTCGAGGTCGAATCCGTCTAGCTCGAACATGCGCTGGTACTGCTTGACCAGTGCGTTGCGCGGCTTGGTGAGGATCTGGAGCAAGGCATCGCGGTCGAGCTCGGTGACCGAAGCGATCACAGGCAGACGGCCGATGAACTCAGGGATAAGACCGAACTTGCGTAGGTCTTCTGCCTGAATCTGGCTGTAAAGGTTGCTGACGTCGCTGGCGCCAGAGATTTCGGCTCCGAAGCCGATCCCCTTCTTGCCAACGCGGGAGTTGATGATCTCCTCGATTCCAGCGAAAGCGCCGGCAACGATGAAGAGAATGTTCGTGGTGTCCAGTTGGATGAATTCCTGCTGCGGGTGCTTACGGCCACCCTGAGGAGGAACCGACGCAACGGTACCTTCAAGAATCTTGAGAAGTGCCTGCTGGACTCCCTCACCTGACACGTCTCGGGTGATTGAAGGGTTTTCGGCCTTGCGCGAAATCTTGTCGATTTCGTCGATGTAAATGATTCCCTGCTCGGCGAGCTTTACGTCGCCATCAGCGGCCTGACGCAGCTTGAGCAGGATGTTCTCGACGTCTTCGCCCACGTAACCAGCTTCGGTTAGCGCAGTGGCATCCGCTACCGCGAACGGAACGTTGAGGCGCTTCGCCAAGGTCTGCGCCAGGTAGGTCTTACCGCAACCGGTAGGGCCAACCATCAGAATGTTGCTCTTAGCGATCTCGATCGAGTCGTGTTCTTTACCGGCAGCAGTAAGAGTGCCGCGGCTGCGAATGCGCTTGTAGTGGTTGTAAACAGCCACAGACAGAGATTTCTTGGCGGCAGACTGACCAATCACGTATTCGTCCAGGAAAGCGAAGATTTCCTTCGGCTTTGGAAGCTCAAACTCTTCTACAGACTCGGCTGCAGCGCCAAGCTCTTCCTCGATGATTTCATTGCAAAGTTCGATGCACTCATCGCAGATGTAGACACTTGGCCCGGCAATTAGCTTGCGAACCTGCTTCTGGCTCTTTCCACAGAAAGAGCACTTGAGGAGGTCGCCCGATTCGCCAAGTTTGGTCATGAATCAACCCTATCTAGGGGCACCGACATTGATTGGTAAGCAAACCCTGCTTTTTGGCGGAAAATCAACTATTTTCCAGCACGGTACCGGCAATTTCATTCAAACCGGACATGTCCACCGCCGGCGCAGCCGAAACGTACAGGTACTCAAGGTTTCGCAGGTGAGAGACCTTGCCCACCTTCTTGCCGGATTTATCGTGGATGCCAATCTTGGCGCCCACATAACGGCGATAGTCGAAGGCCAGGGTATGCACCTGGGCCTCTCCCCCGTGCATTTGAGACAACAAGCCCTCCATCGATTCGCGGTCGATGAAGCCCTCGTTGTTGAACGAAACAACCGCTATTGGCGCCTTCACCGCCATTAGAAGGTCACCAAGGGCCTGACCGAATAGTGGCTTCTTGTTGAAGACCGACTTGCGTTCGCGAACATCGATGCGCTTCTGGGCAATGCCGTAGACCTCCGGTTTATCCCAGAGGACCAACGATTCCCAAATGTGGTAGTTGGCCAAGTAGCTGTGCTGGTTATAAGGCGGGTCGAGGTAAACCAAGTCACCATCGAAGGCAACAACGGCATCCACAGCCTCCATCTGAGTGGCGCTGGACTTACCCTTCGCCGCCCGCGGCAGAATGTGCGGCAGGCGAAGTTCGATGTCGTTAGCCGAACGACTTGCCCAAGACTTCAAATAGGCCATTTGCAGGCCGGTGGTGGAATCCACGCGGTCGGCAGCCTCCATCAGCGAAACCAACAGGACGGCTTCAAGCTCAGGCTCCAGATTTTTTGCCGCGATGGCTTCGCGAATGGCATCGATGCGGGCGCCATTCTTGGGCTGGAAATACCTTGCATCCTCGCAGAAGGTTTTCGTGAAGTAGCCGGGCTCGCCGGGCATCCGGTTGAACTCATCGATGAGGTTCTGAGCCTTGGCCGCCCAGTCCTCAAAGTCCGCTTGGACATAGCATTTGGCTAGCGTTGCGGCGTACGCGTTGTGATCGTTTGAGCTCAAGCGGTAACCCAGGCCCTTTAGATGGTGGCCAACCCGGGCAGTACCGGAAAAGGCGTCGGCTACCGACTGCACCTGTGGAAAAGCCCCGATGACTGAGCCAATTTGCTCCAGCAGAGTTCGCTTGGAGCCCAGGTACTTAATCATCGGGGCTTTGGTGAAACTTAGTTACTTGACTGGCTTACGACTGGTGAGAACCTGGTCGATTAGGCCGTACTCAAGAGCTTCAGGCGCAGTGAGGATCTTGTCACGATCGATGTCACGGTTGACCTCGGCAACACTCTTGCTGGAGTGCTTGCTGAGGGTTTCCTCGAGCCAGGTACGCAGGCGCATGATTTCCTTAGCCTGGATCTCGATGTCCGATGCCTGACCACGACCAGCATCGCCGCTGGATGGCTGGTGAATAAGAACGCGTGCGTTTGGCAGGGCCATACGCTTGCCCGGCGCACCAGCTGCCAGTAGCACTGCGGCGGCCGAGGCAGCCTGTCCGAGAACTACGGTCTGAATCTGCGGGCGAATGTACATCATGGTGTCGTAAATGGCGGTCATCGCGGTGAAGGAACCGCCAGGCGAGTTGATGTACATCACGATGTCACGCTCTGGGTCCTGGCTCTCCAGAACCAGAAGCTGAGCCATTATGTCATCGGCGCTGGCGTCGTCAACCTGTACACCCAAGAACACGATTCGGTCCTCGAAGAGCTTGTTGTAAGGGTCCTGGCGCTTGTAACCGTAAGGAGTGCGCTCCTCGAACGTAGGGAGGATGTAGCGGGAACTTGGCATTGCCACGTTTGAGCCTGGGTAGAAGTTCATGTTGCTCTCCTAGTTCTTACCCACGCCGGTGAAGCCGGTCGCGTTTTCCTGAATGTGATCGATGAAGCCGTATTCCAGGGCTTCCTGCGCGGTGAACCAACGGTCACGGTCGCCATCTGCCATTACCTGCTCCACGGTCTTGCCGGTCTGGGCTGCAGTGATGCTTGCAAGCTGGCGCTTCATGCTGGTGATGAGCTCCGCCTGAGTCTGGATGTCGCTTGCGGTTCCGCCGAAGCCACCGTGTGGCTGGTGCAGCAGAACACGGGTGTTTGGGGTGGCAAAGCGCTTACCCTTGGTGCCGGAAGTGAGCAGGAACTGACCCATCGATGCACACATACCGATACCAACAGTCACGATGTCATTTGGAACGAACTGCATGGTGTCGTAGATGGCCATACCCGCAGTGATGGATCCACCTGGAGAGTTGATGTAAAGGTAGATGTCGCGAGTGGAATCCTCTGCGGCCAAAAGCAGTAGCTTGGCGCAAATCTCGTTGGCGTTGTCGTCGCGGACGTCCTCACCCAACCAGACGATGCGATCCTTCAAAAGTCGGTCAAATACCGATGGCGAAAAACCTGCGGGGCGGTGTTCACTCATAGCCAAAACTCCTATACATACTGGTGTTGCTAGTCAAAGATAACTGCTGGAACTGGCAAGCCACGACATTGTTCGCGTGGAGCAGAACACCAGCGGTTGCAAGCATGAAAAGCGGCCTCCCAACTTCTCGGGAGGCCGCTTTCAATCGGTCTTGAAGACCTAATGCTTAGTCGTGGTCGTGGCCGGCGTGCTCGTCGGCTGCCTCGAGGCCGGTGCCCAGGAACGCGCTGATGTCAACGGCGTTGCCCTTCTTGTCCTTGACCTCTGCGCTCTCCAGCACCGAAGACAGAGCCTTACGGCGAGCCACCTCACCGACGTAGGCAGGAATCTGACCCTGCTGGTCGATGATCTTGATGAACTCGTTCGCATCCATCTGGTACTGCTGTGCGGTGATGAACAGGTACTGCAGCAGCTCCTGCTCCGAAACCTGAAGCTCAAGCGCCTCAGCAATTGCGTCCAGAACCATCTGCGACTGGAAGCCCTTGGTGCTGTCAGCGGTAACTTCCTTGCGGTGCTCTGCGTCCTCTAGACGACCCTCACCCTCTAGGTGGCGGTTCACCTCGGCCTCGATTACCTCGTCGGAAACTGGAACCTTGGTTGCCTCTAGCAGCTGCTCTAGTACGAGGTCGCGGGCCTGAATGCTCTGGTTGTAAACCTTAGACTCAGCGATCTGCTTCTCTAGGCTCTCCTTGAGCTCCTTCAGGGTGTCAAACTCCGAAGCCAGCTGTGCAAACGCGTCGTCAGCCTTTGGCAGCTCGCGCTCCTTGACAGCGGTCAGGGTAACGGTGATCTCAGCCTCGGCACCGGCCTGCTCACCACCGGCCAGCTTGCTCTTGAAGGTGGTGGTTTCGCCTGCGGTCAGGGTCTCCAGCGCCTCATCGATGCCGTCCAGCAGCTTGCCGGAACCTAGCTGGTAAGAAATGTTCTGAGCTTCGTCGATCTGCTTGTCGCCGATCTTCGCTACCAGGTCAACAGTGGTGAAGTCGCCACTCTTGGCTGGGCGCTCTACGGTCTTCAGTGTGCCGAAGCGGCTGCGCAGGTTGTCAAGCTCTTCATCGATCTCGATTGGAGCGACCTTTACCTCGTCAACAACGACCTTCAGGCCCTTGAACTCAGGAAGCTTGAACTCTGGACGAACCTCAACCTCGATCTCGAAAGTCAGGTTGCCTTCCCAAGTCTGCTCGTCCGGGGTGCCCTTGATGTCTGCCGAAGGCTGCGCCAGCGGACGCAGCTTGTGCGCCTCCAGAGCCTGACGGTAGAAGTCATCGATTGCCTCGTTGATGGCGTGTCCCAGAATGGCTGGGCGGCCAACACGGGCCTCCAGAACCTTTGCAGGTACCTTTGCGCCTGGGCGGAAGCCTGGAATCGAAACTTCCTGAGCGATGTGCTCGTAGGCGTGATCGATCGATGGCTTGAACTGCTCAGGGGTGACGTCAAAACTGATCTTGACGCGAGTTGGCTTCAGACGCTCAACTTTTCCGCTCAACATGTGCTCCTAAAAAAAGGGCTCGCATTTCTGCGAGCCGATTGCTGATTCTTTGTAACCAGCGTTTTTTGCTGATCTTTCAGAGAGACGTTAGCCGGTCTATCTTTGAACCGGCCGGTCTATCTGTGAACCAGATTGTCGGGATGACAGGATTTGAACCTGCAACCCCCTGTACCCAAAACAGGTGCGCTACCAAATTGCGCTACATCCCGCAGCATGTCTCGAGAACTTTTGTGTTACCTGGGATCCTCGAAACAACCTGAGTTAGTCTATCCCATACTTTGCAGGCAAGCACGCCAAACGCCGCAAATCGCCTAAATTTTTCATCGCGGCAGTCTTGGCACTAAACTCTGTACGAGCCACTTCGCGGATGTAGCTCAATGGTAGAGCCTCAGTCTTCCAAACTGATGGTGCGGGTTCGATTCCCGTCATCCGCTCCAAAAGCAAAAGCCCTTCGGATAACCGAGGGGCTTTCGCACTTCTTGGCCCAGTGGCGCTGGCCTGAGGGCTTCTGGTTACGCTGCCGCTGGCCTCGGTGCTTCGGACCTCGAGGCCTCTGGCCTCAACTGCGCTGGCAGCCGGCGCACCAGTAAAGCTTGCGCCCAGCCAAGATCGCTATGGACACATCGGTGCCGCACACCCTGCAGGGGTCGCCCTGGCGCTTGTAGATAAAGTTGCGTTCGCTTTTATCCGGATTGGCCTCAAACAACTCTTCACGCGTGATCATGAAACCAGTTTTCACGCCCACCGCCAGCAATCGCACGGCGTCTTCCCACAGCCCAATGAGTTGCTCATCGGAGAGGTTCTTACCGGGCAGATAGGGGTCTAATCCGGCGCGGAAGAGCAACTCAGCACGGTAAACATTGCCGATGCCACTAATCACTGATTGATCCATGAGCAGGGCCGCAATCGGCTGATTACTGCGCTTCACGCGTTGCACAAAACGATTTGCTTCGCTGCCGTCCACATCAGGGTTGATTGGATCTGGCCCCAGGCGATCGTGGATAGCCTGAACCTCCGATGCGTCGATAACCTCACAAATCGTTGGTCCCCGAAGTTCGGCTAGATCAGAACCGTTGTGGAATCTGACCCTCACCTCACCGATGCTCGGCTGTTCCAGGAAACCGGATTTACCTATCTCCTGGTGCCATTTCCACTTGCCGTAAATGCCTAGGTGGATTCGGATGAAGCGTTCGTTATCAAACTCTAAGAAAAGCTGCTTACCGATTGCGGAAGCGGTTAAGAGCTTTCTGCCCGACATCGACTCAGCGGCGAGCGAAAATCGACCCTGCGGCGAATCAATAGTTACCTTCTGACCACCGAACACACGATTGAAATCGTTGGCCGTTCTATGGACGGTGTGTCCCTCGGGCATTTGCGCTTAGAGAATCTGGCCGGTGGTTTCGTAGGCGGCAAT
>JBDLQA010000022.1:0-4646 GCA_039800845.1 Actinomycetota bacterium
CCCTCATGGACAACTATTTTGAGGCCCTTTGGACTCAGGACATGTCCATTTTTGACAAGGTTTTCCACAAGGATTGCGTCCTCTACGGGGTTGTGAATGGCGAGCTAAACATTCGTCCGCACGATGCCTACCGCGAAGCCGTAGCTAACCGCGTTTCGCCGGCTAATACCCCGGGCGATGTCCGCCGCGATTCCGTCTTGGCGTTCGACCAGATCTCGCCGACCTTGGCCCTGGTCAAGGCGCAGCTGCAAATGTTCGGCGGTTTGATGAACGACTACCTGAACCTGGTCTACCTGGACGGCCAGTGGTGGATCGCCGCCAAGATGTGGGAACGGATCGGCGACGCCAAGTCATAGCGCAATGTCCAAGATTCAGAAACGCAGTGCTTTAGCCGACTTCACGCCGCTGAAGGAGTCGCCGCAGTTTGCACGCCTGTGGGTTGGAAACATCCTCAATGGCCTCGGCACGCAACTCACTTTTGTTGCTGTGGGCCTGCAGCTTTTCGCTATCGCACACAGCACAACCGCGGTGGCTCTGGTTGGTGGCATCGCGCTGATTCCAATGGTCTTGGCCGGACCAATCGGCGGCATGATCACCGATGCGTTCGAACGCCGCCGGGTGCTGATTATCTCGGCAACGGTGATGTTCCTCTCAACTGCGGGGTTACTGGTGCTCAGCATTCTGGAGCAGGGCGCCGCTGCCAGCGGAACCCACGTGCCGCTTTGGCCGTTCTACCTCTGCACCACTGTGACTTCAATCTCGGCCGTGGTTCTTGGTGGTGCCAGGCAGGCGGTCATTCCAAGGATTGTTCCAGCGCCATTGCTCACACGCGCCAGCGCGCTCAACGGAATCTCCATGGGCACCCAGGTGATGGTTGGTCCAGCCCTCGCGGGTGTGATCGTGGCGCTGTTCAGCTACTCTGCGGCCTTTGCAACCGACCTCGTTTTCACGGCTGCGGGCTTCCTCGGCATCGCCACTCTGCCTCGCTTGGCTGTGGCCGAAGATGCCATTCGTCCGGGTTGGAAGTCGTTCAAAGAGTCGCTGGACTTCCTGCGGAATAAACCGCAAATCGGCGCCGGATTCGTGGTGGACATCATTGCGATGGGGCTCGGTCGGCCTTATGTTCTGCTGCCAGCCGCGGCTGCCGCGTTCATCGGTGGCGGGCCAATCACCGTGGGAATCATCACAGCCGCGGGTGCCGCCGGGTCATTCGCCACCAGTGCACTCAGCGGGCGTCTGGTGCATGTGCGCCATCAGGGCAAAGCGATTGCAAACGCGGTGAAGGTATACGGCCTGTTCACTGCCATGTTCGGTTTGGTTCTGCTTTTAACAGGCACGGGCTGGTTCGGCCAGGCCGGACCAAGCATTGCTGATGTTAATCCAGTCGCGTTGGTGGCCGGTGCGCTGGCCTTCTTCGGCATGGGCGCGTCGGATGAAGTGTCTGCCATTTACCGCACATCGATGCTGCTGGCCGTGGTGCCGGACAGTATGCGCGGACGCATGCAGGGCGTCTTCCAGTCAGTTGTGAATGGTGGTCCTAGAATCGGTGACTTGTTTGCCGGCATGATGACCGCACTTTTGGGGTTATGGGCTGGCCCGGTAATCGGCGGTTTGGCCATTGTGGTGCTTATGTTTGTGCTGCTTCGAATCACGCCTTCGTTCCGGAACTTCGAGGCCGAAGTTTAGGGGCGCTTGCCTTCGTTGGCCATGTCGATAGCGCGCATACCCATTACCAATTGCGAAACCCCGGAGGATGACCTCCGGGGTTTCGCTTTAGAACTAGGGCTGAGGCTTACAGGCCTGGGCTGGTCATGGACAGAACGTCCAGTGCCTTGTCCAGCTGTTCCATGGTCAGCTTCTCGCCGTCAACGTAGCCGAGGTCGATGGTTGCCTGACGAACGGTAATGCTCTCGGCAACCGAGTGCTTTGCGATCTTGGCTGCGGCCTCGTAGCCGATGAACTTGTTGAGCGGGGTCACGATGGATGGGCTCGACTCCGCCAGAGCGCGGCTGCGGGCTTCGTTGACCTCAAGACCCTTGATGGTCTTGTCGGCAAGCAGGCGCAGGCTGTTAGCCAGCAGGCGGATGCTCTCAAGCAGAGCGTTACCCATTACTGGGATTGCCACGTTGAGCTCGAAGTTACCGGTGGCGCCTGCCCATGCGATGGTTGCATCGTTGCCCACAACGCGGGCTGCAACCATCATGACGGCCTCAGGAATAACTGGGTTGACCTTGCCTGGCATGATGGACGAACCTGGCTGCAGGTCAGGGATGTGAAGCTCGCCAAGACCGGCGTTTGGACCCGATGCCATCCAGCGGAGGTCGTTGTTGATCTTCATCAGGCTGACGGCCAGAACGCGCAGCGCACCAGATGCCTCAACCAGGCCATCGCGGGCGCCCTGAGCCTCGAAGTGGTCGCGGGCTTCGGTCACTGGAAGACCAGTTTCCTCGGCCAGAAGCTTGATTACCTGCTGAGGGAAGCCCTTAGGGGTGTTGATGCCGGTACCCACGGCGGTGCCGCCTAGCGGAACCTCGGCAACGCGTGGCAGGGTGCTGTTTACGCGCTCGATTGCGTAGCGGATCTGAGCAGCGTAGCCACCGAACTCCTGACCCAGGGTCACTGGGGTTGCGTCCATAAGGTGAGTACGGCCAGCCTTCACAACCGACTTCCAAAGAACAGCCTTCTCCTCGAGTGTCTTAGCCAGGTGGTCAAGCGCTGGCAGGAGGTCGTGGATCAGCGCGCTGGTCACGGCAACGTGAACCGAAGTTGGGAAGACGTCGTTCGATGACTGCGAAGCGTTTACGTGGTCGTTCGGGTGAACGGTGGCGCCTAGAACTGCGGTTGCCAGGTTTGCCAGCACCTCGTTCATGTTCATGTTGCTGGAGGTTCCCGAACCGGTCTGGAAGATGTCGACCGGGAACTCGCCATCGTGCTTTCCACTGATGACGGCATCGGCTGCCTTTGCGATTGCCTCAGCCATTTCAGGCTTCAAAACACCGAGGGCGGCGTTGGCCTGTGCAGCAGACTTCTTGATCTGTGCCAGAGCGGCGATGTGCGCGCGCTCAAGGGTCGTGCCGCTGATAGGGAAGTTCTCCACTGCACGCTGGGTCTGAGCGCTGTAGAGGGCGTTTAGCGGTACTCGTACCTCACCCATGGTGTCGTGTTCAATGCGGTATTCCACTATGGAACCTTTCGTTTCTATTTCGACCGCACACCTTTGTTGCGGCCAAGCTTTTTGGTTTGATCTATTCGATTTCGCCGTGGATGACGATCGGGTGGATTTCGCCTTCGATCAGCTTGTAGTTGGCGCCGATGACTGCCAACTTGCCTGCCTTGACTGCGTCCATGATGGTTCGCGAGCGAGTGACCATGTCGTGGATAGTGTCTTCAACGTGCATGGTGGTGATGTCGTCAATCTGTGTGAGTCCGCGACGGTTTGCCTCAAGGACGGTTGGCTTGATCTTGCCAACCAGTTCGTGAATGAACTTTCCGCCGGCGTTCATATTGCCGGCTACGTCGTCCATGCTGGCGCGGATGGCACCGCATTCGTCGTGACCCAACACGATGATGAGCGAGACTCCAAGTACTTCAACCGCGTATTCAAGCGATCCGAGGATGGTTTCCGCGATTACCTGGCCGGCGTTGCGGACCACGAAGAGGTCGCCCAGGCCGACATCGAAAATGATTTCAGCCGAGAGGCGGCTGTCTGCGCAACCGAATAGGGCTGCGAAAGGCCTTTGCTGTCCGGCAAGCTCAGTGCGGCGGTCGATGTCCTGGCGGGGATGCGCAGGATTGCCTTCGATGAATCGATGGTTTCCGTTGCGCATGGCATCCCATGCTTGCTGCGGAGTACTAGGGCGGGTGGCCTCAGTGTGCAAGGGTACCTCCAGTTTTGTGGGGGAGTCCAGGTTGGAAGAGGGGTGGCCTCTATGTGTTAAGGATATAAGACCTTGAGGCGCTCTGCGACCAGAGTTGCAAACTTGCGGAACTCATTTTTGCTGGCGGTTCCATAGACCAAGATCTGGTCGGTTCGGGTTCCGGCCTTTACATCGGTGACCAGCGCGTAGTCGCGGGTCAAAGCAGGGTCATTCTTGGTGGTGCTTTGCCACACGGTCCAGCGCAAGCCGCCGATGCTGGTTGCGCCAGTTGGAAGGTCTCCCTTTAGCTGCAAAACCACCCAGGTTGGGTTGGTGCCAAAGCCCTGCGTGACGCCAAGGTACTGGTTCTTCGGGCCAACAAAGCCCACGTACCAGTTGTTCACGCCATCCGCGGTCTTGGTGTTCCACCTGGCCGAGTTGGAGTACCAGGTCTTATTGATTAGCTCTGGAGCGATAACCGGCAGGTTTGCACTCTTGCCAGCGTCAGCCGCCGCGGCCTTGTAGTCCACCTTCTGAAGCAGGCTGGTGGTTGGACGCGGGGTGACCAAAACCATGATCAGCACTAGGCCGGCGGTTGCGGCTAGCGAAAGCAAGAGGTTGATGACGGTCTGGCGTGCTCGGCGTTCGCGCGCCTTCGCCTCTGGGTCAATCTCAGGCGCGCTGTTACTCATCGGCGCCCGCAACCTTCTGCTTGGCGGCTAGGGCTGCATCCAGGCGGCTCTTAGCGCCGGATAGCCACTTCTCGCACTGTGCCGCAAGGGCTTCGCC
>JBDLQA010000023.1:0-2928 GCA_039800845.1 Actinomycetota bacterium
CTCTGAACATGCTCAAGATGGAGCAGCAGATTGACTCGCTGAGCCCAGAGACCACCAAGCGCTACATGCACAACTACAACTTCCCTCCTTACAGCACCGGTGAAGTTGGTCGTGTTGGCACTCCAAAGCGTCGTGAAATCGGTCACGGTGCACTGGCAGAGCGCGCTCTGGTTCCAGTGCTTCCAACCCGCACCGAGTTCCCATACGCAATCCGTCAGGTATCCGAGGCCCTTGGCTCGAACGGTTCCACCTCGATGGGTTCCGTCTGTGCATCCACTCTGGCTCTGCTCAACGCAGGTGTCCCACTGAAGGCTCCAGTTGCAGGTATCGCAATGGGTCTGATCTCGGACAACATCGATGGCAAGACTGAGTACGTTGCTCTGACCGACATCCTCGGTGCAGAAGATGCACTGGGCGACATGGACTTCAAGGTCGCAGGTACCAGCGAGTTCATCACCGCTATCCAGCTGGACACCAAGCTTGACGGCATCCCTGCTTCGGTTCTGGGCGGCGCCCTGCACCAGGCAAAGGAAGCACGTCTGCACATCCTTTCGGTCATGACCCAGGCAATCAGCGAGCCAGACGAGATGGCTCCTACCGCTCCACGCGTCATCGCCGTCAAGATTCCAGTTGACAAGATCGGTGAGGTCATTGGTCCAAAGGGCAAGATGATCAACCAGATCCAGGAAGACACCGGCGCTGACATCAGCATCGAAGACGACGGTACCGTTTACATCGGTGCAACCGACGGCCCTTCGGCTGACGCTGCAAAGGCTGCCATCAACGCCATTGCTAACCCACACGTACCAGAGATCGGCGAGCGTTTCCTCGGAACCGTTGTGAAGCTGGCAACCTTCGGTGCGTTCGTTAGCCTGGTTCCTGGCAAGGATGGCCTGCTGCACATCAGCGAGCTCAAGAAGCTTGCTGGCAAGCGCGTAGAGAACGTCGAAGACGTGCTCGAGGTCGGTCAGAAGATTCAGGTCGAAATCACCAAGATCGACGACCGCGGCAAGCTTTCGCTGTCGCCAGTCGTTGAGGGTGGCGAAGCAGCCGACGAGGACGCCGAGTAATCGGATCCCCGCTAGCATTCTTCAATGACTGAAATTCTGTTTCCACTGGATCAGAACGAACTATCGTTCACCGCTTCGGGAGGCAGTGTGGTTCGCCGCACTGTCCTTCCGAGCGGTGTTCGCGTTTTAACGGAAACCGTTCACGGTGCCGCCAGCGCGTCAGTTTCGTTCAACGTCGCAGTTGGTTCCCGCGACGAAACTAACGGCCACTACGGCAGCACTCACTTCCTGGAGCACCTGCTGTTCAAGGGAACCAAAAAGCGCAACGCTCTGGACATAGCAATCGCATTCGACTCCGTCGGTGGTTCGTCCAACGCTGCAACGGGCAAGGAACACACCAGCTACTACGCCCGCGTTCAGGACAAAGCTCTGCCTCTTGCGGTCGATGTAATCGGCGACATGCTAACCAGCAGCCTGATCGACCCTGTCGAGTTCGAAAATGAGCGAACAGTCATCCTCGAAGAGCTCGCGATGAACGACGATGACCCCGAGGACGTAGCGCACGAAACTTTCTTCGAGACCGTACTTGGCGACCACCCGCTGGGGCGCCCAATTGGCGGCAACGAAGCTACCATCACCGCTGTCACCCGCGATGCGGTCTGGGAGCACTACCAGGCCAACTACCGCCCACAGGACCTCGTTGTGGCAGCCGCCGGTGGCGTAGACCACAACCAGTTGATCGAGATGGTGGAGAAGTCGCTCACCGAAGCCGGCTGGGACCTTTCCGTGGCCGCCGCACCACGCCCGCGCCGAGACACCACTCCCGTGGACATCGCTGCATCCGCGGCTTTGAAGGTAATCAACCGGCCAACCGCACAGGCAAACATTCTTGTTGGCACCCAGGGTTTGGTCGCCGACGACCCTCGCCGATACGCAATGGGAATCCTCAACACCGTTCTCGGTGGAGGAATGAGTAGCCGACTGTTCCAAGAAATCCGCGAAAAGCGCGGTCTCGCTTACTCGGTTTATTCCTTCAACCAGGGCTACAGCGACGGATCGGTCTTCGGTTTGTACGCTGGTTGCTCCCCGAAGAAGACCCGCGAGGTAACCGAGCTGCTGATTTCGGAGTTCCAAAAGGTGGCCGACCACGGAATCACCGAGGACGAACTCAACTTGGCAAAGGGCAACATCTCCGGCGGATTGGCACTCAAGTATGAGAGCACACAGGCGCGAATGAGCCGCCTCTTCAGTGCGGAAATCGTAACTGGGGAGTTCATCGACCTAGACACCACTCTCGCCGCATTCGATGCGGTAACCCTGCGCGAGGTTCGCGATCTAGCGGCCGAAATCGCCGGGCGAAACCGAACCATCGTCGCAGTTGGTGAATGCAAAGAGTCCGACTTCGACGGCCTCTATTAGGCAAAATAGTTTTAGACAGTTAGGAAGAGCATGAGCATCAAGGTGGCAGTAGTTGGCGCAACGGGCCGCATGGGCAAGTTGGCTATTGAACTAATCGATGCCGCTCAGGACCTAACCCTGCACGCGGCTCTGGATTCCAAGAGCCAGCTCTCAGAAGTACTTGGCGCCGATGTTGTCTTCGATGTGACCCTGCCGGAGGTTAGTCCAAAGGTCGTTGAATACTGCATCGATAACGGCCTAAAGGTTGTTGTGGGTACCAGCGGCTGGTCTGAGGCCAAGCTAGCCCAGGTTCAGAAGCAGCTGGAATCGGCCCCGAATGCCGCCGTCATCATCATCCCTAACTTCTCGATCGGCTCCATGCTGGCCACCAAGTTTGCCGCCGAGGCAGCGAAGTTCTACGACTCCATGGAGATCGTTGAAGCCCACCACGCCGGCAAGATCGATTCGCCATCTGGAACCGCGGTGCGCACTGCCGAGCTGATGGCGGCTGCACGCGCCG
>JBDLQA010000024.1:0-7789 GCA_039800845.1 Actinomycetota bacterium
GTGCTCCTGGTTGTGGCGCATGTTGATCTGCTGCTTCATGATCTTGCCGCTACCGGTGAAGCGGAAACGCTTCTTAGCGCCAGAGTGGGTCTTCTGCTTTGGCATTGATTTCTCCTGTTTCCGATCGGCTATTCAGCCGACTCCGATTGTTCGCTAACTTCCGGTGCCGACTTCTCGACACGTTCCGCTGCACGCTTAGCTTCAGCCTTAGCCTCTGCCTTGTTCTTTAGTGGACCGAAGACCATCACCATGTTGCGACCATCGATAGATGGACTGGATTCGACAACACCTAGGGTGTTGACTTCTTCGGCAAGCTTCTGGAGCATCTTGAAGCCCATTTCTGGACGAGACTGCTCGCGGCCACGGAATACAACCATGACCTTTACTTTGTCGCCAGCCTTGAGGAAGCGCTCGATCTGACCGCGCTTAGTTGCGTAGTCGTGGTCGTCAATCTTGAGGCCGAAACGAACGGTCTTCAACACAGTGTTGACCTGGTTCTTACGGGCTTCACGAACCTTCTGTGCAGCTTCGTACTTGAACTTGCCGTAGTCCATCAGCTTTGCAACTGGTGGCTTGGACTGCGGTGCTACCTCGACTAGGTCAAGGTCGGCCTCCTGCGCCATGCGCAAGGCCTGCTCAATACTGACTACACCAACCTGCTCTCCGGCTGGGCCCACAAGGCGGACCTCAGGGACGCGGATGCGCTCGTTGATTCTCGGATCGCTGATTGTTGCTCCTATGACGTGACGAAATTGGCCACGTAGGTGAGCAAGGTGCACACAAACGCACAGAACTGTTAGTTCTTGGGCAACCCGGCCATCATTTAAGAAAGCGATGAACGCGGGTGGGAACTGAATCCACTTCTGACCGAAGCAAGCCTCGGAGCCGTGGGTTAGTCTATCAGGGTTAGTTGGCCAGAGTAAAGCCCCGAGATTCATCGGCGCGGATAGAAGCAAAATCATGACTGAGCAGAACCAGAATCACGATTCCGAAATCATCGATGACCTGGCCGATATTCCTGCTGTTGAAGTGGTTGGCCGTTACTTCGTTGAACTGCTAAACCTGGCCGCCGTGCACTGCGGGCTGTCGGAGGATGGCCGCGCAGCCGATCTTGATGAGGCTCGAAAGTACATCGATGCCGCCGCCGGCATGTTGACCGCCGTTGCGCCTTACATGGGTGACCAGCACGCCCGCATCTGGCGCAATGCCCTGCGTGAAGTTCAGCTCGCCTTCCGCGAGGAATCTTCGGTGAAGGATGCTCCTGGTGCTGGCCCTGGCGAGAAGTTCACCGGCCCGGTTGCCTAAAACTCTAGACGCCTAGAGTTTTACACCAACTTCATGCCGAGTGAGTCGACTTCGGCTGCGATTACGTCGCTGGATGCCCAACCGGTAGCCAATCGCTGCAGCAACGACTCAAGGTCCGCCTGTGCCAATCCGGCCTGCAGCTTCAGATAAACCAACACCTCTGGGCCTGATAGCCGCGCCGTTGGGTCACCGTCCTGAATCGCAAAGTTTTCCACAGAAGGCTCGGTATCGATGACCGCCGCGAATGCCGCCTTTACCTGCGGATTGCGGGCGGGGTGGGTCCACGCCTTGCCCTCAGCGAATGCCCGAAAGGCGTTCTTACGGATTACATATTCAGTTGGGCTGCCCGGGTCGAGGATGATGCGGCCATTTCCCTCCGACGCCGCGGCCAGCGCGACCCTCGGTGCTTCGATGGGAACCGGACGAGCCTTTGGATTCCAGACTGTCATTGCGGCAACTGAGCTAAAAACCGGGAGCGCTGTCTGGCCATCCGGGCTGGATACCGACACGATGGAGAGATCCGCGCTCTTGTCCACCGTTTGGCCGTGGGCGCCCTCGCCAGCCTCGCCCAGGTCTGCCACTAGCGGAACTAGCAGGCGGGTTTCCCGCAGGATTGGTAGCACGTCCTCGGCGCATAGGGAACCTTCACGCAGCTTGGTGATTGCCGAGACCAACGTTGGATCCGCGGTACCGTCATCGCCGGACCAAGGGTTGGCTTCAAAGTGGCGTCCCTCCCATGGCACACCGGCGGAATCCGCGAGGCGGTCCGGATTCATGTGCTGGTAGTCGTGCGACATCATTGGCCTTCGTTAGCGGCAGCAACTGCCACAGGAACTAATTGTTTTGAGACTACTTGCCGCTTGCTACGGCGAGCGCCTCTTCCAAAGTAAAGCGGCCGGCGTAGAGACTCTTGCCCAGGATGGCGCCTTCAAGGCCGAGCTGAACCAGCGCGTATAGGTCTGCGATGTCCTGCAGGCTGCTGATACCGCCGGATGCGACAACAGGCTTACTGGTGCGCTCCATTACCTGCTTCAGGAGGTCGATGTTAGGACCGCGAAGGGTGCCGTCCTTGGTCACATCAGTGACAACGTAGCGTGGGCAGCCGGCGCCTTCGAGTCGGGCCAGAACCTCCCAGAGGTCGCCACCCTCCTTGGTCCAGCCGCGGGCGGCCAGAGTGGTTCCACGAACATCTAGGCCGACGGCGATCTTGTCGCCGTGCTTTGCGATGACGCGAGCGGTCCACTCCGGGTCTTCCAGTGCGGCGGTGCCAAGGTTGACGCGAGTCGCGCCGGCTTCCAGAGCGGATTCGAGGGAGGCGTCATCGCGGATGCCGCCGGAAAGCTCAATCTTGACGGAGGACGAGGCCTCCACCACCCGACGGATGACATCGCGGTTGTCACCGCGGCCAAAGGCTGCATCCAGGTCCACCAGGTGGATCCATTCGGCGCCTGCTGTAATCCACTGCTGCGCAGCCTCCACAGGGTCGCCGTAATCGGTCTCACTGCCAGCTTCGCCCTGAGTCAGGCGAACGGCCTTGCCGTCGGCTACGTCCACTGCAGGCAGAAGTTCTAGGTAGTTGTTTGCCATTGGATTACCTTTCCGGCTATGCCGAACTGTTTCTTAGAAGCTGTTTACCCAGTTGGTCAGGAGGCGAATGCCAGCCTGGCCCGACTTTTCGGGGTGGAACTGAGTTGCACTCAGCGGGCCGTTCTCTACGGCTGCCACGAACGGACCACCGTAGTTAGACCAGGTGACCTTTGGAGCAGTAAATGGCCCGCCGCCAAGCGGTGGGAAGTTCTTCACGCCATAGGAGTGCACAAAGTAGAAGCGTTCATCGGCGATGCCTTCAAACAGCACAGAACCTTCAGCAGCCTCCACCGTGTCCCAACCCATGTGAGGCAGCATCGGTGAATCCAGCTTTTCAACAACGCCTGGCTGCCACTGACCCAATCCTTGTGTTTCGACACCGTGCTCGAGACCACGCTCGAACATAATCTGCAGGCCAACGCAAATGCCAAGTACCGGCTTGCCCGCAATCAGGCGCTGCTCGATTAAACGCTCGCCATTCACCTTCGCAAGTTGCTCCATCACGGCGGCGAAAGCGCCGACACCTGGGACGATCAAACCATCGGCGGCCAGAACAGCCGCAGGATCAGCGGTTAGCTGCACCTCAGCCCCGGCAGCGGCAACAGCCTTCGCAACCGAGTGAACATTGCCCGAACCGTAGTCGAGAACTACGACCGTAGGTTTGGTCACAGGGCGCCCTTGGTGCTAGGGATTCCCTGAACGCGAGCATCCGGCTCCACTGCCTTGCGGAATGCGCGGGCAAAGGCCTTGAACTCGGTTTCGGCGATGTGGTGTGGGTCGCGGCCGTCAAGAACGGTAACGTGCACGGTCAAGCCGGCGTTGTAGGCAATGGCCTCAAAAACGTGACGCACCATGCTGCCCGTGAAGTGGCCACCGATGAGGTGGAATTCAAAACCTGCAGGCTCGCCCTTGTGAACAAGGTAAGGACGGCCGGAAACATCCACGACAGCGCGTACTAGGGCGTCGTCAAGCGGAACGGTGGCATCTCCGTAACGGCCGATGCCCGACTTGTCGCCCAAAGCCTGCTTGATTGCCTGACCCAAAACGATGGCGGTGTCCTCGACGGTGTGGTGTACATCAATCTCAGTGTCGCCACTTGCATTCACTGTGAGATCAACCAGCGAGTGCTTTGCGAAAGCGGTGAGCAGGTGGTCGAAGAAAGGCACAGTGGTGCTGATCTGGGACTTACCAGTGCCATCGAGGTTGATGCTCAACTCGATTGCAGACTCACTGGTCTTGCGGCTCAGGGCTGCAGTGCGACTCATCGTCTAGGCCTTTCGTGGGGTTTGTGCCAACCGGCACAAGACAAGTTTAGCCGTGGATTGCTTGGCTTTGCGGGGCGGAAGTAACCGAACTAAACCTTTGACCTAGGCCAGAACCTCACGCAGAGCGTTTAGGAAGGCGGTAGTTTCGCTGGCAGTACCAGCCGTGACGCGCAGGGTCCCCGGTAGGCCAACATTGCGGATTAGAACGTCACGATCCAGCAGCTGCTGCCAGACCTTCTCGTTATCTTCCAGCCTGCCAAAGAGCACAAAATTGGAGTCCGAAGGGTAAACATCCAGACCCATCGCGGTTAGTTCGGAGACGATGCGATCGCGCTGGGCACGAATGTCATCCACGTTGGCCAGTAGGGCCTGACTGTGCGCAAGTGCGCCTTCGGCCGCAGCCTGGGTGAATGCGCTGAGGTGATACGGCAGGCGCACCAACCGAAGCGCGTCGATGACCGCAGGGTCAGCTAGCAGGTAACCCACACGTGCGCCAGCGAAAGCAAAGGCCTTACTCATCGTTCTGCTAACCAGCAAACGAGGGCGACCCTCGAGCAGATTGATCGCAGTAACCGAGGTGTCGTGCGCGAACTCGGCGTATGCCTCGTCAACCACAACGATTCCGCCATACACGCTTGCGGCTTCGTAAGCGGCTTCGATGCAGTCTATGGATAACGGGGTGCCGGTTGGGTTATTTGGCGAACACAGCATGATGATGTTCGGCTTGTGCTCAGTAATGGCCGCCGCGACATAGGCCGGGCTCAGCTCAAAACGCTCTTCACGCTGGATAGCAATGTAGGCGGTGCCTGTGCCTTCCGCGATTAGCGGGTACATGGAATAAGTAGGCACAAAGCCCATCGCGCTGCGTCCCGGACCGCCAAAGGCCTGGAAGATGTGCTGCAGGACCTCGTTTGAACCGTTGGCAGCCCAGACCTGTTCCGCCGATACTCCACGGCCAATGTATCCAGCCAGGGCCTCACGCAGGGACGTGAACTCTCGATCCGGGTAGCGGTTTACCTCTAGCACAGACGCAGCGAGTCGCTGAACAATCTCGATGGCCGCTTCCTCGGGAATTCGGTGGGTGTTCTCGTTCACGTTCAAAGCAACAGAAACGGAAAGCTGCGGCGCACCATAAGGTTTGCGGCCTACTAGGTCTACGCGCAGTGGGAGGTCGGAAAGTTCAGTCACCTTAAAAGGTTACCCGAGGCCGCAAGGAAGGATTCGGCCCCGGGTAAGGGAAATTAGCTAAGCATGCGAGGCTGTGCCATTGGACACCAGAATCGCTGCTGCTGGAACTTAATTGTTTGGAATGGCGATGCGCTCGCCGGCGAATACGCCTGCAGTTCCAAGGTTGTTGTCGACAGTCACCTGGTCGATCCATTCGCGAGGATCGGTGTTTGGAGCGTAGCGCTGGGCAAGCGACCACAGCGAGTCGCCCGAGCGAACGGTAACCCAGTGAATTGCCCCTGGCCCAACCTTGGTGTTGGATGCCTCAGCTCCAGGAACAAAGTGAGGGAACTGGTTTGCTGCGGTAACGATGATTGCAAGAAGAATGCCGGTGCGAACAAGACGTGCCTTGCGGCTGAGACGGAACTTGCTCTGCGAGATTGCTGCTGACATTTGTGGTGCCTTCCTATAAATATTCGAACATCTGTTTCGAACATCTGTTCTAATAATCCAACTTTCAACCCTCTAACAACCACTTGTCAAGAAAATTTCCCAACATTTTCGAAAATCTGTTTGGAAACTCACCGATTTTCGAATAAAGTTTCGATAAAGGATCTTGAGAGAGATTCAAACGGGAACCACCGACATTTATTTTGGGAGGCCACTGATGGGCGAGAAACTTACCCAGCGTCAGCAGGCAGTACTTGATGCAATTCGAGACCTGAGGGCCGCCAAGGACCTCCCGCCTACGCTGCGCGAAATCGCGGAGGCAGTCGGCCTAAAGTCGGTGGCAAGCGCCAAGTACCAGATTGACCAGTTGAAGGCCATGGGTTACCTGGAGCAACGCGACAACATCTCGCGCGGCATCAGCCTGAACGACATGGACGACTCAAACGGTTCCGTGCAGGCTGGCAACCAGGGCACCCAGGGCAACAACGTTGTGTCCGGAAACTTCAAGTCGTATCCGCTTCTAGGCAAGATTGCTGCCGGTATCCCGCTTCTGGCACAAGAGAACATCGATGACCACATCACCCTGCCGGAGTCCCTGGTTGGCAAGGGCGACATCTTCCTACTGAAGGTGAAGGGTGAATCCATGATCGATGCTGCAATCATGGATGGCGACATCATCGCCGTGCGCCAGCAGGCAACCGCTGAAAATAACGACATCGTGGCCGCGCTGGTTGACGATTCCGCTACCGTGAAGGTCTTCAAGCAGACCGATGGCCACACCTGGCTTTTGCCACGCAATCCGGCCTTCGAACCAATCCTGGGCGACCACGCTCAAATCATGGGCAAGGTAACTGCAGTACTGCGTTCTGTCTAGGCGACAGCTGGGCTCTGTCTAGCCGACAGCTGGGCTGTGCTTAGCCGTGCACCAAAAAGCGCTCTAGCTCTGATGCGATCTCCGGCTTCACGAAGGCTTTCACATAGGTTCCGCCATCGCGGTATTCCAAATCCAGAATGCGCCCACTCAGGTGCAACTTACTCACCAGATCGCCACGATCGTATGGAATGAGGCTTTCGGTCAGCACATCAGGCTGAGGCAACCTCGATGCAATGACATCCAGAAGTTCCTGAATGCCCTCCCCCGTGCGAGCCGAAACTTCGACCGATCCAGGCGCTAGACCGCGCAGCGCCATTCGCTGAGTTTGGTCAGCCAAATCGATCTTGTTGAAAACAATAAGCTCGGGCACGTTATGCGCCTCCACCTCGCTGATCACACCGCGGACAGCAGCAATCTGACCGGCCGGGTCGGGGTGCGAAGCGTCAACCACATGAACGATTAGGTCTGAATCGGCAATCTCCTCCAGCGTTGAGCGGAAGGCTTCAACAAGCTGGTGAGGCAGGTTCCTAACAAAACCCACGGTGTCGGCGATTGTGTATTCGCGACCATCGGGTGTCTGCGTGCGCCGCACGGTTGGGTCAAGAGTTGCGAAGAGTGCGTTCTCGACCAGAACTCCGGCTTTGGTAATACGGTTCAGCAGCGATGATTTTCCGGCGTTGGTGTAACCAGCAATGGCCACCGACGGAATCTCAGTGCGCTTGCGGTTGGCGCGTTTTGCTTCGCGCGCCGGCTTCATTGCAACAATCTCTTTTTTGAGCTTGGAAATGCGCGTATTGATTCGGCGCCTGTCCATCTCGATCTTGGTCTCACCCGGACCGCGAGAACCGATACCTTCACCACCCGCGGCACGACCACCAGCCTGACGCGATAGGGCTTCACCCCAGCCGCGTAGGCGCGGGAGCATGTACTGGAGCTGTGCGAGTTCGACCTGCGCCTTACCCTCTCGACTCTTTGCGTGCTGGGCAAAGATGTCCAGTATCACGGCGGTGCGGTCTACAACCTTGACTTTCACAACGTCTTCAAGGGCACGTCGCTGGGAGGGCGCCAACTCGGCATCGGCGATAACGGTGTCAGCGCCGGTAGCCATAACGACGGCCTTTAGCTCTTCAGCCTTGCCCTT
>JBDLQA010000025.1:0-24843 GCA_039800845.1 Actinomycetota bacterium
CCAGCGCGTTCATGTTGTTGAGACGAACGTGCCAAGGGAAACCGGCCGCAAACTTCACATGGCTGTCAACAAACTCAAAAGCCTTTTCTGCCCTGCCGATGTAGCCCATGTTCTGCAGGTACTTGTCCTTCGACTTCATGTCGAACATCCAGCGCCACAAAGGCCGAGTGAAGTTGGCGTAGGTCATGGCACCCTGCCAGCCGTCACCCTGAACCTCATAGGCGGCATCCCCGGTGTACTCGCCCAGCATTATGGTGTCCGGGTTGACTTCAACCATCGTCTTGCGCACGATGTTTGCCACCTCGGCATACATGTCCTCGTCGCGAATACGACCCGTCATGTTAGCCACATCGATGCGCCAGCCGTCGAAACCGAAAGGCGCTTTGAGCCACTTTGCCACCACCGAAGTTTTGCCTTCAATGAATCGCTTGCGCAGCTCCTGTGACTTCCAGTTGAACTTAGGCAGGCTTGGAACACCGAACCAGCTGTCGTACTTGGTGTTGCCTTCAGAGAAGTAGAAGAACTCCGATTCCGGAGCGGAAGGATTCTTGTAGGCAGCCTGGAACCATTCGTGACCCGCGCCGCTGTGATTACTAGTTAGGTCTCCGATGATGCGGAAACCCATCTTGTGAGCGGTGGCGATGAGCTGCTCAAGAGCCTTATTGCCGCCAAGCAGCGGGTCCACAACGGCGAAGGATGAGGCGTCATAGCGGTGGTTGGATCGGCCGGGGAAAATCGGGGTTAGGTAAATGAGGTTCACGCCAAGTTTCTTGAGGTGATCCAGGTGCTCGATGACGCCCCAGAGGTCACCACCGAAGAATTGCTCCGAAGTGCCAGGACCCTGGCCGATCACTTCATCGCCCCAGCTGGCCGCGATGGCCCAGTCTGGCAACTTGTGCTTGTCGGCCGCCGCCGATCGAGCCCAGCGGTCTGGGAAGATCTGGTACATGACGCTGCTAGGGCCCCACTTTGGAGCGCTTGAGAAAGTGTTGATGCGGAAGTCGTTTACATCCGGCTGGTCGAGATCGAACAGGCCAACTGCGTTGTATGTGAGCTGCTGGCCCGATTCCAGAATGATGATGAAGCGGTAGTTCATCTTTGGGTTGTGCATGGTAATTGGCGCCTCATACCAAGCCCAACCGCTTTCCCGCTTGACCACCTTTGCTGGAGGCGTAGGGAAGGCCTCGCCGCTCTCGCTAAAGCGCACCTGCACCTGAGAAACCTTGCCGATTGCCTCATGGATTCGCACGCGCAACTTGACCTGCTCCCCCAGCTTTGGGGTCTGCGTGGAAACATAAAGAGCGGAACCATCGTGGTGCGGGCGCAGTGCTAGCGGGAGCTTGCTGATAACCGACATTTTTCTCTCCAAAGTAAGAAAGTGGACCCAAAGCTTGGGTCCACTTTACTTATTGTTTGTTTCTAACCCTTTACAGCGCCACCGGTGAGACCACTGGTGATGAAGCGCTGCAAGAAGAGGAACAGGATTACAACCGGGGTTGCAGTGATCAAAGCACCAGCGCAGAACATTGCCCAGTTTTGCGAGTATGGCTGGTCGATGAAGAACTGGAGACCCACAGCTAGCGTGTACTGCTCTGGCTTGTTGAAGACAACCGAAGGCAGGATGTAGTCGCTCACCGTACCGATGAACGACAGAAGCGCCTGAACTGCCAGCACTGGAGCTACGAGTCGCAGGATGATGCCGAAGTAGATCTGAGTGTGAGTTGCACCATCGATCTTGGCTGCTTCATCTAGTTCCTTAGGAACGGTGTTGAAGAAGCCATACATCAGGTAGGTTCCACCGCCAAGCGATCCACCCAGGTAAATCATGATTAGACCACCGAGCGAACCCAATCCAAGTGGTGGGAAGTACTTGGTGACTTCAGACAAGATGCCATAGATGGCAACGAGGCCCAGAATCGACGGGAACATCTGAACCAGAATGAGAGTCATCAGACCGCCGCGACGACCTTTGAAACGCATACGCGAGAAAGCGTAGGCAGCAAGAGCGGAGATGAATACCGAGCAGAATGCATTGATTGAGGCAATCAACACGGTATTGATGACCCATTGCGTGAACGGACGGTCGTGTTGATTCTCTGGTGCAAACAGAGCGGTGAAGTTACCAGTGAAGAACTCACTGAAAAGCACACCGCTTGTTACCGTTCCACTCTTGGAAAGTGCTGTACTTGCAACATAAAGGAGCGGGAATGTTGCGTAGAGGCAAACAACAATTCCAACCAGGTGCTTCCAACCAAGTGTTTTTGCCCACTTGGCAAACTTCATCTTTGGCTGCTTGATAACTCGTTCAGAGCTTCCAGTGGTCAGCAGTCGGGTGTCGGTCGAGATGCTCATTATGCGAGGTCCTCCAGGAACTGAGTGCGACGGAACGAGAACCAGGACATGGTTCCGACGATGAAGAAGATCAGGATGGAGAAGGCGGAAGCCAAACCATAGTCAGCGCCAACACCGGTTGAGAATGCGATCTTGTAAACGAACGAGATCAGAATGTCAGTGCCGCCGGCATCTACCTTCAGTGACGGATCGCCACTCGGACCACCGCCGGTTATCAGATAGATAATCGTGAAGTTGTTGAAGTTGAAGGCGAACGAAGAAATCAACAGCGGAGCCAGGGAGATTAGCAGCAGAGGCAGCTTAATCAAACGGAACTGCTGCCATGGAGTAGCACCATCGATCATTGCCGATTCCGAAAGCTCCATCGGGATGGCCTGTAGCGCACCCGTGACGATTAGGAACATGTATGGGAAGCCGAGCCACAGGTTACACAGCAATACTGCCCAACGCGCTGGGCCTTCCTCGGTCAGCCAAGGGATCATGTGCCCCTTCGGTAGGTTCAGGATGCTGGTGTTGATAAATCCGCTGTTGGTATTGAACATGCCCTTCCACACATAGGCAGAGAGGAACGCCGGGAAAGCGTAAGGCAGGATCATAATCGAGCGATAGATTTTCTTGCCTTTGATGCGGTCATCGTTGAACAGCAGCGCTAGCGCCAGGCCGAGGATGAATGTGGAAACCACCGACGCGAGTGCGAAGATGACCGTCCAAGAGAAGATTCCAAGCAGAGGCTTCTGCAGGGTCTTGTCTCCGAAGATTCGGTTGAAGTTTCCCATGCCGATATTGACTCGCCAACCAGTGTCGCTAATGCGTTCGGAGTGCTGGTCGCCTGGCTTCGCATCGAAGAATCCGATGCTTTCATCGGCGTAGAAGACTTTGCCGTCGCTCTGGCGAATGAAGGCGTCCTTCTTTGCGCTGTATACAGCGTCATAGTAGGTTCGCTGCACGCCAGTTGCGGAAGGGTCAAGGGCCATGAATCCGGCCTTGTCGATGTTGGCACCGAGCGGAACATAGAGCTTTGAAAGCTCGGCCTGTTTTGCAATGATGTCACCCAACGGCATGGCCTTAAATCCGGTCAGGCTGATAGCGATCTTGGTGCCGTCACTGGCATCGCCCATTGTCACACCGGATTGTTCGGCCGGAGTCAGCTGGTGCCATGGTTCAGTTGCCCAGTTTGCGCCACCTAAGTAGAAAAGAGGCTTCTTAGGGTCAGTAGTGTCGGTCGCCAGGAATTCAATGCTGTTGTTGTGAGCGGAGTTGTATACCGGGCTTACATACATATAGGGCGCATTGGTGTCGGTGACGATAGACGAAAGCTTGATGGAAGCCATTGCGTCTTCCTTGCTGCCATTGTGTAAAGCACCGTAGTTGGTGAAAGCAATGAAGCCTGAGAAGAAGACAATAGAGATCTGGAACAGAACCAACAGGACAACGCCCGGAGCCAAGTACTTGGCAGGCAGATGACCCTTGCGAAGGTAAATCCAGTTAACGACTAGCGTGATGGCAACCATCATTACGAAGTAAAGCCACTGATGCTTGGCAATAAGCAGCATTGCAGAGAACAATGCACCGGCATCCACGATTCCAAGAAGCAGGATCTTTACGATTGTTCCGCGGAGGCTTGGGACTCCGCCCTCCAGCTTTCTAGCTTCCTTGGCTCGCGCCTTGAGCCGAGCCTTTGCTTCAGGGCTCAGATCTAGCGGGCTTTTTTCTTTAGCCATGGGTGATGCTCCTTGGTGTTATTGCAATGTAAATCTAGCGACCGTCGATGGCTCAGTTGCCTGGTCTGTAAAGTTTCGAGTTAGCCGCTCTGGGCTTATTTCCTAGTGGAGAGAGGGTCAGAATCCAAGGATCCTGACCCTCCCTCAATCTAGTTTTGACTAGCTGTTGTCGATAGTCGACTGCAGGGTGTCAATAGCTGCCTGCCAGAAGTCAGCAGGGCTCTTGCCGGAGGTGTTTCCAGCGATGATTGCAGCCTCAGCCTTACCCAAGGTGTTCCAGGTGGTGTCCTGGAATACGAAGGAAGCCATTGGGTAGGCGTTTACGCCAGCCTTACCGAAGCCGAGAAGGATTGGGTCCTTAACGCTCTTCAGCGCAACCTGGTTTGCAGGAATGTCCTGCTTCAGGTTGTATACAGCCGACTGTAGCTCTGGGCTAGCAAGCTCGTTCAGAACCTTACCAACCGAAAGAGCCTTTGCAGAACCTGGAACCTTGACCGACTCCCAGTAACCGCGAACACCCGAGAACTGGTGAACGGTCTGGCCGCCGATGGATGGGAACGAGGTAACACCGATCTCCGAAGCTTTCAGAGCGGTGGTCTTTACAGCAGGCTTGCCGTAAGCGCCGTCTGCCTCAAGAGCCGATACTGCCCATGGGCCGGTGATCCAGTAAGCAACCTTGCTGTTTGGGTCCTGGAGCTGACCAACTGCGGTCGACCAGTCGCCACCGTTTGCGCTGTTCAGTGCCTTACCGCCGTCCGGAGCAGCAAGCCAGTTAGCGAACTTGGCACCGTTAGCGCCGCCTTCACCAATCTGAGTAGTCCAAGTGCCGTTGAGGCGCTTGTACTGCGAAAGGCCGAAGGAGGTGTCCAGCGAAGCGAAGTGGTATGGGTCACCGGTGGTTGCGCTGAAGCTCAGCTCGACCTGACCATCAGCGATTGCCTTAGCAAACTCAGCGCCGGTTGCGGCTGGCTTCGAAACCTTGTTCTTGTTGTAGACAAGAGCGATGTTCTCGGTCCAACCTGGAACACCGTACTGCTTGCCGTATACCTGGAAGCCCGACAGTGCCGCAGCGCTGAAGTTCTTTGCCTGTGCGCCCAGGCTGATTGGTGCGATCACACCAGCGCCGAGGAGCTTACCGGTCCAGTCGTGCGCACCAGCAATGATGTCAGGGCCCGAGCCAGTTGGGATTGCGGTGATCGACTGACCGCGCAGCTGTGCGAAGTCCTTGACCACCCAGTTGACGGTGAGCTTGTTGGTCTTGGCCCACTTGCTGAGTGCTGGCATCACTGCATCGTGAGTGTTCTGGTCGCCCCAGATGGTCACGGTGCTGCTAGCTGCCTGAGCAGGAGCTGCGAGTGCGAACGAAGTGGCTGCGACGGCAGCGACGGCTACAGCCGCCAGTCCACGCTTCAGATTCTTCATTTGTTACCTTTCCTAGATTCCATTGCTGGAAGACTTTGTAAGAAGTCTGTAAATAGCAAACATCTCTGTAAGCGCTTGCGTCAAATTGCGATGAAGTTTTTTTGATAACGGTTAGGTTACAAAAAATATACCCCTGTCCCAGAGCCGATATAGCACTTCTCGCCTGAAATTTTGTTGTTTGAGAAGATTTATGTAAGCGCTTACAGAAAACACTAGAGAACTTTTTTAATACACCGCAAGCGTTTATATGGCGAATCCTCGAAATCTCGACGCAATCTGTCGTTTATGGTGGTTTTTATGTCGCAGAACCAAATCCTTCTTTCAGCCAATCCGGAAGCTGAATGGTGGCGCACCGCCGTCATTTACCAGATCTACCCACGATCCTTCGCTGACGCCAACGGCGACGGCATCGGTGACCTTCCAGGTGTAACCGCGCGCCTGGAATCGCTGGCGAGCCTTGGCATCGATGCAATCTGGTTCTCACCTTTCTTTAAGAGCCCGCAGAAGGACGCCGGCTACGACATCAGCGACTACCGCCTTATTGATCCCCTATTCGGCACCAATGAGGACATGGATGTTCTCCTGGCCAAGGCCAAGAGTCTGGGCATCCGCATCATCGTGGACATCGTTCCTAACCACACCAGCGACCAGCACGCCTGGTTCCAGGCCGCACTGAAGGCAGCACCAGGTTCTGCGGAGCGCGCTTACTACCACTTCGTGCCAGGCAAGGGCGCCAATGGCGAGCTGCCGCCAAACAACTGGCAGTCCATTTTTGGCGGGCCGGCTTGGAGCCGAACCACAAATGCCGATGGCACCCCCGGCGACTGGTACCTGCACCTGTTCGACAGCACCCAGCCAGATCTGAACTGGGCGAACCCAGCTGTGGCTGACGAGTTTGACGAGATCCTTCGCTTCTGGCTGGCAAAGGGCGTGGACGGCTTCCGTGTGGATGTTGCTCACGGAATGGTGAAGCGCGCGGGCTACCCCGACGACCGTGCCCGCAATGCCGACGGCGAAGAGATTCCTATCGATACCTTCACCCTTACCGAAGCGGAGGAGCGCGTGCCTTACTGGGGTCAGCCTGGAGTGCACGACTTCATCCGCCGCTTCCGCCGCGTCCTGGACGAATTTGACGACCGTGCCTTCTGTGCTGAGGCATCGATGAGCCCGCTGCCGCGTTTGGCAATGTGGGTGCGCCCGGATGAGTACCACCAGTCGTTCAACTTCGACTACATGGCAACGCCGTTCGAGCCGGTGGCACTAAAGAAGATCGTGACCGACTCCATCGTGGAGTATGGCAAGGTGGGCGCCAGCAGCACCTGGGTACTCTCTAACCACGACCAGGTGCGCCACGCCACCCGATACGGCTACGAGGGCAAAATCCCTAAGCCGGGCGACGGCATTGGCCCGGATTACCCGCAGCCGGACGAAGCGATGGGAATCCGCAAGGCACGTGCGGCGAGCGCCTTCATGCTGGGCCTGCCAGGATCCGCCTATGTTTACCAGGGCGAAGAACTTGGTCTGCCCGAGCACACCACTTTAGAAGCCAAGTATCGACAGGACCCAACTTTCTTCCGCACCAACGGAGAGCGCGTTGGCCGCGATGGCTGCCGCGTACCACTGCCATGGGAAGGTGGCGCCAACGAGGCGAACGGGTTCTCTTCAAACGGCGAATCTTGGCTTCCGCAGCCTGGCTCCTACAAGGTTCTGGCTCGCGACAAGCAGGAGGGCGTGGCCGGCTCCACCCTGGAGGTATACAAGCGCCTCATCAAGGAGCGCCGAGCCTTCGGAATGGGCTCCGGGGAGTTCAGTTGGGCCGAGGAATACCAGGATAAAAACACTCTGGCGTACATCAACAATGGCGTTTTGGTGCTGACCAACTTCGGACCAGACCCCGTAATTGTTCCCTCTGGCGAACTTTTAGTGACAACACAGCACGATTTAAGTGTCGAAGGGGAGCTAGAGCACGACCAAACTGCTTGGATTAAGTTGTGACTTTACAGCTGCCTTGGGGCGCCGGAGCAACTCACGACGCTAAACAGGGTGGTGAGTGGTGGCGCAGTGGTGTGATCTACCAGATCTACCCACGCTCATTTGCCGACGCCAACGGTGATGGCCTTGGTGACCTGCAAGGTATTACCAGCCGCTTGGATGCCCTTGCAGAGCTTGGCGTTGAGGCAATCTGGCTCAGCCCGTTCTACCGCTCCCCCCAAAAAGACGCTGGCTACGATGTCTCCGACTACTGCGATGTAGACCCAATCTTCGGCACCTTGGCAGATTTCGACGCAATGCTCGAAAAGGCCCACGCCCTTGGCTTGCGCGTGCTTATCGACTTAGTGCCAAATCATTCGAGTGACCAGCACGCCTGGTTCCAGGCTGCCCTGAAGGCGCACGAGGGTTCACCCGAACGTGAGTTCTATCACTTCAAGGATGGCAAGGGACAGAACGGAGAGTTGCCGCCAAACAACTGGCTGAGTTTGTTCGGCGGCCCAGCTTGGACTCGTACCGTCCACCCGGATGGCACCCCCGGCCAGTGGTACCTGCACCTTTTCGACAGCAGTCAGCCCGACCTCAACTGGTCTAACCCTGCCGTCCAGCAGGCATTCGAGGACATCCTTCACTTCTGGCTAAAGCGCGGCGTTGACGGCTTCCGTGTGGATCAGCCACACGCCATGGCAAAGGCGCACGGCCTTCCTGACCACCCTGACGTGGAACGAGCCGGGGCCGGGTTCATCGAAGGCGAAGCCTCTCCCCCCATGTGGTTCCAGGAAGAAGTGCACCCTATCTTCCGTCGCTGGCGCAAGATTCTGGATTCCTACCCGGGCGACCGCGCAATGTGCGGTGAGGCCTACGTTCTGCCGCTTTCGTTTATGGCACTCTGGGTGCGCCCCGATGAATTCCAACAGACCTTCAACTTCCGATTCCTGAACAGCGAGTGGAATGCAAAGACCCTGTTCGAGAACATCAACGAATCCTTCGAAGCTTTCGACGGCGTTGGGGCTCCTAGCACCTGGGTGCTGAACAACCACGATGTGCTGCGTCACGCCAGCCGTTTCGGCGGTCTGAAAATCAAGCCGACAGACAGCGACGGCGTGGGGCCGAATGATGCGCAGCCGGACCGCGAACTAGGCTTGCGCAGAGCGCGTGGAGCAACGCTGTTCATGCTCGGCCTGCCTGGCTCTGCCTACATCTACCAGGGCGAGGAACTAGGTTTGCCGGAGCACACCACCCTCCAGCCGGAGTTCCGCCAAGACCCAACATTCTTCCGCACCGGAGGCAAGCGCGTAGGCCGCGATGGCTGCCGCGTAAGTTTGCCATGGGAGGCGGGCATCGGTGCAGCCAATGGATTCAACCTGACCGGCGCATCCTGGCTGCCACAGCCTGAGATCTACAAGGACTACTCGCGTAACCTTCAGCAGGGCATTGCTGGTTCAACACTTGAGATGTACAAGCTAGCCCTTAGCCTGCGCAAGCAGCTCAAGCTTGGCGAAGGCAGCTTCGAGTGGCTCGACGGTTTCGTGTCCGAGTCCGTCCTCGGCTACCGCAACGGCGAAATTCTTGTGATTCACAACTTTGGCAACTCTGCCGTTGACCTGCCGGAAGGTCGAGTCATAGCTAGCAGCCTTCACGGCATGCAGGATGGGCACCCACTTGCACCAGACCAGACAGTTTGGATCAGGGCCTAGAAGTTGTCGCTGCGCAAGAAGATTCTGACCGCAGCGCTCGCACTTGGATTGGTGCTGAGCGCTCAGACTGGCGCTCGCGCTGCCGTATCCAACGATGACAACCAAAACGACATCAGCTGGGGTTCCGTGGAAAGCGGCAACTGTCTAGTGACCCTCCACAATTGGGGATTCAAGGCCTGCACAAAGGGAGTGGATCCTGGCATTTGGCGAGTGGCCTTCATCGGTGACTCACACATGCGCCAATATTTTGCGCCACTGGATGTTCTGGCGCACCGCTACAAGTGGCACGTCAAGTACATCTCCAAGAGCGCTTGCACCGTTGGCGATTGGCAGACCTACCCGCATAACCGCAACACTCCGTCTTGCTGGGATTGGAATCGCCGACTGCAGAAATACTTAGCTGGAAACCCGCCATTCGACCTGATCGTCAACTCCAATTCGGCGTTCGATTCCCAGGCAGACCCCGCCATGGCCGCCGCCTACAAAAAACTTGTAGTTTCGCAGCTTCAGCGCGGAACTCAGTGGCTAGTCATAAGCGACAACCCCAAGCCGGCTAATGGTTTTGAGAACTGCATCGCCAAGGATGTAAAAACCGCGGAATTCCGCTGCCGCACGCCTTACTCTGTATCGATGAAACCGGTGGACATTTTGCCGCGAACCATCCACGCGCTGCCCGGAGTTACCGTGGCAGATTTCCGCACCACTTACTGCCCGCACGAGTGCCCAGCATTTATGCGCGGCGTGAAGGTTTACCGCGACTTCAGTCACATCAGCGATGTATTCGCTCGCACCATGTTGCCCGAGCTAGACGCTGTGATTCCGGACAAATTCAAGAACATCGAACGAATAGCGATTGACAAGCGCGCGGTCCGATTTGACCCGGTTATGAAAGTCAGCACGCTGCTAACCAAAGCCTTCTACTAAAAAGAATCCGCCTGACTCAGTTGCTGTCAGGCGGATTCTTTTTAGTGTTGCGCGATTAGTTTCCTAGAGCCGCGAGAGCCTGGTTCAGAGTTGCCGATGGGCGCATTGCCTTCTCGACCAGCGCTGCATCCGGACGGTAGTAACCGCCGATCTCAACAGGCGATCCCTGAACAGCAACCAGCTCTTCGACAATCTTTGCTTCGGCGTTGGTGAGGGTCTCGGCTAGGGCCGCGAACTTCTGCGCCAGCTCGGCGTCGTCGCTCTGGCCAGCCAGCTCCTGTGCCCAGTAAAGACCCAGGTAGAAGTGGCTGCCGCGGTTGTCGATGGTGCCGATCTTGCGGCCTGGCGAACGGTCTTCCTCAAGGAAGGTTCCGGTTGCGCGATCCAGGGTGTCTGCCAGGACCTTGGCCTTCGAGTTACCGGTCACGATTGAGAAGTGCTCCAGCGATGCAGCAAGTGCGAAGAACTCACCCAGCGAGTCCCAGCGCAGGTAGTTCTCTTCCAAGAACTGCTGCACGTGCTTAGGAGCGGAACCACCGGCACCGGTTTCGAACAAGCCACCACCGTTCAGCAGAGGCACAATCGACAGCATCTTGGCGCTGGTTCCAACCTCGAGGATTGGGAACAGGTCGGTCAGGTAGTCGCGCAGAACGTTACCGGTGACCGATATGGTGTCGAGGCCCTGACGAATGCGGTTGAGCGAGTACTTGGTTGCAGCGGATGGCTCCAGGATTTCGATGGTGAGACCAGTGGTGTCGTGGTCGCCCAGGTACTGCTTCACCTTACGGATCAGAGCTGCGTCGTGCGAGCGGTTTTCATCCAGCCAGAAGACGGCAGGTACGTTGGTGGCGCGGGCACGGGTAACGGCCAGCTTGACCCAGTCGCGAACCGCGACATCCTTGGTCTGGGTTGCGCGCCAGATGTCGCCCTCGCTAACAACGTGCGAAAGCAGAACCTCACCAGCTGCGTTTACTACCTCAACACGACCAGCCGACTTGATTTCGAAGGTCTTGTCGTGGCTGCCGTATTCCTCAGCGGCCTGAGCCATCAGACCCACGTTTGGAACCGAACCGATGGTCGCAGGATCCAGCGGACCGTTCTCGATGACATCCTCAATGGTCGCCTGGTAAACGCCAGCGTAGGAGGAGTCTGGGATGACGGCCAGGGTGTCGGCCTCCGAGCCATCGCGGCCCCAGAGCTTTCCACCGTTGCGTACCAGCGCAGGCATGGATGCATCAACGATCACGTCCGAAGGAACGTGCAGGTTAGTGATTCCCTTGTCACTGTTGACGTAGCTGACGCGTGGTCCTTGCTCCAGTGCGGCGTCAAAAGCAGCGGCAATCTCAGCGCCGTTAGCGACGTTTGCGAGGCCAGCCAGGATCGAACCCAGGCCATCGTTGGCACTCAGGCCAGCCGCAGCCAGGTCCGCGCCGTACTTAGCGAATACTCCCGCGAAGAATGCTTTGACCACGTGACCGAAGAGGATTGGGTCGCTCACCTTCATCATGGTGGCCTTCAGGTGGACCGAGTAAAGGACGTCGTCAGCCTTTGCCTGCTCCAAAGTTGCAGCCAGGAACTTGTCCAGTTCGGCAACGTTCATGAAAGTGGCGTCGATGATTTCATCGGCCAGGACCTTCAGGCCCTTCTTCAGCTCGGTCTCAGTGCCGTCTGTTGCGATGTGGCGGATAGTCAGCACTTCATCCTTGGCGATTACAACTGACTTCTCGTTGCTGAAGAAGTCGTCGTGACCCATGGTCGCAACGCGAGTCTTGGAACCAGCAGCAAAAGGCTTGTTGACGTGAGGGTGCTTCCGGGCGTAGGCCTTCACCGAAAGCGGCGCGCGACGGTCACTGTTTCCCTCACGAAGCACAGGGTTTACAGCACTTCCCTTCACCTTGTCGTAACGCTTGCGGGCGTCGCGCTCGGCATCGGTGGTTGGTTCGTCGGCGTAGTCAGGAACCGCGAAGCCCAGAGCCTGAAGTTCGGCGATAGCAGCCTTCAACTGAGGGATGGAAGCCGAGATGTTTGGAAGCTTGATGATGTTGGCTTCTGGAGTCTTGGCAAGCTCGCCCAGCTCGGTAAGAGCGTCGCCAACGCGCTCGTCCGCGCTTAGGACGTCCGAGAAAACCGCCAGTATGCGGCCGGCCAGCGAAATGTCGCGGGTCTCAATGTTCACGTTTGCAGCACTTGCGTACGCCTGCACAATCGGCAGCAACGATGCTGTCGCTAGCGCAGGGGCTTCATCGGTGTAGGTGTAAAAGATAGTCGAATCGTTCACGACGCGTATTTCTCCGGTTCTGAGAGTTATAGCCAACTACTCAAGACTACCTGCTGGCAGAGGGGTTGATTGAGGCAGCCTGAGGAGCGATGGCAAGCCGGGTGGCCCAAAGATTACAGAAAATGAAAAACCCGCCACCTTCAGAGTGACGGGTTTTTCAGTCCTAATAATTAGCCAAGCGGAAGGACAGTTCGCTTCCAGGTTGAGTTGACTACTCCAGCCGCCGAGCCATACCAGGCAAGTGCAGCAGTGACCAGACCGAAGTAGCCACCGACCTGGGTCATTCCGGCACCTGCAGCGTCACCGTTAAAAGCGCCGATGGTCAGAAGCAGGAAGGTAATAAGCAGAGCGATAAACACCAGAAGCACCACACGGTTGCCCTTCGCTGCAGCAAGCGTCATGTAGGCAGTAAAGATGGTCCATGCCAGCAGGAATGCGCCAACACCGGCACTGCCTGCGTCTTTGACCGCACCGGAGCTGACCAAATACCAGAACGACATCCAGAAGGCGCCGTACGAGGTGAAGGCAAGAGCTCCGAAGGTGTTGCCCTTAACGAATTCCCACATTCCCGCAAGCATCTGAGCGATGCCTCCGTAGAACAGGGCCAAGCCGAGAACAGCGAATACTGCCGCTGGCACGATGCCTGAGTTGTGAAGACTTAGTACGAAGGTGGTAAGTGCGAATCCTGCTAGGCCTAGCACGCCTGGATCCGCAATTGAGTGGCCAGGTGCCACATTTGTTGCGTCTGAACTCATCCGATAACGCTCCTTTGCGTTTTGGAGTCGGCGTCCGTCGCCGAACCCATCGTCAGACTAGCGCTTAAAAGCAAAAAACCCCAGTCGTGGAGGACTGGGGTTTCGTGGCTAGTGAGGGATTCGAACCCCCGAAGGCTGAGCCGGCTGATTTACAGTCAGATCCCTTTGGCCGCTTGGGTAACTAGCCGAATGCTGCACAGGGCAACCAGTCAATGTTAGCGGATACGCGCCGGTATGGGAAATCAGATTTGGCACCGGTGGCTTGAATGAAATGTAAGTGCTTTATTACGAGTTGCTTTCGATTGGCTTTTACAGGTTTTTCCACTCATTTCTGCAAGTAATTTGGTTTTGATTTACATTTTCAAGAGATTTGCAGGAAAACCATGGTTGGTATTGAAGACGTTGCAAGGCTTGCAGGCGTATCCACCGCGACCGTTTCGCGCGCACTCAGCGGCAAGGACCACGTATCCGACCGCGCCCGCGATAAGGTGAAGCAGGCCGCCGCCGAGCTTGGCTACGTTGCCTCGTCTTCCGCCTACACCCTGGCAACTGGTCGCAACCGCAACATCGGTGTGGTTTTGCCGTTTGTTGACCGCTGGTTCTTCAGCGTTGCCCTGGAGGCAATCGAGACCGTTCTGATTGAACGCGGCTACGACCTGACCCTCTACAACCTGGGGGAATCCGAAGCCCAGCGCAGCAAGATCTTCAACGACTTCCTACTTCGCAAGCGTGTGGACGGCGTTCTTTGCGTCAGTGTAAAACCGCTTGAGAGCGAACTGGCGGCACTGAACCGCACTGGCAAGCCAGTGGTTGGCATCGGTGGCCCCATCGATGGCATCCGTACACTTGCCATCAACGACCACAATGCTGCCTACCTAGCCACCGAACACCTGATTGGCTTGGGCCACACTCGCATCGCGAACATCGGTGGTCTACCACCAACCGAGATGCACTTCATGCAGCCGAGCCTGCGCCACGAGGGTTACGAGCAGGCGCTTATTGACGCTGGTCTGCCGGTGCGCCCAACCTGGTTCGTGCCAGCCGACTTCACCATTCGAGGTGCCTACCACGCGGCAAAGCAGGTCCTCGGTGACCCGCGCAATGCGCCAACCGCAATCGTCTGCGCATCGGACGAAATGGGCTTCGGTGCCATCATGGCCGCTAAAGACCTGGGCCTGCGCGTGCCGGAAGACGTAAGCGTTATCGGCATGGACAACCACGACATGAGCGACTTCTTCGGCCTGAGCACTATCGATCAGCACGTGCGAGGTCAGGGACGTATGGCAGCGGAACAGCTGCTGGCTGTTCTTGAATCCGATGACCCGAACGTGCCAACCAACATTGAAGAGCTGACCGAGATGCCGGTTGAGCTGCTGATCCGCAGTTCCACCGCCCGCCCGGCTGCAAGTAGTCGATAAACTTCTGGCATGGCAGATTCTTCGTTCGACATCGTCTCCAAAGTAGACAAGCAAGAGGCGGCAAACGCCCTAACCCAGGCTGAGAAAGAGATCGAGCAGCGCTACGACTTCAAGGGCGTAGGCGCATCGATCGAATGGTCAGGCGAGAAGGTCCTGATGAAGGCCAGCTCCGAAGACCGCGTGAAGGCAGTTCTGGACGTGTTCCAGAGCAAGCTTGTGAAGCGCGGCATCAGCCTGAAGAGCCTGGATGCAGGCAAGCCTTACGCTTCCGGCAAGGAATACCGCATCGAGGCCAGCCTTAAGCAGGGTATCGAGCAGGACCAAGCTAAGAAGATCAACAAGATCATTCGCGATGAAGGCCCTAAGGGCGTCAAGTCGATCATCCAGGGTGACGAACTTCGCGTCAGCAGCAAGAGCCGCGATGACCTGCAGGAAGTTATTTCGCTGCTGCGTTCTTCCGACTTGGACATCGACCTGCAGTTCACCAACTACCGCTAAAACTTAAACCAAAACCCGCCTCGAGCCACTGGTTTCTATAAGACCCTGGCTTCGACGGCGGGTTTTGCAATTGTGGGCAGCTGTTTCGCTGGTGGCCAAAGACTCTATTCGATCTCTGATTCCGAGACGATCGCAAGCGGCGATGTGACCGGGAATGCATCCACCGACTGGTCCGCCGTGGCCGCTTCCTTTTCCGCCTGGGCCGCCGAACTCTTGAGTCGCTTAACAACAATTCCCGAGATGATGCTTGCGCCGGTGAATGTGACCACCGAGACCACAAAGACAAACGGCACACCGATACCCTGGGCGATGCCACCCATGACAACCTTGACGGCCAGGATGAATAGTGAGTTCATCAGGCTCATGCGGCTCATCGCCTGGGCGGTTGTCATGGTGTCAACCGAGCCAGCCATCGAGAAGTACGAAGGCACCTGTGGACCAGCCGCGAGTCCAGTGAGAATCCAGAAAATCGTTGTGACACCCAGTGAAAGCAACGGGTCAACGCCGCCAATCAAGGTTCCGAGAACTGCCGCGATTGAAACCGCGAAAGCGCCCATTGTGGCAGCGATCTGACCCACCCTGCTCAGGTGGCGACGCTTCGACAGCTTGCCGATAGACAAACGCGAAGCAATCATCGATACGACAAATAGCGTGTAGGGGGCGCCCTGCAGCGCTGGCGAAAGATGCATGATTCGCTTGGCGAAAATGGCACTCCAGTCCATCATCGTGGCCTCTGGCATAACCGCACAGAAAAGCCCGACCGCAAGCAGAATCACATAGCTTGGAGTTTTGAAGAGCGGCACAGACTCCGCGCGCTTCTTCTCCTGCTCGTGGCCGTCCTCGCTTGGGCTGAGCATCAGGGTGGATGCGAACCAGCAAACGGCCAAGGAAACGGCGGCTACTACAAGTAGGTAGAAATCTAGGCTCACGAAGGACGCGAAGAAACCGGTGAGCAATGATGAACTGGCCGCACCGATGCTCCAAGCAGCATGGAATCGACCCAGAATAACCTTGCCGATTCGGTTTTGGAACACAACGCTGTGGGAGTTCAAAGCGATGTTGAATACGCCGTAGCCAAAGTTCTGAATGAACAGCGCGATGAAGAAAATGATCGGCTCACGGATGAACCCAAAACTCGCAATCGAGGCCGCGGCCACCAAGTAGGACACCTGCAAAAGCGGGCGGGTACCCCATCGATTAATAAGCCTGTTGGCAAAGAGCAACGGCACCAAACCGCCAAGTCCAGCGATGCCGACAATGGCGCCCCAGGCTGAGAACGGAACGTTTAAGTGATCAATGACCTCCGGGATTCGCGGCAGCCAAGCAACCGCCAGCAAACCCTGGATGAAGAACGCACCGATGATGCCGACCATCGCTTTGCGCGTGCGTGGCACGGACAGCATTGCGGTAGTTAGCGAACCCATGGCAACAAGCCTAACTGGCGGTTAGCCGACCCTAGCTACCTCAAGCAACATTGCCTGCTCGGGCTTGAGGATAGGCGGGCGCAGACCCTGCTTCATCAGGAATGCACCGTCCACGGTCACGCCTTCGAGCCACTGCGGCTCGTACTTTCCGGTGCTTGCGTAAGCTCCGGCTGGGCTAACAAGTTTGACCAGGTACTTGGCCTGAGGATCCAGCCCGCCGAGGCGCAACGCGGGTGGCAAGACAAACTTGCTCATCGCCAATGCAACGTAGGCGAAGATTCCGCGGCTTCCATCCTGTGAGACCACGCCGTGAGACCAAGAATCGCCGTCTACCGAATCGATGCGAACCACGCGTCCCGAGTGGAGGAGTTCGCGGTTCTGCTTGTAGTAGCTGATCCAGCTCTTGAGCTGTTCGCGCTCTTCAGCGTTGGTCTCTGTGAGGTCCCACTCCAGGCCCGCGTGACCAAAGAGGGCCGTGATGGCGCGGAAAGCAACCGAGTGAGTGCGGTAGGTGGAATGTGCTGGCGATGGCCCAACGTGGGTTCCCAGCATCTCCGGTGGAATCGCGATGCTCGTGTAGCGCTGAATGGTTTGGCGCTCCAGGGCATCGTTGCAGTCGCTGGTCCAGAAACGGTCAGCGTGATCAATCATGCCCAGGTCGATTCGACCTCCGCCGCTTGCGCAAGACTCGATTTCAAGCCCTGGGTGACGAAGTTTCAACTCATCGAAGAGGCGGTAGATGACGAGCGTCTGATTACGCATGGCCGCCTTGCCAAAGTGCGCGGCATCGGTGAGGGTGCGATTGTGATCCCACTTGATGTAGGCGATGTCGTACTCGGTGAGGATGGCATCCACCTGACCCAGAACGTGTTCAAAGGCTCCCGGATGAGTGAGGTCCAAGACCTGCTGGAAGCGTGCCTCAATGGGAACGCGGTCCGCAGTGTGGAGAATCCAATCTGGGTGAGCGCGATACAGGTCGCTGTCCGGGTTCACCATCTCACCTTCGAACCATAGGCCAAACTCCAGGCCATTGGCCTTTACGACGTCGATCAAAGGCTTCAAGCCATTTGGCCAAACCTCGGGGGCTACGGTCCAGTCACCCAAACCAGCGTGGTCATCGCGGCGAGCGCCGAACCAGCCGTCATCCAGGACGAAACGCTCCACACCTATTTCCCCAGCCACGGCAGCCAGGGCCGAAAGCTTGTCCAACTTCTGGTCCATGTAGACGGCTTCCCAGACGTTTAGGGTTACCGGACGCGGACGAACGTTGGTGGGGTGATTCTTGCGGGCGCGCACCCACTGATGGAAGCGGTGGCTCGCGCCATCGATGCCGTCATTCGCATAGGCGGCAACAACAGTTGGCGCGTTGTAGGTCTCGCCCTCAGCCAGAGTGACTTCACCCGGCATCAAAAGTTCACCGGCACCGATTTGGGTTCGGCCAACGCTCTGGCGCTCGATGATGTGACTGCCCTGCCCACTCCAGGCAAGTGACAATCCCCACACTTCGCCGGTCTGGAAGTTGGCGTCTGCGGTCATTGCAAACTGCACGATTGTGTAGTCGTGTCCGGAACGGCCTTCGCGCGATTCACGCTGCCAGATTCCGGTCTGAATCTTGCTTCGCTGCGGCTGGCGTTCCTTCAACCAACGACCCGTGAAGTCCAAGATGTCACTGGCGTGATCTGGCAGAGGCAAAAACGCGGTGGTGTTCTCAAGGAAGAAGACGCCATCGTGCAGATTGGTGACGCGCTGGTCGATGAGAACCAAGCCGCTTTCGGTCAAGTGGTAGCCGATTTCAACCTCAACACCCAATGCGGCATCGCGGGAAACAAAGCTGACGCCATTCTCGGATTCTTTGGCGGATACCAACTGGAACAGCTGGCTCCAGTCGCGGCCATCGCGGTGGCCTAGCAGAGCGGGGCGCCCCCAGAATCCTCGAGCGTTCTCGCGCCACACTCCCCCGCGATGTGCGTGGTCGTAGTAGCCGTGAGGTGCGGGTTCGGTGATGGCCAGCAGGTACTGCTCAGGGTCAACGCCCTCGCCGAGTTGCGACCCCCAGTAAACAACGTTTGGCGTGCCCGTGCTGGTTTCGATTAGCAGGGAGACACCAGCGCGAGTCAGCTGGTAGATCGACTTAGTCATGTTCCGAATTGTAGGCGCGTATTCGGCTGCGCACAAAGCGAACAGAAGCTAACGACGGAATGGAACAGGCTAGTTCTGGCGGTCCACAACTGCCTCGGCGAATGCGATCATCGCCTGCTTGGCAGCGTTGTTAGGAAGCGGGGCGAGCGCGGCCACTGCGTCTGCAGCCCAGCGCTTCGCTTCCTCGTAGGCCAGGGTGGTGGCGTTGTGCGCGCCAAGATCCTTCACCACAGCGGCCAGGGTCGACTCGTCAACGGCATCGATGCGGGCAACCAGAGCGGCGGCGGCGTCATCGGTGGCGGCAATCTGACGTAGATAAAGGGTTGGCAGAGTTGGAACTCCAGCCAGTAGGTCGGTTCCAGGGGTTTTGCCGCTGGTTGCGCCATCGGACTGCAGATCGATTACGTCATCAATCAGCTGGAAAGCCACACCGATTTTTTCGCCGAAGTCACGAACTGGCTCCCGGAAGGAATCGTCCGCGCCGCTGAACATGATGCCCAGTTCGGCAGCGGCAGCGATGAGCGAACCGGTCTTATCCGCAAGGACCTGGATGTAGTGAGCCACCTGGTCATCGCCGTCCTGAGGACCAACTGTCTCGTGAAGCTGCCCTAGGCAGAGGCGTTCGAAGGTGTCGGCCTGAAGGGTGAGGGCGCGCTCGCCCAGACGCGAAACCACCTGCGAAGCCCTTGCGAAAAGGAGGTCGCCGGTAAGGATGGCCACGCTGTTGCCCCAGATCTCGTGAGCCGACGGCACACCGCGGCGCATCGGGGCGTTGTCCATGACGTCGTCGTGGTACAGGGTTGCAAGGTGGGTGAGTTCAACAACGACAGATGCGTCGATGATCTGCTGGCTCGCGGCATCGGTGCCAAACTGGGCGGTGAGCAGAACCAGGGTTGGGCGTACGCGCTTTCCACCAGCAGACGACAGGTGGCGGGCGGGTACCTTGGCGATTGGGTCGGTGTGCGAAACCGCAGACTCTAGGGCGACTTCGACGCGCTCCAGGCCGGCCTCGAGCTGGCGCAGCAGGGCCATGTCGGTGACCTTGCGCAACTGCTTTGGAAGCTTTGACATCAGTTGCCCGCCTTCGCCGATGGCTTGGTGGCAGCCGTCGAAGATGGCTTACGGGCAGCTGTCGAAGATGGCTTACGGGCAGCCGTCGAAGGTGGCTTACGGGCAGCCGTCGAAGATGGCTTACGGGCAATGTGAACGGCAACCACACCCAACGTCAAGTTCTTGTACTCCACGTTTTGCCATCCGGCTTCGCTAATCAACTTCGCCAGCGCCTCCTGGTTTGGCCAAGCCTGAATGGAATCGCTCAGGTAGGTGTAGGCCTCCGGGGTCTTGCTAGCCACGCGGCTCAGCAGCGGCAGGAAGTTACTCAGGTAGAAGTTGTACAGCCCGCGCAGCAGTGGGTTGGAGACCTGGCTGAACTCGCAGATCACCAGACGTCCGCCCGGTTTGGTAACGCGCAGCATCTCGGCGAGCGCCTTGCTGGTGTCAACAACATTTCGAAGGCCAAAGCTGATGGTCACGGCGTCGAACTCGTCGCGCTTAAAAGGGAGCGCAGTGGCATCCGCAAAGACAAACTCGATCTCCGGGTGACGCTTGCGGCCAACCGCCAGCATTCCCTGCGAGAAGTCTCCCGCCACAACGCGTACGCCCGGCTTGCAGAAAACCACCGATGAAGAGCCGGTTCCCGCGGCTAAATCTAGGATTGCCTGACCTGGCTTTGGATCAACCGCGGCAAGGACTCGCTTGCGCCAGGCTCGGTCTTGGCCGAACGAGAGCAGGTCGTTGGTGAGATCGTAGTTCTCAGCTACCTGATCAAACATTGCAGCAACCTCGGAAGGTTTTTTCTGCAGATCGGCTTTAGTCACGTGACAAGTTTACCTTTCAGGCGGAGGGCTAGAATTCGGTGGTGACATACACAACCCACGGCAACACCCATCACTTCCCGGTGTTGCACGTTAAGACCGTGAGTTTGTCTCTGGCACCAGATTTTGTGATTTCCGATGCCCTTACCCCCGACGGCATGGCCTTCATCCGTGACGGTGAGGGAATGGTGGCCCGCGGTGAGGTTCTAAGGCTTGAGGCTTCCGGGCCGGGCCGCATCGCAACGCTTTCATCGCAGTGGAAATCGGTGTGTTCTCTTGCCCAAATCACCGACTCCACCCCGTCCAGCGGCCGTGGCTTGGTGGCTTTCGGTTCCATGGCTTTCGATGACCAATCAGACTGGGTAAGCGTGCTTGTCATTCCGAAGCAGATTTTGGGATTCCGCGATGGCCGCGCCTGGCTGACCACCATTTCGACAGAAGATTTCGATGCGCCTACCGCGCTATCCCCCGACTGGATTACCGAGTGGAAAAAGCCTGCCGTCTTGCATCTGGAGCCAGGCGCGCTTAGCGAGGATGGCTTCGAGGAGATCGTGGCCAAGGCTGTGGCCAAGCTTGAGGCCCAAGAACTTTCCAAGGTGGTTCTGGCCCGCGATGTTGTGACCGAAGTTGGCACTGATTTTGACCCGCGTCCGGCCATCGGTCGCCTAACTAAGCGCTACCCGAGCTGCTGGACCTACTGGGTGAACAACCGCTTTGGCGCCTCCCCCGAACTCTTGGTGCGCGTGGATCACGGCCGGGTTTCTGCTCGCGTGCTTGCCGGCACCGCTGGCCGCGGAACCGACCCCGATGTGGACCGCGCGATTGCAGCGGCACTCAGCACTTCGGCCAAGAACGTCAACGAGCATCGCATCGCAGTGGAATCTTTGGTGAACGCTCTGGAGCCGTACTGCGAAGAGATTGTGGCGGACGAAGCCCCATTCAGCTTGGCCTTACCTAACGTTTGGCACCTAGCCAGCGATGTTCAGGGCATCATCGCCGATGATTCATCCGTTTTGGACCTGGCAGAGGCACTTCACCCAACTGCAGCAGTTGCCGGCACCCCTAGGGATGTTGCTTTGGATTTGATTCGCGAGCTTGAGCCATTCGACAGAGGAAGCTACGCCGGGCCGATTGGCTGGGTTGGCGCCGATGGCGACGGCGAATGGGTGATTGCGCTTCGGGGCGCAGCCATCGAAAACGGCAAAATCATTGCGCACGCGGGATGCGGCATTGTGATTGGCTCCAACCCGAGCGCCGAACTTGCGGAGACCAAGCTTAAGTTCAAGCCGATCCGCCAGGTTTTGGGTTTAGTTACCGACTAGCGGAACTTCAATAACCACACGGCCGAGCTCCTTCATGGCCGCCTTCAACACTGTGGAGTCGTTGACCCTCACATATTTCCAGCCGTAGGCCAAAGCCAGCTTCTCAAGGTTTACTCGCTGCGGGGTCTTGAACAGGCGCTCGAAATCGGCAGGGCCCAGGTTTTGAGCTACTTCCAAACCTTCGAAAATGGTGCCGCCGTTGTCGTTACCAACGATGACCTGGATGTTCACGTGACCGTCGTCAGGGTTGGTTGCGAGGGAGCTGGCATCGTGCAAGAAAGTTAGGTCGCCCAGCAGAACGCGCACCCTGGAACCGGCGTGCGCCAAAGCGATTCCGGTGGCAGTTGCGATGGTGCCATCGATGCCAGCCAAACCGCGGTTGGCGAAAACCTTGCGTTCCTTATTTGGAGCCCAATAATCGGCCTCACGAATCAGTCTGGAAGCACCTAGCACCAGTGGATTGGTCTTACCCGCAGCGGACCAAACGGTCTCGACCAGCTCTCGTCGGGAAAATACGGTTGCGGTACCGGTGCCGGTTGCGGCATCGGTGGCGGTGGCGGCAGATGCTTTGGAGGCGGCCGGCTTACTTGCCAAAAGCTGCTTGCCGGCGTCACGCCAAGCACCGAGCCAAGCCGTATCGGCGTCTCCGATGAACTCTACGTCGTCTCCCAAAACCTGGGCGTTGTGTGCCGGATTGAAAACTCCGTGACGGCCCGGGTCGCTGAAAACCTTTACGCCAGGCTTCTTCAAGAGTGCCTGAATCTGCCTGCTGAGAGTTGGCTTGCCGAAGACCAAAATCTGCTCAACCTGATCCACCAAATCTGGGCGCTCGCGTAGCACCCAAAGGTATCCCGCGATTGATTCCGGAAGGTGGCGAACACCCGAGGACGGCTCGGCCAACAGAGGCAGGCCGGTGCAATACCAACGCGCTAAATCACCAGCATCTCCGGCGATGACGACAGTCTTGAGGTTGAGGTCGATTACCGTGTCTGCTTCTCCAGCGGCTTGATGCGAGTGGCCACAGTTGCAGCTGTCACCGCCGCAGCTGGACTCTTCGCCACCGGAAGAATCACTCAACTGAATAATCGGAATCGACTTCGTGGCTTCGTCCTCGAGCTGCTGCTCAACTAGGCGCTCGAAAATCTCCACGGCTCTCGGTTCGATTGCGCTCAGCGGCTCTCGGAAACCCACGTTGAGCTGTACTGGCCCGGCATCGGTGACCGCGGTTGTGATGGCTTGCTCTGCCAGCTGGGCCGCCTTCTTGGCCAGCTTCGCCTCGGTATCGGTGGATGAAGGAGCCGCAACATCGATGCATTCACGCACCGCATCAGCAAAGATGCCCACCTGGTTTGTGGTCTGGTTGGCACCCACGCCGCGCAACTCCGATGGGCGGTCCGCGGTGAGCAAAATCATGGGAATGCCGGCGTGATGGGCTTCCAAAACTGCCGGGTGTAAGTTGGCTACGGCGGTGCCGGAAGTTGTGATTACCGCGGCAGGGAAACCACTTGCCAGACCGATGCCCAGAGCCTGGAATGCGAGGGAGCGCTCGTCCAAACGCACGTGAAGTTGAATGTGGCCCGCTTCAGCAAGCTGCCCGGCCGCAATCGCCAAAGCCTGGGAGCGCGCGCCCGGAGCCAAAAATACGTGATCCACTCCATTGGCAGCCAACTGGGCCAACAGATTTGCCGCCAAAACTTGAGCGGGCGACTTGGATTCAGCGCGCATACATTAACGATACTTAGGATTGAAGATATGAAAAACCCAGTGACTCAGTACTTCCTATTTCGCTTAGGCCTATTTGCAGTTGTGTTCGTGGTCTTCTGGGCACTGGTGAAAGACCCGATTCTGGCGGCCTGCTTCGCTGCGGTGGCATCTTTTGCCATCTCGATTTTGGTTCTGCGCAAGCAGCGAGACGCAATGTCAACTCACCTTTACGAGCGCGGACAGCAGAAGCGCGATGGCCTAAACAAGCCGGGCACCAAGGACGTTGAGAACGACCTACTGGATGGAAAAAGCGAGTAACTCCAAGAGGGCAAACACCAGAGCGGCATAGCTGCTCAGTTTCAGCACCAGGATCAGCTCTTTCGGGGTCTTTGCCATGAGCAAGACCACGGTTGCTGGCAAGGCCAAGAACGCAGCAAACCAACCAAGCCCTGCCGATGGGAAGACCCAGGTAAGCAGCGATGCAATGCCGAATGGCAACCAAAGGTCAAGCAAGAAAATGACCTTGCTAGGCTTAGCGCCCACCCGCACGGACAGCGTCTTCTTGCCAACGTGCTGATCCAACTGACGATCACGCAGATTGTTCACCATCAACACAGCGCAGGCGAAGAAACCGGCCGCAGCACCAAGCAGGACAGCGGTCTGATCCAGGAAGCCAACCTGGATAAATGAGGTGCCTACGGTGGCAACCAGGCCAAAGAAAATGAAGACCATGAGGTCTCCCAGGCCGGCGTACCCGTAAGGCTTCTTGCCACCGGTATAGAACCAGGCTGCCACGATGCAGGCAACACCCACCGCGATGAGCCACCAGAGGCCTGTAATCAAAACAATGATCAGACCCGCCAGAGCCGCCAATCCGAAACACAGGAATGCGGCGCGCTTTACCTCGGCCGGTTTGATGGCACCGCTGCCGGTGAGGCGCATTGGTCCAACGCGCTGGGCATCGGTGCCGCGGATGCCATCGGAGTAGTCGTTGGCATAGTTCACACCGATTTGAAGCAGGATGCTGACGGCCAGCGCCAGAAGCGTGAGTCCAAACGAAAACTTCTGCAAAGCCAGAGCGGAGCAGGCACCCAGTAGCACAGGAGCAACGGCCAACGGGAGGGTACGGAGGCGAGCCCCAGCCAACCAGAGTTTGGCGCGCTTCTTGCTGCGATTGTTTTTGCTGTTTTTGGACATGAGAACAGGCTACATAAGTTTGCTGGCGCTTGGCTTAGAAGCCGTCCAACGCAAACTTTGCCTGGAGGGCAATGTAGTCCGGCTTTCCAGCGCTCAGACGCGGCAGCGAATCAACTCGAATAACGCGCA